>NZ_JBVITR010000003.1:0-18469 GCF_055574875.1 Streptomyces sp. NPDC034670
CTTTTCTCTCCCTTTTTTTTTTTTCCCTCCCCTTTTTTCTCCCCCCCCCCCTCCCCCCCCCCCCCCCCCCCCCCCCCCCCCCCCCCCCCCCCCCCCCCCCCCCCCCGTACCCCCCTCCGAGCCCCCCGGTATCCTGCGGGTGTCCACCCCCACCCCCAACACAGCCGAAGGGCATCCCGTGAGCGCCATTCGCCCGGCAGCCGTCGTCGTTCTCGCAGCGGGTGAGGGCACCCGTATGAAGTCGGCCACACCGAAGGTCCTGCACGACATCTGTGGCCGTTCCCTGGTGGGCCACGTGCTCGCCGCCGCCGGTGAGCTCGAGCCGGAGAACCTGGTCGTCGTCGTGGGGCACGCCCGCGAGCAGGTGACCGCCCACCTCGCCGAGGTCGCCCCCGGGGTCCGCACCGCCGTGCAGGCGGAGCAGAACGGCACGGGTCACGCCGTGCGGATGGGGCTGGAGGAGCTGGGCGGTTCCGTGGCCGGGACCGTGATCGTGGTCTGCGGTGACACCCCGCTGCTGACGGGCGGGACGCTGCGGCGGCTGGCGGCCACGCACTCCGCCGACGGGAACGCGGTGACGGTGCTGACGGCCGAGGTGCCGGACGCGACCGGGTACGGGCGGATCGTGCGGGACGACGGCGGGGCCGTGACCGCGATCGTGGAGCACAAGGACGCGTCCGACGAGCAGCGGGCGATCCGGGAGATCAACTCGGGTGTGTTCGCGTTCGACGGGGCGCTGCTGGCGGACGCGCTGAAGCGGGTGCGGACGGACAACAGCCAGGGCGAGGAGTACCTGACCGACGTCCTCGGCATCCTGCGTGAGGCGGGTCACCGGGTGGGTGCCTCGGTGGCGGACGACCACCGGGAGATCGCGGGGATCAACAACCGGGTGCAGCTGGCGGAGGCGCGGCGGGTCCTGAACGACCGGCTGCTGACGGCCGCGATGCTGTCGGGGGTGACGGTGGTGGACCCGGCGACGACGTGGGTGGACGTGACCGTGACGTTCGAGCGGGACGTGGTGGTGCACCCGGGGACGCAGCTGCACGGGTCGACGCACCTGGCGGAGGGCTGTGAGGTGGGTCCGCATGCGCGGTTGACGGACACCCGGGTGGGTCCCGGTGCGCGGGTGGACAACACGGTGTCGCTGGGTGCGGAGGTGGGTCCGGAGGCGACGGTGGGCCCGTACGCGTATCTGCGTCCGGGGACGCGGCTCGGCCGCAAGGGCAAGATCGGCACGTACGTGGAGACGAAGAACGCGTCGATCGGTGAGGGGACGAAGGTTCCGCACCTGTCGTACGTGGGGGACGCGACGATCGGCGACTTCTCGAACATCGGCGCGGCGAGCGTGTTCGTGAACTACGACGGGCAGGACAAGCACCACACGACGGTCGGGTCGCACTGCCGGACGGGTTCGGACAACATGTTTGTGGCACCCGTCACGATCGGGGACGGCGCCTACACGGCCGCGGGTTCGGTGATCACGAAGGACGTGCCGCCCGGTTCGCTGGCCGTGGCCCGTGGTCAGCAGCGGAATATCGAGGGTTGGGTGGCTCGCAAGCGTCCGGGGAGTGCCGCCGCGAAGGCGGCGGAGGAGGCGTCCCGGGGGTCGGCCGGGGAGGGGTGACCGGAAACCGGCGCTTCGAACACGGCGTACCGTGATAAGTGCACACCCCACCCCTACCAGCTGTGATGCCTCTCGCGTGCCGGCGACGAGGTTTCTGGACACCCAGCTGCGAGACCTCTGAGGAGAAAGTGCTGTGACCGGGATCAAGACGACCGGCGAGAAGAAGATGATGTTCTTCTCCGGCCGCGCCCACCCCGAGCTTGCCGAGGAGGTCGCCCAGCAGCTGGGTGTCGGGGTCGTTCCGACGAAGGCCTTCGATTTCGCCAACGGTGAGATCTACGTGCGGTACCAGGAGTCGGCTCGTGGTGCCGACTGCTTCCTGATCCAGAGCCACACCGCTCCGATCAACAAGTGGATCATGGAGCAGCTGATCATGATCGACGCGCTGAAGCGTGCGTCGGCCAGGTCCATCACGGTCATCGTGCCGTTCTACGGTTACGCGCGGCAGGACAAGAAGCACCGGGGTCGTGAACCGATCTCGGCGCGCCTGATCGCGGATCTGATGAAGACGGCGGGTGCCGACCGCCTCCTCACGGTGGACCTGCACACGGACCAGATCCAGGGTTTCTTCGACGGGCCCGTCGACCACCTGTTCGCGCTGCCGCTGCTGGCGGACTACGTGGGGGCGAAGGTGGACCGGGAGAAGCTGACGGTGGTGTCGCCGGACGCGGGTCGTGTGCGGGTGGCGGACCGTTGGTGCGACCGGCTGGGTGCGCCGCTGGCGATCGTGCACAAGCGCCGGGACAAGGACGTGGCGAACCAGGTCACCGTGCACGAGGTGGTCGGTGAGGTGAAGGGCCGCGTGTGCGTGCTGGTGGACGACATGATCGACACCGGTGGCACGATCTGTGCGGCGGCGGACGCGTTGTACGCGCACGGCGCGGAGGACGTGATCGTGACGGCGACGCACGGTGTGCTGTCGGGTCCGGCGGCGGACCGGCTGAAGAACTCGCGGGTGAGTGAGTTCGTGTTCACGAACACGCTGCCGACGCCGACGGAGCTGGCCGAGACCCTGGACAAGATCAAGGTGCTGTCGATCGCGCCGACGATCGCGAGTGCGGCGCGCGAGGTGTTCCGGGACGGTTCGGTGACGAGCCTGTTCGACGAGCAGTAGGGCGGGTCGGGGGGTGCGCGGGGCGGTCCGCGTGCTCCGGTGATCGTTTTGGGTGCGGCCTCCCGGTCCGAGTAGACTGCTGCAGTTGCTCGGCGAGGGAGGCCGTACCGCTTCTTGCGGGTGGTGCGGTGGTCCGTTATCGACGCGCTCTTCGTAGCAGGCCGTTCGTGGCCGAGTGACCACGTCCGTTTCCTGACTTCGAGGAGTGATCATGTCCGAGGTGAAGATCCACGCCGAGACGCGCACCGAGTTCGGCAAGGGTGCCGCCCGTCGCATCCGCCGTGACAACAAGGTGCCGGGTGTGGTGTACGAGCACGGTCTCGAGCCGCTGCACCTGACGCTGCCGGGCCACGAGCTGCTGCTGGCGCTGCGTACGCCGAACGTGCTGATCGAGCTGGTCATCGACGGCAAGGAGACCCAGCTGGCGATCCCGAAGGCGGTGCAGCGCGACCCGCTGAAGGGCTTCCTGGAGCACGTGGACCTGCTGATGGTGAAGCGCGGCGAGATCGTCCAGGTCGAGATCCCGGTGCAGCCCGAGGGCGAGCTGGCCCCGGGTGGCAACCTGCTGGAGCACGTGCTGCCGGCGCTGCCGGTCGAGGCCGAGGCCACGCGCATCCCGGACTACCTGCCGGTGTCCATCGCGGGTCTGGAGGCCGGTGCCTCGGTCCTGGCGAAGGACGTCCCGCTCCCGGAGGGCGTGAAGCTGTCCGTGGAGGAGGACGCCGTGGTGCTGCAGGTGCTGGCCGCGCAGGCGGAGGAG
This sequence comes from Streptomyces sp. NPDC034670, assembly GCF_055574875.1. Taxonomy (NCBI): domain Bacteria; kingdom Bacillati; phylum Actinomycetota; class Actinomycetes; order Kitasatosporales; family Streptomycetaceae; genus Streptomyces; species Streptomyces sp. NPDC034670. Next base: position 3,499 of record NZ_JBVITR010000003.1, read on the forward strand.
GCGCCGGAGGGCGAAGAGGGCGAAGAGGCCTGATCCCCTGCCCAGTCGTCGTTTCGTCGGCCGCTGTTCCCGTGCGGGGCAGCGGCCGACGCGTATGAAGGAGACATGGACGTGACGACCGACGCGGCGGCTCCCTGGTTGATCGTGGGCCTGGGCAATCCGGGGCCGGAGTACGCGATGAACCGGCACAACGTGGGGTTCATGGTGGCGGATCTGCTGGCGGAACGGGTGGGGGGCCGGTTCAAGCGGGCCGGGAAGGCCCAGGCGCAGGTGGTGGAGGGGCGGATCGGTCCTCCGGGTCCGGCGGGTCGCCGGGTGGTCCTGGCGAAGCCGATGTCGTACATGAACCTGTCGGGCGGGCCGGTGAACGCGCTGCGGGAGTTCTACAAGGTGCCGGTGGCGCACGTGGTGGCGGTCCACGACGAGCTGGACATCGGGTACGGCGTGCTGCGGTTGAAGCTGGGGGGCGGAGACAACGGGCACAACGGGCTGAAGTCGATGACGAAGGCGTTCGGTGCGGACTACCACCGGGTGCGGTTCGGGATCGGTCGTCCGCCGGGGCGGATGCAGGTGGCGGATTTCGTGCTGCGGGACTTCTCGTCGGCGGAGCGCAAGGAGCTGGACTACTTCGTGGACCGGGCGGCGGACGCGGTGGAGTGCCTGGTGACCGAGGGTCTGGAGCGGGCGCAGGGCGCCTACAACGCGTGATCCGTCGGTCGTGCGCGGCGCGTGGCCTGCCGGTCGTGCGCGGTGCGCGGTCTGCCGGCCGGGTGCGGCGCGTGGCCGCCGGGGTGCGCGTCCGCCGGCTCGTCCCCGGCGGGAGTTGACCGGCCGCAAGGTCATGGCCAAGGATCTCGGCCATGCCTTCTGCGGTCAGCTCCTCCCGCGGCTCCTCCGCCGTGCTGCGGTACGGCCGGTTCGCGGCCATGGGCACGGTCGCCGCGCTGATCCTGGTCGCCGGTGTGTGGGCGTCGTGGGGCACGGCGCAGTACGCGATGCTGACGAAGGGGCGCGAGCGCGGCACGGTCGAGGTGACGCGGTGCGCCGCGCAGGCGTGCACGGGGCGGTACGCGCCGCTGTCGCCGGGGTCGCAGCCGCGGGCGGAGGTCGTGCTGGAGGACTCGGTGGCCGTGGCGGAGGGCGGGACCTACACGGTGGTGCTGAGGCCGGACGGTGTCCGGGCGGTCCGTTCGGGTCCCGCCGGGATCCTGTACGCGTGGGTCCCGTTGGGCGGGGCGCTGCTGCTGGCGTCGGTGGTGGTGGCGGGCGGGCTGCTGCGGACGCGGGCCGCGTGGGTGCTGGCGGTGTCGGGGGCGGCGCTGCTCACGGCGGCCTTCCTGGCGGTCTGAGGCGGGCGGCGCGGTCCGCCGCCCGGACGCGAGAACGAAAGGTGCCCCCGGGCCGGTGCGCGGCCCGGGGGCACCTTCGTGTCCGGGTGTGCGGTCAGCCGGTGTTGCGCAGGCCGGCCGCGACGCCGTTGACGGTCAGCAGCAGGGCCCGGGAGAGCAGCGGATCGGGCTGCTCGCCCGCGGCGGCGGCGTCGCGCTGGCGCTTGAGGAGGGCGACCTGGAGGTAGGAGATGGGGTCCAGGTAGGCGTCGCGGATGGCGAAGGTCTGCTTCAGCACCGGGTCGGCGTCCAGGAGTTCCCGCTCACCGGTGACGCGCAGCACCTCGGCGACGGTCAGGTCGTGCTCGGCCTCGATGGTGTCGAAGACGTGCTTGAGGTGGTCGGGGACGAGGGTGTCGACGTAGTGCCGGGCGATGCGCAGGTCGGTCTTGGCGAGGGTCATCTCGACGTTGGAGATGAAGTTGCGGAAGAAGTGCCACCGCTGGTGCATCTCGTCGAGCACGGTGTCCAGGCCGGCCTCGCGCAGGGCCTTGAGGCCGGAGCCGACGCCGAACCAGCCGGGGACGATCTGCCGGGACTGGGTCCAGCCGAACACCCAGGGGATGGCGCGCAGGCCGTCGAGGGAGACGCCGGAGCCGGGGCGGCGGGAGGGCCGGGAGCCCAGGTGGAGGTCGGCGAGCTGGTCCACCGGCGTCGACGCGAGGAAGTACGCCGGCAGGTCGGGGTCCTCGACGAGGCGGCGGTAGGCGGCGTGGGCGGCGTCGGAGACGACGTCCATGGCGGCGTCCCAGCGGGCGAGGGCCTCGACGGACTGGCGGGGCGCGGTGTGCAGGGCGGAGGCCTGGAGGGTGGCGGCGACGGAGAGTTCGAGGTTCTCCCGGGCGAGGGAGGGGATGAGGTACTTGTCGGAGATGACCTCGCCCTGTTCGGTGACCTTGATCTCGCCCTCGAGGGTGCCCCAGGGCTGGGCGAGGATGGCGTCGTGGGTGGGGCCGCCGCCGCGGCCGACGGTGCCGCCGCGGCCGTGGAAGAGGCGCAGCCGGACGCCGTAGCGGTGGGCGACGTCGCGCAGGCGGCGCTGGGCGCGGTGGATCTCCCACTGGCTGGTGGTGATGCCGCCGAACTTGGAGGAGTCGGAGTAGCCGAGCATGACCTCCTGGACGTCGCCCCTGAGCGCGACGAGGCGCCGGTAGGAGGGGTCGGCGAGCATGTCCTCGAGGATGGTGTCGGCGGCCTTGAGCTCGTCGGTGGTCTCCAGCAGCGGCACGATGCCGATCTTCGCCCAGCCGGCGTGCAGGTCGATCAGCCCGGCCTCGCGGGCGAGGACGGCGGCGGCGAAGACGTCGTCGGCGCCCTGGCACATGGAGATGATGTAGGACTCGACGACCTCGGGTCCGAAGACCTCCAGGGCGCGCTTGACGGTCCGGAAGACACCGAGGGTCTTCTCGCCGGCCGCGTCCACGGGGGCCGGGCTGGGGGCCAGCGGCCTGCGGGACCTCAGCTCCTTGGCGAGGAGCTTGGTGCGGTAGTCGCGGGGCATGTCGGCGTAGCGCCAGGACTCCTCGCCGAGCCGGTCGAAGAGCTGGCCGAGGGCGTGGTGGTGGGCGTCGGCGTGTTCGCGGACGTCCATGGTGGCGAGCTGGAGGCCGAAGGCGGCGAGGGTGCGGATGGTGCGGGCGAGGCGGCCGTCGGCGAAGAGGCCGCCGCGGTGTTCGCGCAGGGAGGCCTGGATGATCCGCAGGTCGGTGAGGAGTTCGCCGGTGCCGAGGTAGTCGCGGCCGGGTTCGTGGGGGGTGCCCTTGGCGAGGCGGAGCTTGGTGTTCTCCAGCTTCTGCCGGATGCAGGTGGCCTTGAGCCGGTAGGGCTCCTCGGCGTTGAGGCGCTTGTAGCGGGGGCTGATCTCGGGGAGGTGGTCGAGGTCGGCCTGCAGGGAGGCGAGGAGGTCCTCGGTGGCGCCGGTGTAGCGGATGGAGTTGGACAGCAGGCCGCGCAGTTCGTCGATCATCTCCAGGGCGTCGTTGATGCCGTGTTCGTGCTGGAGGATGAGGACGTCCCAGGTGACCTGGGGGGTGACGTTGGGGTTGCCGTCGCGGTCGCCGCCGATCCAGGTGCCGAAGGTGAGGGGGCGGGTGTCGTCGGGGAGGTGGACGCCGACGCGCTCCAGTTCGGCGGTGAGGTCCTCGAGGACGTCGCCGACCGCGCCCGCGTGGAGTTCGTCGAGGTAGTAGATGGCGTTGCGGGCCTCGTCGGTGGGTTCGGGGCGGACCACGCGCAGTTCGTCGGTCTGCCAGACGAGGTCGATGTTCTCGGCGAGCCGGGTGTCGAGGCGGCGCCGGTCGGACTCGATGACGGGGGTGTCGAGGAGGGCGGCGATCCGGCGGAGCTTGTTGAGGACGGAGCGGCGGGCGGCCTCGGTGGGGTGCGCGGTGAAGACGGGGCGGACGTTGAGGTGCCGCACGGTCTCGCGCAGGTGGTCGGGGTCGGCGTCCTTGAGCCGGTCGGCGGTGCGGGCGAGCAGGGAGCCCTCGGCGGCGCGGCGGGCGCGCAGTTCGCGGCCGCGGTGGACCTGCTCGGTGACGTTGGCCAGGTGGAAGTAGGTGGAGAAGGCGCGGACCAGCTTGGCCGCGGTCCGCAGTTCGGTGCCGCGCAGCAGTTCGGCGGCGGCCTCGCCGTCCTCGCGGGTGAGGCGGCGGACCTTCTCGACGAGGTCCAGCAGCTCCGGGCCCTCCTGCCGGACGAGGGTCTCCCCGAGGAGGTCACCCAGTCGGCGGATGTCGGCGCGCAGCTCGCTGCTCGTCGTCGTGGTCTGGTCGTCGGCACTGCTCACAGGTGCGGCTCCTTGCAGTGTTGAAGCTCGTCTGGAGGGAACCCGGACGAACGTCTCGCGCGGCGGGAGCCGCTGACGGGCCGGACGTCCGGGAAGAGGTTCAGAGCGGACCGCGCTGTCCGACCGGCTTCCAGGATAGGTCTCGACCCGGACGCGCAGGCTCGTGGGCTCTTGCCGCCGGGCGGCACACTGTCATACTTACGTTGCCGTAGGTTACGGGACCGTAGGAAAGGTGGGCGGTCCCCGTGACCCGGGCACACCACCCTCATCCCCGACACCTCACAGGGACACGCATGACCTCGAGCTCCGATGTGATCGACGAAGAAGCGAAAAGCAAGGACCGGCCCGGGGACGGGGCGCTGCCCTCCGCCACGCTGGGCGGGGAGAGCAAGCGTTCGATCGAGCAGATCACGCTGCTGCTCTTCATCATCGTTCCGTTCCTGGCGCTGCTGGCGGCGGTTCCGCTGGCGTGGGGCTGGGGGGTGAGCTGGCTGGACCTCGGCCTGCTGGTCTTCTTCTACTTCCTCGGGTGCCACGGCATCACCATCGGCTTCCACCGCCACTTCACCCACGGCTCGTTCAAGGCCAAGAGGCCGTTGAAGATCGCGCTGGCCATCGCCGGTTCCCTGGCGGTCGAGGGTCCGCTGGTGCGCTGGGTGGCCGACCACCGCAAGCACCACAAGTTCTCCGACGCCGAGGGCGACCCGCACTCGCCGTGGCGGTACGGGGAGACGGTCCCGGCGCTGCTGAAGGGCCTGTGGTGGGCGCACATCGGCTGGATGTTCGACGAGGAGCAGACGCCGCAGGACAAGTACGCGCCGGATCTGATCAAGGACCGGACGCTGCGGACCATCTCCCGCCAGTTCGTGCTGTGGACGTTCGTGTCGCTGGCGCTGCCGGCGCTGATCGGCGGTCTGGTCACGATGTCGTGGTGGGGCGCGTTCACCGCCTTCTTCTGGGGGTCGCTCGTCCGGGTGGCGTTGCTGCACCACGTGACGTGGTCGATCAACTCGATCTGCCACGCGGTCGGCAAGCGCCCGTTCAGGTCCCGGGACCGTTCGGGCAACGTGTGGTGGCTGGCGATCCTGTCCTGCGGTGAGTCCTGGCACAACCTGCACCACGCCGACCCGACCTCGGCGCGGCACGGGGTGGAGCGCGGGCAGCTCGATTCGAGCGCCCGTCTGATCCGCTGGTTCGAGCGGCTGGGCTGGGCGTACGACGTGCGGTGGCCGTCACGCTCGCGTATCGATTCGCGCCGTCGTACGACGGGAGACGACTCCCGGCGGGGGAGGGAAACCGTGAAGGCGGCATGATGGTCGCCGTGGCGACCGACTCCAGCAGCACTTCGAGCAACGACAAGCCGCGGCGTGCGCGCCGCACCCGGATGACCGGTGCCGAGCGCCGCCAGCAGCTGCTGGAGATCGGCCGCACCCTGTTCGCGGCCAAGGGCTTCGAGGGCACCTCGGTGGAGGAGATCGCGGCGAAGGCCGGGGTCTCCAAGCCGGTGGTGTACGAGCACTTCGGCGGCAAGGAGGGCCTGTACGCGGTGGTGGTGGACCGCGAGATGCGGCGCCTGCTGGACATGGTGACGAGTTCCCTGACGGCGGGTCATCCGCGGGAGCTGTGCGAGCAGGCGGCGTTCGCGCTGCTGGACTACATCGAGGAGTACACGGACGGTTTCCGCATCCTGGTCCGCGACTCCCCCATCCCGCAGTCGACGGGGTCCTTCGCCTCGCTGATCTCGGACATCGCCACCCAGGTGGAGGACATCCTGGGCCGCGAGTTCAAGAGCCGGGGCTTCGATCCCAAGCTGGCCCCGCTGTACGCGCAGGCCCTGGTCGGGATGGTCGCCCTGACCGGCCAGTGGTGGCTGGACGTGCGCAAGCCGAAGAAGGCGGAGGTGGCGGCCCACCTGGTGAACCTGGCCTGGCACGGGCTGGACGGGCTGGAGCAGAAGCCGCGGCTGATCGGCCACCGCAAGAGCTGAGCCGCGGGCGGGCGGGCGGGCCGTGGCCGGGAGCGGTGGTCACGGGGCCTGCTCCGGCCGCCTGCGGGCGACGGCGAAGATCCGCCGGAACGGGAACGGGGTGCCGTGCGCCCCGGCCGGATAGGCGGCGCGCAGGGCGGTGCGGTACTCCGTCACGAACTCCTCCCGCGCCCCGGGGTCGTCGGCGAGGGCGGTCAGGACGGGGCGCAGGGCGGTGCCCCTCACCCAGTCCAGGACGGGGTCCTCGCCCGTCAGCAGGTGGACGTACGTCGTCTCCCACACGTCGGCCGTGCAGCCGAGGCCGGTCAGGCGCTCCAGGTACTCCTCCGGCCGGAGCACGGCCCCGGCGTGGCGCAGGACGCCGTCGAGGCGGGCGCGCCACCGCGGGGCGGCGGCGCGTTCGCGCAGGAGGGTGTGGCTGGGGGCGTCGAAGTTGCCGGGCACCTGGAAGGCGAGGGTGCCGCCGGGGGCGAGCCCGGCGATCCAGTCGGCGAACCGGTCCGCGTGCCCGGGGACCCACTGGAGGGCGGCGTTGCTGACGATCAGGTCGTACGGCCGGTCGGGCGTCCAGGTGCGGACGTCGGCGTGGGCGAAGTCGAGCCGGCCGCCCGCGGGGGTGGGGCCCTCGTGGTGGGTGCGGGCCCGGTCGAGCATCTCGGGCGAGTCGTCGTAGCCGGTGACGCGTGCGGTGGGCCAGCGGTCGGTGAGCAGGGCGGTGGCGTTGCCGGCGCCGCAGCCCAGGTCGGCGATGCGGGGCGGGTCGGCGGGCAGGCCGGGGACGCGGGCGAGGAGGTCGGCGAAGGGCCGGGTGCGGTGGCCGGCGTGGCGCAGGTACGGGGCGGGGTCCCAGGTGGGACCGGTGGCCGCGGGCATGGAGCCTCCCGGTGCCGGTGGACTGCCTCCAGCCTCGCCCCCCGTTTACCTCGACGTCAAGACGCTTCATGTCAAGAGACTTCACATCGACACAACCACTACACTGATCCGCATGGAGGACGAGGTCGATCGGCTGGTCGCGGCGTGGCGCCGGGAGCGCCCGGACCTCGACGTGGAACCGCTCGAGGTGCTCAGCCGGGTGAGCAGACTGGCCCGGCACCTGGACCGGGCGCGCCGGCTCGCCTTCGCCGAACACCACCTGGAGTCCTGGGAGTTCGACGTCCTGACCGCGCTGCGCCGCGCGGGCACCCCGTACCAGCTCTCGCCCGGGCAGCTCCTCACCCAGACCCTGGTCACCTCGGGCACGATGACCAACCGCATCGACCGCCTCGCCAAGAAGGGGCTGGTGGAGCGGCTGCCCGACCCCAGTGACCGGCGCGGTGTCCTGGTCCGGCTCACGGACGAGGGCCGCGACCGCGCCGACCAGGCGCTGGCCGGGCTGCTGGCCCAGGAGCGGGCCATCCTCGCGGAGCTCTCCCCCGGGCAGCGCGGTGAACTGGCCGGGCTGCTACGCCGGCTGACCGCCCCGTTCGACAACGTCCCCGGCTGACGGCCGCTCCAGGTCGACGGGCCCGACGCCCGCCCGGCGGGCGAGGGCGACGGCGGCGAGGGTGGAGTGCACCCCCAGTTTGCCGAGGACGTTCTGCATGTGGGTGCGCACGGTGTGCGGGGACAGGAACAGGCGCTCGGCGACCGCTTTGCGCCCCAGTCCCGCGACCATGCACCGCAGCACCTCCCGTTCCCTCGGGGTCAGGGACTCCACGAGCCGCTCGCTCTCGGTGCGGTGCCTGCGGGCGGCGGTCAGTTCGCGCAGGACGCCGGTGAGCAGCGCGGGCGGCAGGTGCGTCTCGTCGCGCAGCACTCCGCGGATGACGGTGAGCAGCCGGTTCAGCGAGCAGTCCTTGGCCACCCACCCGGAGGCTCCCGCCTGCAGGGCGAGCGCGGCCCGGCGCGGGTCGTCCTTCTCGGCGAGGACGACGGTCCGCACCTGCGGCTGCGCGGAACGCACCCCCGTGACCAGCGCTATCCCGTCGACGAGCCCGTCCTCGTCGCCGGCCTGCACCGGCACGGCCGGCCGGCCGCCGGGCACCTTGCCGCCCAGGTCGGCGTCGACGAGCAGGACGTCGAACCGCCGCCCCTCGGCGGCCGCCCGGTCCAGGCAGCGCAGCGCGGCCGGGCCGCTGCCCGCCGCGGACACGTCGACGTCCGGCTCCGCGGCCAGGGCCGCGGCCAGCGACTCGGCGAAGATGCGGTGGTCGTCGACGACCAGGACCCGGATGCGCACCACGAAACCCCCTCCCCCACGCTCCCGTAGAGCAGGGGCTCACCCCATCGTCGGAGGGCGACACCGGCGCGGGTACGGCGCCGAGGCCCTCGTCACGGACCGGTCTGCTGAACGTGGGGCGGGTCGCCGCGACCGCACGGCCGCCGCCGTGCGCCGGCCGCCGCCCCGCTCGGACGCCGTACCCGGCTTCTCTCGCCCCCTGAACGGCGCCGGCCCCCACCGGCGCTGTTCATCAGAGTACGGGCGAGGACCGGGAGCGGAAGGTTATTCGCAGAACTGGCGGCCTTGCGCGTTTATGGTGAGCCGCATGTTTCGTCTTGAGACAGAAGTCGACAGGGCCCGACGTGATCTGCTCCGCAGGCGCCTGAGGGACGCCAACACGGCGGCCTCCCCGGTCCTGCGCGCCCTGCGCGGGACGCCGGACGAGCGCGAGTCGGCTTTGCACGTGTGGGCACTGGGCGCGAACGGTGATCTCGCGGGCGGCCTGGTCGGCCACACCTGGACCAGCTGGCTGCACGTGACCTACCTCTGGGTCGACGGGCGCCACCGGGGGGCGGGGCTCGGCTCGCGCCTCCTGGCGGAAGCGGAGCGCATCGCCTCCGCCGACCGCGGCTGCACGGCCGCCCGGCTGGAGACCTGGGACTTCCAGGCGCCGGAGTTCTACCGGAAGCAGGGCTACGAGGTGGTCTGCACGATCCCCGACTACCCGCCGGGGATCACGGAGTACACGCTGACGAAGCGGCTGGGCTGAGCGGGGCGGTCAGAGCCGGTCCAGCGCCGCGGAGGTGATGTCGACGTCGACGTCGTACGGCACGGCGGGCTTGAGCTGCTCGCGGTGGGTGCCCGTCACCCGGCGACGGGCTCGGTGGTCATGGTTCCTCCCACGGGCGGGATTCTCGGCCCGTCCCCTCACGACAGCCGCGGGGACCGGCGAACGTCATCACGAAGAGTGATGGGTCCGTCGCCGGTCCCCGCGGCGGGCCGGGAGGGCTCAGCGCACCCGCCGCGCCCCCGCCGACGGGACCGCCTCGAAGACGCGGGGCGCCTTGAGGCCGGCCGCCGCGAAGGCCTCCTCCACCGCCTCGGTGATCGCCGGGACGCCGGCCTCCTCGGCGAGCACGATGGCCGAGCCGCCGAAGCCGCCGCCGGTCATGCGGGCGCCCAGCGCGCCCGCGCCCAGCGCCGTGTCGACGACCAGGTCGAGTTCGGGACAGGAGACGCGGAAGTCGTCGCGCAGGGAGGCGTGGCCCTCGACCAGGACGGGGCCGATGGCCCGGACGTCGCCCGCCTCCAGGAACGCGACGGCCCGTTCGACCCGCTCGTCCTCCGTGACCACGTGCCGGACCAGGCGGCGGACCTCCTCGTCGTCGCCCAGCCGCGCCAGCGCCGCCTCCAGCTCCGCGTACGGCACGTCCCTGAGCGCGTCGACGCCCAGCAGCGCCGCGCCCTTCTCGCAGCCGGCCCGGCGCTTGCCGTACTCGCCCTCGCTGTGGCTGTGCTTGACCCGGGTGTCGACGACGAGCAGGCGCATGCCCTCGGCGGCCAGGTCGAAGGGGATCTGCCGCTGGGAGAGGTCGCGGGTGTCGAGGAACAGGGCGTGACCGGCCTCGCAGCAGGCCGCGGCCGTCTGGTCCATGATGCCGACGGGGGCGCCGACGTAGACGTTCTCCGCGCGCTGGCACAGCCGGGCCAGCCGCCAGCCGCGCAGGCCCAGGCCGAACAGGTCGTTCAGCGCGAGCGCCACGACGACCTCCAGGGCGGCCGACGACGACAGGCCCGCGCCCGCCGGGACCGCCGAGGCGAGGTGGACGTCCGCGCCGGTCACCGGATGGCCGGCCTCGCGCAGGGCCCACACCACGCCCGCCGGGTAGGCGGTCCACCGCTGGTCGGTCCCGGGGTCGAGGGCGTCCACCGCCAGCTCCACCACCGGGCCGTCGACGTCGGCCGAGTGCAGGCGCAGGACGCCGTCGTCGCGGCGCGCGACCGCGGCGACGGCGGTGTGCGGCAGGGCGAACGGCATGACGAAGCCGTCGTTGTAGTCGGTGTGCTCGCCGATGAGGTTGACCCGGCCCGGCGCCGCCCACACCCCGTCCGGGGCGGCACCGTACAGCCGCTCGAACCGTTCGGCGACGGACCGCGCGGCGGTCTCGCTGGACTCGCTCATGCCCTGGCTCCCTGACCCCGCGTCGCGCTCCCGGCGCGCCGCCGCGCGAACTCCCACGCGTCGGCGACGATCCCCGCGAGGTCCGTGCGCGACGGGTTCCAGCCCAGCTTCTCGCGGGCCGCGGCGGCCGAGGCCACCAGGACCGCGGGGTCGCCGCCCCGGCGGGGGGCCACCACCTCGGGGACCGGGTGGCCGGTGACCCGGCGGACCGTCTCGATCACCTCGCGGACGGAGAAGCCGTTGCCGTTGCCCAGGTTGCAGATCAGGTGCTCGCCGGGTTCGGCGGCCCCCAGGGCGAGCAGGTGGGCCTCGGCCAGGTCGGCGACGTGGATGTAGTCGCGCACGCAGGTGCCGTCCGGGGTCGGGTAGTCGTCGCCGTAGACGGAGATCGCCTCCCGCCTGCCCTGCGCCACCTGGAGCACGAGCGGGATCAGGTGCGACTCGGGGTCGTGGCGCTCGCCGTACGGTCCGTAGGCGCCGGCCACGTTGAAGTAGCGCAGGGAGACCGCGCCCAGCCCGTGGGCCGCCGCCTCGCCGGTGATCATGTGGTCGACGGCGAGCTTGGAGGCCCCGTACGGGTTGGTGGGCCGGGTCGGGGCGGTCTCCGTGATCGGGACCCGCTCCGGTTCGCCGTAGGTCGCCGCCGTGGAGGAGAACACCAGCCGGCGTACGCCCGCCGCGCGCATGGCCTCCAGCAGCGCCATGGTGCCGCCGACGTTGTTGTCCCAGTACTTCTCCGGCTTCACGACCGACTCGCCGACCTGCGAGAACGCGGCGAAGTGCAGGACGCCGTCGTAGGAGGGGTCCAGCCACTTCGCGGCGTCGCGGATGTCGCCCTCGACGAAGGAGGCACCCGCGGGAACGCCCTCGCGGAAGCCGGTGGAGAGGTCGTCGAGCACCACCACCTCGTGACCGGCCTCCAGCAGATGCTGGGCGACGACACTGCCGACGTAACCGGCACCGCCCGTCACCAGGTACTTCCCGCTCATGAACTCGCTACCTCCCGCAGTCGCTCGGCCGCGCGCTCCGGCGGCACGTCGTTGATGAACACGTTCATGCCGGACTCGGAACCCGCGAGGAACTTCAGCTTGCCGGACGTACGGCGGATGGTGAAAAGCTCGAGGTGGAGCGCGAAGTCCTCGCGCGTGACGCCGTCGAACTCCTCCAGCGGGCCGAACGGCGCCTGGTGCCAGGCCGCGATGTACGGCGTCGGCGGCTCCCCCTCGCCGAAGATCCGGTCGAAGCGCCTCAGCAGTTCCAGGTAGATCCCGGGGAACTCCGCGCGCGCCGCCTCGCCGAGGGCGGGCAGGTCGGGCACCCGGCGCTTCGGGTACAGGTGGACCTCGTAGGGCCAGTGCGCCGCGTACGGCACGAAGGCGGCCCAGTGTTCACCCTCCAGGACGACCCGCTCCCCGGCGAGTTCCCGCTCCAGCACCGCGTCGAAGAGGTTCTCCCCGCCGGTCGCCTCCTTGTGTGCGGCCACTTGGCCCAGCATCAGGGCGGTGCGGGGGGTGGTGAAGGGGTAGGCGTAGATCTGCCCGTGCGGGTGCTGGAGGGTGACGCCGATCTCGGCGCCCCGGTTCTCGAAGCAGAACACCTGGTCGACGGAGGGCAGATGCGACAGCTCGGACGTCCGGTCCGTCCACGCCTCCAGGACCAGCCGTGCCTGTCGTTCGCTCAGGTCGGCGAAGGAGGCGTCGTGGTCGGAGGTGAAACAGACGACCTCGCACCGGCCCGAGTCCCCGGCCAGCGAGGGGAACCGGTTCTCGAAGACGACCACGTCGTACGACGCGTCGGGGATCTCGCTCAGCCGCTCCCCCCGGGAGGGGCACAGGGGGCACTGGTCGGCCGGCGGGTGGTAGGTGCGGCCCTGGCGGTGCGAGGCGATGGCCACGCGGTCGCCCAGCAGCGGGTCGCGGCGGATCTCGGACGAGGTGACGGTGGCGTCCAGCGGGCGGCGGTCGACCGCATCGCGCACGATGTCGTCACTCAGGTCGTAGTAGATGAGCTCGCGACCGTCGGCCAGTCGGGTCGAGGTCTTCTTCACGCCGGACGCTCCATTCGAGCCGCTCACCGCGGCACTGCACACACCGCTTCACATTCTTCCAACAGAACCCAACATACCAAAACACAACCCACCAGGGGTATCACCCCTCAGCATCAAACAAAAAACATCAACAGAACTATTCAACAACTGAACGCGGAGGAGTAAGTTCCGCGAGGTATCGGTTCGCGCAACGAAGCGAGTACGCATGCAAACCCCCACAGACCTCACGTCCCCCACCCTCCTGGCGGCCGAGCTGCGACTGCCGACCAACTGGCTCGACTACACGATCCTCGGGATCTACTTCGTCGTCGTCCTGGGCATCGGCTTCGCCGCCCGCCGCTCGGTCAAGACCAGCCTCGACTTCTTCCTCTCCGGCCGCTCCCTGCCCGCCTGGGTGACCGGTCTGGCGTTCATCGCCGCCAACCTGGGAGCCACCGAGATCCTGGGCATGGCCGCGAACAGCGCGCAGTACGGCGTCTACACCACGCACTGGTACTGGATCGGCGCCATCCCGGCCATGGTCTTCCTGGGCCTGGTGATGATGCCGTTCTACTACGGCTCCAAGGTCCGCTCGGTCCCCGAGTTCCTGCTGCTCCGCTTCGACAAGGCGGCCCACCTGCTCAGCTCGCTGCTGTTCGCCGCCGCCGCCATCCTGATCTCCGGGGTGAACCTCTACGCCCTCGCGATCGTGGTCGAGGCGCTGCTGGGCTGGCCGCAGTGGGTGTCCATCGTCGTCGCCGGCTTCTTCGTCCTGGCCTACATCACCCTCGGCGGCCTGTCCTCGGCGATCTACAACGAGGTCCTGCAGTTCTTCGTCATCCTCGCCGCGCTCATCCCGATCACCGTGATCGGCCTGAAGAGCGTCGGCGGCTGGGACGGCCTGTCCGCCTCCCTGACCGAGTCGCGCGGCGCCGACTTCATGACGGCCTGGGGCGGCACCGGCATCGGCAGCGACAACCCGCTCGGCGCCAACTGGCTGACCATCGTCCTCGGCCTCGGGTTCGTCCTGTCCTTCGGCTACTGGACGACCAACTTCGCCGAGGTGCAGCGCGCCCTGTCCGCGAAGAACCTCTCGGCGGCCCAGCGCACCCCGCTCATCGCCGCCTTCCCGAAGATCTTCATCGTGTTCCTGGTGATGATCCCGGGCCTGGTCGCGGCGGTGCTCGTGCCCCGGATCGGCATGGCCGGCTCGGACCTGCAGTACAACGACGCCATCCCGTACCTGATGCAGCAGTTCCTGCCCAACGGCGTGCTGGGCATCGCCGTGACCGGCCTGCTGGCCGCGTTCATGGCGGGCATGGCGGCCAACGTCTCCTCCTTCAACACCGTCTTCACCTCGGACGTCTGGGCGAAGTACGTGGTGAAGGGCCGCGAGGACGGGTACTACGTCCGCTTCGGCCGCCTGATCACCGCGATCGGCGTGCTGGCCTCGATCGGCACGGCGTTCCTGGCCTCCTCGTTCTCCAACATCATGGCCTACCTCCAGACGCTGTTCTCCTTCTTCAACGTGCCGATGTTCGTGGTCTTCATCATCGGCATGTTCTGGAAGCGGGCGTCGATGAAGTCGGGCTTCTGGGGCCTGATCGCCGGCACCACCGCCGCGATGGTCAACTACTTCGTCATCTACCGGCAGGGCATCGTCGACATCCCCACCGACCAGGGCGCCAACTTCGTCTCCGCGATCGCGGGCTTCGTCGCCGGCGCCGTCGTCATGGTGGCGGTGTCCCTCTTCACCGCCCCCAAGCCGACCGAGGAGCTCCAGGGCCTGGTCTACGGCACCACGTCCCCCGGCATGGCCGAGCCGCCCGCGGTGGGCGACGACGCCTGGTACCGCAAGCCGGCCCTGCTCGGCTGGGGCGCGGTGATCCTGGCCGCCGCCTGCTACATCCCGTTCTCGTTCTGACCGCGTTCCGACCGGGGAACTGGAGAGACCATGTCCGACCACTACTCCGAGCGTGACCTCCAGCGGGAGATCACCGAGCTGGAGACCAAGTCCACGACCGCCGCCCGCCTCTTCGACATCCGGCGCCTCATCGGCGGCCTGTTCGTCGTGTACGGGATCATCGTCACGATCGCGGGCCTCACCGTGTCCGACGCGGACCTCGACAAGGCCGAGGGCATCAACATCAACCTGTGGACGGGGCTGGGGATGCTGATCCTGGGCCTGCTGTTCCTGCTGTGGCTGTGGCTGAGGCCGACGGCCCCGCCGCCCCCGGACGTCCTGCCGGACGAACGGGAGAAGTGAACCGGCGGGGGGGGGGGGGGGGGGGGGGGGGGGGGGGGGGGGGGGGGGGGGGGGGGGGGGGGGGGGGGGGGGGGGGGGGGGGGAGCGGTATCCGGGCCACCCGCCGTGTTGCGCCACGGCGCACACCCATCCAC
>NZ_JBVITR010000003.1:18479-61608 GCF_055574875.1 Streptomyces sp. NPDC034670
GTCCCTCCTCCCGAAACATAGAAGAAAAGAACCCAGGAGGGGCGCGCCGGGGGCCCCCCCCCCCCCCCCCCCCCCGCCGGGGGTCAGTCCCGCGCGGACGCCCGCCCCCGCACCGGTCCCGCCCGCTCCAGCAGTCCCGTCCGCGCCGCCAGCGCCGCCGCTTCCAGCCGCGACCCCACGCCCAGTTTCATCAGCACCCGCTGCACGTGCGTCCGCGCCGTCGACGGGGCGATGCCCATGCCCGCCGCGATCAGCCGGGTGTCCTCGCCCTCGGCCACCCGCACCAGCACCTCCACCTCCCGCGGCGTCAGCATCCGCAGCAGCCGCTGCCCCTCGTCGTCCGGCTGCGCCGCCGGGTTCAGCAGTTCGCCGAACGCCCCCTGCAGCAACTGCGGCGCCACCGCCGCCTCCCCCGCCCGCGCCTTCATGATCGCCCGCTCGACGCCCTCGATGCGCTCGTCGTGCCGCACGTACCCCGACGCCCCCGCCGCGAACGCCGCCGCGATCCCGCGCGGGTTCGGCACCGGCCCCAGCACCAGCACCGCCACCTGCGGCCGCTCCCGCTTGATCCTCACCACCGGGTCGAAGGTCCCCGGCTCCGCCGGTGCCGCCGTCCCCAGGAGACACACCTCCGGCGCCCGGCTGATCACCAGATCCGCCGCCCCCGCCGCCGGCGCCGCCGAGGCCAGCACCCGGTGCCCCCGCAGCTTCAGCGCCGAGGCCAGCGCCTCCGCGAGCAAGCGGTGGTCGTCGACCACCATCAGCCGCACTCCCATCGGACGCCCAACCCCCCTACCGCGCGCACCCCCGTGCGCCGCCGTCCCGTCCGGACCCCCCGGCGGGTCCCCGTGGATGCCCCCGGAAGCTACACGCTTGTTCGACGTCGCGCTCCCCCTACCGGCGAGAATCGCCCCGGATCACCGAAATTCTCGTATTCGGTGGCGAGGGGCGCACGACGAGCGGTACGCGCACGGCCCCGTCCCTGACCGGGACGGGGCCGTGCGGCGGGCCGGGCGGGCGACCGGGGATCAGCCGGTGCCGAACGCGATCGCCAGGTACCTCTTCTCGGAGTCCGTGAAGCTGCTGGCGTACACGGCCGACATGTACAGCCTCCCCTGCGAGAACAGGAACTCGGCGTGCTCCGGCAGCATCCGCGTCTCCACGTCCCGCACGGATTCCGTCGCCGGGTTCTCCATCAGCTTCGTCTGCCGGAAGGAGCCCCCGTCGATGCTCACGACCTGCCCGCCCTTGTCGTACGGCGGGCGCTTGTACGCCAGGATGTTGCCGCCGTCCATCCGCAGCGGAGTGATCGTGTAGCCGTCACCCGCGTCGGCCCGCTGGCCGGTCTTCTTGCCGGTCGCCAGGTCGAAGGCCACGACCTCGTTGGTCCGGCCGTACTTGCCCGTGCTCTCGCTCTCCTCGGTCGCGATGTACAGCCGGTCGTTGCCGACCGCCAGTCCGCTGCACTTCTCGATCTTGGTGATGGTGTCGCAGCGGGCCCCGTACTCCTCGCCCGGCGCGGAGATGCGCGCGCGCAGCTCGCCGGTCCTGTTGTCGATGGAGAAGAAGTCGGAGATGCCGCTGCCGTCCCCCGCGGAGTCGCCGACGTCGGCCGCCACCACGAGCGGGTCGGTGGAGACGACACCGGCGTAGTCGATGCCCTCGTCCATCTTGTACTCGCTGATCACCGTCCCGGACTTCGGGTCGACGGTCTGGATGTGCAGCTGCTGCCGGCCGTACGGGCCGCACCTGCGCACCGCGACCAGCTTCTCGCCGCCGCCGTACCCCGCGTCGTAGCAGGAGTCGGCCCTCTTGGGGGCCCACAGCTGCTTGCCGGAGGCGATGTCCCAGGCGGCGCCCCCGCTGGTGCTGCCCGCGGCGACGGTGCCCCCGCCGAGGGTGACGTTGTTGAAGCTGATCGGCATGGTGCCGCTCTCGGCGGACTTGGACCACACCTCCTTGCCCGCCTCCAGGTCGATCAGCCCGACCCGCGTGCAGCGCTGGGGCTCGTTCTTGGTCGGCATGGCCGGCTTGTAGACGATCGCCGTCCTGTTGTCCCCGGTGACGTGGCCGCTGGCCTCGCACACCGGGCCGGGCAGGTCGATCGTCCACCGCTTGGTGCCCTTGTCGCGGTCGTAGCCGACGATCTCGGCGATGCCGCTCTTGGCGTACACCGTGTCGGTCACCCAGGACCCCGCGGTGACGACGGTCGAGCTGTCCTCGGGGACCTCGGGCGCCGGCACCTGGAAGAGGACCTTGGAGCCGGGGTCGGCCGGGGCCTTCTCGTCGCCGCCGGCGGTGGTGCCGCCCCCGCCGCCGTTCTCGGCGTCCCGGTCCCCGGTGCCGCCGGAGTCCGCTGAGGTGTTCTTGTCGTCGTCCTTGCCGAAGGACGCGTACCAGACGCCGGCTCCGACGATCAGGGCGATGGCCACGACCGCGGCGACGATGATGGCCAGCTGCGCGTTGACCTTCCGTCCGCCGCCGCCCGGCTGCACCTGCATCGGCACGGTCGCCTGCGGATAGCCGTACCCGGGCTGGCCGTACGGCCCCGGCTGCTGCGGCTGCCCGTACGGCCCCTGCTGCGGCCCGGGGTAGCCGTACCCGGCCGGAGGCTGCTGCCCCGGGTAGCCGTACCCGGGCTGCGGGGCGGCCGACGGGGGTGTGGGCGGGGCGGCCGGGGGCGACTGCGGGGCCTGCGGGTACCCGTACCCGGGCTCGGGAGCCTTGGTGAGGTCGGGTCCACCCGGAGCGGGCGGCTGCTGCGGGGACGGGGCGGCCGGGGGCGACTGCGGGTACCCGTACCCGGGCTCGGGAGCCTTGGTGAGGTCGGGTCCACCCGGAGCGGGCGGCTGCTGCGGGGACGGGGCGGCCGGGGGCGCCGGGTCCTGCGGCGGGCCGAAGCCCGGCTGCTGCGGAGGCTGGTCGGACGGCTGAGGCGGCTGGGTCATGGCGTGAGTACCTCGGGGAGGGGGACGGGCTGCGACGGGCGGGCGACCGGGCGGGGCGAGGGCGCCGGCCGTCCGGGGCCGGCCCGCCGCGCCGCCGCCGTGCGCCTCACTTGCCGTAGGCGAGCATCAACTTCTCCTTCGCCTCGTCATTGCCGGTCAGCCGGGTGGTCGAGATGTAGAAGCGTCCGTCGACCCAGTCGATCGACCTGCTGTAGAAGCTGTTCTCGATCTTCGCGACGCCCTGCGGGTTCTGCATCAGCCTGACCGGCTCGTGGTCGCTTCCGGTGGTCGGGATGGCCACGACCTGGCCGCCCGCGTCGTAGGAGGGCTCCACGTAGGCGATGAGCTTGCCGCCCTCGACCTTCAGCGGCACCATCGACTCCTCCGCCGGGGACTTGACCCGCCACTTCTCCTTGCCGTCGGCGAGGCCCACCGCGACGATCTCGTTGGCGCCGGTGGTCGCCTTGGTGGGCAGGTACAGGGTGTCGGCGTCGGCGGCGACGCCCTCGCAGCCCTGCAGGTCGCGCGCCAGGATGGCCCAGCCGCAGGTGGGGGCGAAGTCCTCGTCGAAGCCGACCTCGGAGCGGAACTCGCCGGCGGGGGTGAAGGTGGAGATGTTCCAGGCCTTCTTGTCCCTGTTGGTGCTGTAGACGACCAGCGGGTCGACGGAGTAGGCGCGCTCGACGCGCCAGCCCTTGTCGAACTTCCGGGTCCACTTCACCTTGCCGGTCTTCGGGTCGAGCTCCCGGACCTCGTCGTGCGCGTTGTCGGTGCCGGCGCCGCAGGAGGCGACCTGGACCAGCCGCGTGCCGCCCGCGAACCCGGCGGGGAAGCAGGCGTCGCCGTACTTCTTCGACTCGAACAGCTTCTTGCCGTTCGTCACGTCGTACGCCGTGCCGGACTGCGAGCGGCCCACCACCAGCGTGTTGCCGGCGAGGGTCAGCTCGATGGAGAGCGCGGAGTCGAACAGCGCGCCGTCGGCGACCTCCTCGGTCCAGCCCTTCTCCCCGGTGTCGAGGTCGACGAGCTGGAGCTGGTTGCACTTGGCGCGGTCGCTCTTGCCGCTCATGTGCGCGACGACGATCTTGTTGTCGGCCGTCTTCTCCGGGGTGACCGCACAGATCTTGTGCGGGAAGACCAGGGGCTCCCAGGCGGGCTTGCCGTCCCCGACGCGGTACGCGGACAGCTGCGTGTAGGCCGCCTTCACCGCCGTTCTGTCGGTGATCCACATGCCGGGGGCCTCGGCGCCGGAGCCGGGCGCGTCGGGCGCCTCCTTGTACCAGAGCACCTTGGACTCGCCGGCCTTGCGGCCCTCGTTGAGGTTCTCCGGGTCCTCGCCGCCGTCGCCGCTGCCGTCACCGGGGTTGACCGGGGCACCGGAGGCGCCGGACCCGGGCTTGGCGTCGTCGCTCTGCCGGGCGACCGGCTTCTCGTCCTTCTCGCCGCCGCCGGAGACCGCCCACACGGTGCCGCCGACGAGCAGCAGCGCCACCGCCGCGGCACCGACGACGAGGGCCGGCTTGCCCTTGAAGGGGTTGCGGGAGCCGGATCCGGGGGGCGGCGTGCCGGGCGCCCCGGGGAACTGCGGCTGCGGCGGGTAGCCGTAGCCGGGCTGCCCGTACGGCCCCGGCTGCTGCGGCTGCCCGTAGGGGCCGGAGGCGTACGGCCCGGAGGCGTACGGCCCCGGCTGCTGCGGGTAGCCGTACCCGGGCTGCGGGGCACCGGACGGCGGCGCCTGCGGCGGGCCCTGCGGGGGCGGCGGCGTCTGCGGCGCCCCGAACCCCCCGCCCGGCGGCGGGTCCTGCGGCGCTCCGAAACCACCCTGCGGCGGCGGGTCCTGCGGCGCTCCGAAACCACCCTGCGGCGGCGGGTCCTGCGGCGCTCCGAAACCACCCTGCGGCGGCTGGTTGGGCGGCTGAGTCATCAGCGCGTTCCCCCTTACTCACTGATTTTTAGCCACGCCCTGAGGTACGTGAGGAACCCAGAGCCGTCTGCGGACAGTTCTCAGACGGGCTCTTTCTATCACCCGGCACCGACGGCCCACCGGGCCGCTTCCGCCCCTGTTCCCAAGGGAGGACCGGCCCGTGATGCCCCTGTTACGCGCCTTCACGCCCTCTTCACGCCGCACGTGCTCCCGCACGCGGGCGCGTGCGGGAGCACGCAGGGGGTGCGCGCGGGTCAGGCGTCCTCGGCGAGTTCCAGCCAGCGCAGCTCCAGCTCTTCCCGCTGACCGGCCAGTTCCCGCAGTTCGGCGTCGAGTTCGGCGACCTTCGCGAAGTCGGTGGCGTGCTCGGCGATGGCGGCGTGCAGCTTGGCCTCCTTCTCGGAGACCTTGTCCAGCTGCCGCTCGATCCTCTGCAGCTCCTTCTTGGCGGCGCGCAGGTCGGCGGCGCTCCTCTCGGGGGCGTCCGGCCCGGTGCGGACGGCGGGTGCCGGGGCCGCGGCCGCGGCGGCCTCCGCCATCCGCCGGCGCCGCTCCAGGTACTCGTCGATGCCGCGCGGCAGCATCCGCAGGGTGCCGTCGCCGAGGAGGGCGAACACCCGGTCGGTGGTGCGCTCGACGAAGAACCGGTCGTGGGAGATGACGATCATCGAACCGGGCCAGCCGTCGAGGAGGTCCTCGAGCTGGGTGAGGGTCTCGATGTCGAGGTCGTTGGTGGGCTCGTCGAGGAAGAGGACGTTGGGCTCGTCCATGAGCAGGCGCAGCAGCTGGAGCCTGCGCCGCTCACCGCCGGACAGGTCGCCGACCGGCGTCCACTGCTTCTCCTTGCCGAACCCGAACGTCTCGCACAGCTGCCCGGCGGTCATCTCGCGCCCCTTGCCGAGGTCGACGCGCTCGCGCACCTGCTGCACGGCCTGGAGCACCCGCCAGGAGGGGTCGAGTTCGGCGACCTCCTGGGAGAGGTAGGCGAGCCTGACCGTCTTGCCGACGCGGATGCGGCCGCCCGCGGGCTGGGCCTCGCCCTCGGTGCGGGCCGCCTCGGCCAGCGCCCGCAGCAGGGACGTCTTCCCGGCGCCGTTGACGCCGACCAGGCCGACGCGGTCGCCGGGGCCGAGCTGCCAGGTGACGTGCTCGAGCAGCACCTTGGGTCCGGCCTGGACGGTGACGTCCTCGAGGTCGAACACCGTCCTGCCCAGCCGCGAGGAGGCGAACTTCATCAGCTCGCTGCTGTCGCGGGGCGGCGGGACGTCCTTGATGAGCTCGTTGGCGGCCTCGACGCGGAAGCGCGGCTTGGAGGTCCGCGCGGGCGCGCCGCGGCGCAGCCAGGCCAGCTCCTTGCGGACCAGGTTCTGCCGCTTGGCCTCCTCGGTGGCGGCGATGCGCTCGCGCTCGGCGCGGGCGAAGACGTAGTCGGAGTAGCCGCCCTCGTACTCGTACACGGTGCCGCGCTGCACGTCCCACATGCGGGTGCAGACCTGGTCGAGGAACCAGCGGTCGTGGGTGACGCAGACCAGGGCCGAGCGCCGTTCGCGCAGGTGCCCGGCGAGCCAGGCGATGCCCTCGACGTCGAGGTGGTTGGTGGGCTCGTCGAGGACGATCAGGTCCTGTTCCTCGATGAGCAGCTTGGCCAGCGCGATCCGGCGCCGCTCGCCGCCGGACAGCGGACCGATGACGGTGTCCAGCCCCTTGGGGAAACCGGGCAGGTCCAGGCCGCCGAACAGTCCGGTCAGCACGTCGCGGACCTTGGCGTCGCCCGCCCACTCGTGGTCGGCCATGTCGCCGATGACCTCGTGCCGGACGGTGGCCGCGGGGTCGAGGGAGTCGTGCTGGGTGAGCACGCCGATGCGCAGCCCGCCGGAGTGCGTGACCCGCCCGGTGTCGGCCTCCTCCAGCCGGGCCAGCATCCGGATGAGCGTGGTCTTGCCGTCACCGTTGCGTCCGACGACCCCGATCCGGTCCCCTTCGGACACACCGAGCGAGACGCCGTCGAGGAGGGCACGGGTGCCGTACACCTTGCTGACGTTCTCGACATTGACCAGATTGACGGCCATTTCACTCCTGCCTGGGGGATCGATCGGCTATCCAGCGTAGGACCTCCCGGACGGCGGCCGGCGCGCGAGGAGACGGTCACTCTTCGTGACGACGTGATCGGAGACGGGCGGCGGTCCGTTCCCCCACGTGGCCGAGCTGGACCCATCACCTGCGGGTATCCGCACACGGGCATGCACCGCGACCGGATCGGGATCGAGGTCGACAAGCCCTCCGGCATCGCCGTCGACCTGGGCCCGGTCGAAACGCGGTCCTGAGCCCCTCAGAGGACCGTCGCCCCCGGCACCGGCCCCGCCGCCGTGCGCACCGTGCGGCAGGTCCCGGACGCCCGCAGGGCGCCGGCGACCTCGGCCGCCGACTCCGCGTCCCGGACGAGGAACGCCGTGGTCGGTCCCGAGCCCGAGACCAGCGCGGCCAGGGCCCCGGCCGCGCGCCCGGCCGCGAGGGTGCCGGCGAGTTCCGGGAACAGGGACAGGGCGGCGGGCTGGAGGTCGTTGGAGACGGCGGCGGCGAGCGCGTCGGGGTCGCCCTTGGCGAGGGCGTCGAGCACGTCCCGCGCGGCCACCGGCCCGGGGACGTCCCGGCCCTCGGCCAGCCGGTCGAACTCGCGGAAGACCGCCGGGGTGGACAGTCCGCGCCCGGCCATCGCGAACACCCAGTGGAAGGTCCCGCCGACCTCCAGCTCCTGGAGCCTCTCGCCCCGTCCGGTGCCCAGCGCCGCCCCTCCCACCAGGCTGAACGGCACGTCGCTGCCCAGCTCGGCGCAGAGGCCGAGCAGTTCCTCCCGCGAGGCGCCCGTGCCCCACAGCGCGTCGCAGGCCAGCAGCGCGCCCGCGCCGTCCGCGCTGCCACCCGCCATGCCGCCGGCCACGGGGATGTCCTTGGCGATGTGCAGGTGCACGTCGGCGTCGCGGCCGTACCGCTCGGCGAGGGCGAGGGCGGCGCGCGCCGCGAGGTTCGTGCGGTCCAGGGGGACCTGGCCGGCATCGGGGCCGGCGCAGGTGATCCGCGGTCCGTCCGGCGACGGGGCGGCGGTGACCTCGTCGTACAGGCCGACCGCGAGGAAGACGTTGGCCAGGTCGTGGAAGCCGTCGGGACGGGCGGCGCCGACCGCGAGCTGGACGTTGACCTTGGCGGGGACGCGGACGGTGACGCTCACGCGGCGGGCTCCTCGTCCGGGGCGTGCTCGGCGATGCGCGCGAACTCCTCGACGGTCAGGGACTCCCCGCGTGCCTGCGGCGACACCCCGGCGGCGACCAGGGCGGCCTCGGCCGCGGCCGCCGAGCCCGCCCAGCCGGCGAGCGCCGCGCGCAGCGTCTTGCGGCGCTGCGCGAAGGCGGCGTCGACGACGGCGAAGACCTCGCGCCGGGAGGCGGCGGTCTTCGGCGGCTCGGCCCGGCGGACCAGGGAGACCAGCCCGCTGTCGACGTTGGGCGCCGGCCAGAAGACGTTCCGTCCGATGGCGCCGGCCCGCTTGACCTCGGCGTACCAGTTGGCCTTGACCGAGGGCACGCCGTAGACCTTCGAACCGGGCGCGGCGGCGAGCCGGTCGGCGACCTCCGACTGGACCATGACCAGGGTGCGTTCGATGCTCGGGAAGGTCTCGAGCATGTGCAGCAGCACCGGGACGGCCACGTTGTAGGGGAGGTTGGCGACCAGTGCGGTCGGGGCGGGGCCGGGCAGCTCGGTGACGTGCATCGCGTCGGAGTGGACCAGCGCGAACCGTTCGGCGCGCCCGGGCATGCGGGCGGCGACGGTGGCGGGCAGCGCGGCGGCCAGGACGTCGTCGATCTCGACGGCGGTGACCCGGTCGGCCGCCTCCAGCAGCGCCAGCGTGAGCGAGCCGAGTCCCGGACCGACCTCGACGACCACGTCGTCGGGGCGGACCTCGGCGGTGCGGACGATGCGGCGGACCGTGTTGGCGTCGATGACGAAGTTCTGGCCGCGCTGCTTGGTGGGCCGCACGCCGAGGGCGGCCGCCAGTTCGCGGACGTCGGCGGGGCCCAGGAGGGCGTCGGGGGTGGGGCTGGTCACGGGACAAGGGTACGGGGCGGCCGGGGCCGCCCCGGCCGGTGACCTCGGCCGGACCTCAGTAACCGAAGGCGCGGGCCGTGTTCGCCCCGAGGGCCGCGGCCAGGGTGTCCTCGTCGGTCCCCCGTACGGCCGCCATGGCGCGCACGGTCACCGGCACCAGGTACGGGGCGTTGGGGCGCCCGCGGTACGGCACCGGCGTCAGGAACGGCGCGTCGGTCTCCACCAGGACCAGCTCCAGCGGGGCCACGGCGAGCGCGTCGCGCAGGTTCCGCGCGTTCTTGAAGGTGACGTTGCCGGCGAACGACATGTAGTACCCGGCGGCGGCGCAGACCTCCGCCATCTCCGCGTCCCCCGAGTAGCAGTGGAAGACGGTCCGCTCGGGGGCGCCCTCCTCCTTCAGGACGCGCAGGACGTCGGCGTGGGCGTCGCGGTCGTGGATCACCAGGGTCTTGCCGTGCCGCTTGGCGATCTCGATGTGGGCGCGGAAGGAGCGCTCCTGCGCCTGTTTGCCCTCCGGTCCGGTGCGGAAGTAGTCGAGTCCGGTCTCGCCGACGCCCTTGACCTGGGGCAGCGCGGCCAGCCGGTCGATCTCGGCGAGCGCCTCGTCCAGCGCGGCGTCCCCGCCGGGCGCGCGGGCGCCCTGCCGGGACCAGCCGTCGGGGTCCCCGTGGACGATGCGCGGCGCCTCGTTGGGGTGCAGCGCCACGGTGGCGTGGACGGCGTCGTGCGCCGCGGCCGTCTCGGCCGCCCAGCGCGAGCCCGCGAGGTCGCAGCCGACCTGCACGACCGTCGTCACGCCCACGGAGGCGGCCTTGGCGAGGGCCTCCTCCACCGTTCCGGACTGCATGTCGAGGTGGGTGTGCGAGTCCGCGACCGGCACCCGCAGGGGTTCCGGGAGCGGCGGGGCGGTGTCCTTGCCGGTCCCGCCGGTCCTGGCGGGCCCGGTGGGCTGGTCGGGGGCGTTCTCAGGCATGTCCCCGATCCTACGGAAGGGGCGCCCCGCACCGTCCGGGCGCGGGGCCCGGCCCTCCCGGCGGACCTCCCGACAGGTCTTCCGACGGGCCTCCCGGTGGGCTTCCCGACGGACCTCCCGGTGGGCTTCCCGACGGGCCCCCGCGGAAGGGACGCGGCAGGCCCCGGGCAGGCGCCGGGGACGACGGTCCCGCGGCGGGCCTACTCCCCGGAGCGCTTCGCCGCCACCACCGCGTCGAACACCTCCCGCTTCGGCACCCCCGCCGCCACGGCCACCGCGGCGATCGCCTCCTTGCGCCGCTCCCCGGCCTCCTCGCGCGCCCGCACCCGGCGCACCAGCTCGGCGGCGTCCACCTCCTCGGCCCCCTTCTCCGGCGCCCCCTCGACCACCACGGTGATCTCGCCGCGCACGCCCTCGGCGGCCCACGCGGCGAGCTCGGCCAGCGGGCCCCGCCTGACCTCCTCGTACGTCTTGGTCAGCTCCCGGCAGACGGCGGCCCGGCGGTCGGCCCCGAACACCTCGGCCATCGCGGCGAGCGTGTCGTCGAGGCGGTGCGGGGCCTCGAAGTAGACGAGGGTGCGCCGCTCCCCGGCCACCTCGCGCAGCCGCCCCAGCCGCTCCCCGGCCTTGCGGGGCAGGAACCCCTCGAAGCAGAACCGGTCCACGGGCAGCCCCGACAGCGCGAGCGCGGTGAGCACGGCGGACGGTCCGGGCACCGCGGTGACCCTGATGTCCCGCTCGACGGCCGCCGCGACCAGCCGGTACCCCGGGTCGGAGACCGAGGGCATCCCGGCGTCCGTCACCAGCAGCACGCGTGCGCCGCCCGCCAGTTCCTCGACCAGCTCGGGCGTGCGGGCGGACTCGTTGCCCTCGAAGTACGACACGATCCGTCCCCCGGGCGTGACGCCGAGGGCCTGGGCCAGCCGCCGCAGCCGCCGGGTGTCCTCGGCGGCGACGACGTCGGCGCCGGCCAGCTCCTCGGCGAGCCGGGGCGGGGCGTCGGAGACGTCGCCGATGGGGGTGCCTGCGAGTACGAGGGTTCCGGTCACGTCCCCATCCTCCCAGGGCCGCGGACGCCGTACGCGACCGGAGCACGGCCCGGGCCCCCTCCGGAACCCGCGCGGGCGGGGCATACCGCCCATGCACGGGACTCCCCCGACGCCGTTCCCTACGATGGCGCGGTGACCAGTACCGCGTCCTCCACGGACACCCGGCAGGACCAGGCGCCGCACGAGCAGCGGCCGCCGTGGCAGCAGCGGCTGCGCCGTTTCGGCTACTCGGCGGCGGACCCCGGAGGCGACGTCCGCGACCGCCTGGTGCCGCCGTACACGGAGCCGTCGGGGCGGCTGTGGTCGGCGGTCGGGGTGCCGCCGCTGCTCGCGGACCGGATCGTGCGCTGGTCGGCGTGGGGCGGGCCGCTGCTGGTCACGCTGCTGGCGGGGGTGCTGCGGTTCTGGAACCTGGGCAGCCCGAAGGCGGTGATATTCGACGAGACGTACTACGCCAAGGACGCGTGGGCGCTGATCCACCGCGGGTTCGAGGTCAACTGGGAGAAGAACGCCAACGACCTGATCCTCTCCTCGGGCGGGAACGTCCCCGTCCCGACGGACGCGGCGTACGTCGTGCACCCGCCGGTCGGCAAGTACGTCATCGGGCTGGGCGAGCTGATGTTCGGGTTCACCCCGTTCGGCTGGCGGTTCATGACGGCGCTGCTGGGCACGCTGTCGGTCCTGCTGCTGTGCCGCATCGGCCGGCGCCTGTTCCGCTCCACGTTCCTCGGCTGCCTCGCGGGCGCGCTGATGGCGGTGGACGGGCTGCACTTCGTGATGAGCCGGACCGCGCTGCTCGACGGCGTGCTGATGTTCTTCGTGCTGGCGGCCTTCGGCTGCCTGCTGGTCGACCGGGACCGGGCACGGGAGAGACTCGCCGCCGCGCTGCCCGTGGGCCCGGACGGCCGGGCCCGGCCGGACGCGCACGTCGCGGAGCACACCCGGATCGGCTTCCGTCCCTGGCGCCTGGCGGCGGGCCTGATGCTGGGCCTGGCGGTCGGCACCAAGTGGAACGGCCTGTACGTCATGGCCGCGTTCTGCGTGATGGCGGTGCTCTGGGACGTCGGCGCCCGCCGGGTCGCGGGCGCGCGCCGGCCCCGGCGGGCGGTGCTGAGGCGCGACCTGGGCCTGGCGTTCCTGTCCACCGTGCCGGTGGCGGTGTTCACCTACTTCGCCTCGTGGATCGGCTGGATCCTGTCCCCGGCCGACGGCTCCGGCGGCTACTACCGCGACTGGGCGGCCGGGGCCGGCAAGGACAGCGCCTGGTCCTGGCTCCTCCCCGACTGGTGGCGCAGCCTGTGGCACTACGAGAACCAGGTCTACGACTTCCACGTCGGCCTGTCCTCGCCGCACACCTACGAGTCCAACCCGTGGAGCTGGATCGTCAACGGCCGCCCGGTCTCCTACTTCTACGAGTCCCCGGCCCCCGGCACGGACGGCTGCCCGGCCGACGCGGGCGAGAAGTGCGCCCGCGAGGTCCTGGCCATCGGCACCCCGCTGCTGTGGTGGGTGGCCTGCTTCGCCCTCCTCTACGTCCTGTGGCGCTGGTTCTTCCGCCGCGACTGGCGCGCGGGCGCCGTCGCCTGCGGCGTCGCGGCCGGCTACCTGCCGTGGTTCCTGTACCAGGAGCGCACGATCTTCTTCTTCTACTCCATCGTCTTCCTGCCCTTCCTGTGCCTGGCGGTGGCGATGCTCCTGGGCGCCGTCGTCGGCCCGCCCCGCTCCACCGACACCCGCCGGGTCGCGGGCGCGACGGCGGCCGGCGTCCTGACCCTGCTGATCGCCTGGAACTTCATCTACTTCTGGCCCCTGCACACCGGCACCGCCATCCCCATCGACGACTGGCGGGCGCGGATGTGGCTGGACACGTGGGTCTAGCCGGACGGGCGTCCCCGGGGGGCCGGGAGGGCGGGACGCCCCGGTCTCCTTTCGGACAACAAACGGAAACAGCCGCCCCGGCGGTCGCCCCCCGCCCATAGAGTGCTCACCGCCGAATTGTCTGAACACGTTCAGAAAGACGTGGGGTTCGGCGGTGAGGGGGAAGGCCCGATGGGCAAGGGGGTCAAGGTCGCCGTCGTCGGCGGGGTGTTCGCGGTGATGGTGGGCGGAGCCGGTTACGGCGTCTACAACATCGTGTCGGCGGTGAGCGGGGGCGGGGGCGGCGTCGCCGGTGCGCCGGTGCCGAAGTCCGGGCCGCCGGACCGGGACGAGGTCGCGGAGACGACCGGGAAGTTCTTCGCGGCCTGGGAGGAGGGGCGGGCGGAGCGGGCGGCGTCGTACACGGACAACGCGCAGGAGGCCGGCGCGCTGCTGACGGCGTACGGCGACGAGGCGCACATCGGCGGGGTGCGGATCACGCCCGGGACCGCCACCGGCACCACCGTCCCGTTCACCGTGCGGGCGACCGTCACCCACGGCGGCACGTCCCGGCCGCTGACCTACCGGAGCGAGCTGACCGTCGTGCGCGGGAAGACCACCGGGCGGGCGCTGGTCGACTGGGAGCCCTCCGTCGTGCACCCCCGGCTCCGGGACGGCGACACCCTGGTCACCGGGGAGTCCGCGCAGCCCCCCATCGAGGCGGTGGGCCGGGACGGCACCGTGCTGACGCAGGAGCGGTACCCCTCCCTCGGGCCGGTCCTGGACACCCTGCGCGAGAAGTACGGCGCCGAGGCGGGCGGCGAGGCGGGCGTCGAGCTGGTGATCCGGCACGCCGACGAGACCGCCGCCGACACCCCGCTGCTGACCCTCGCGAAGGGCAGGCCGGGCAGGCTGCGCACGACGATCAGCCCCGGGGTGCAGGCCGCGGCCGAGGAGGCGGTGAAGCGGTTCGCCGAGTCGTCGGTGGTGGCGGTGAAGCCGAGCACCGGCGAGGTGCTGGCGGTGGCCAACCACCGCCGGGACGCGTTCAACGCGGCCTTCCAGGGCCGGGTCGCCCCCGGCTCCACCATGAAGATCCTCACCGCCGCCATGCTCATCGACAACGGCGTGACCTCCATGAACGGCCCGGCTCCCTGCCCGCCCACCGCCACCTGGCAGAGCCAGACCTTCAAGAACCTCACCGGCCTGGGGCCGAACGAGGGCGCCACCCTCGCCGACAGCTTCCTGCGCTCCTGCAACACCGCCTTCGTCAAGCTCGTCGACGAGGAACCGCTCACCGACGCCTCCCTCACCCGGGAGGCCCAGGAGCGCTTCGGGCTCGGCCGGGACGACTGGAAGACCGGCATCGTCTCCTTCGACGGCAGCGTCCCCGCCTCCGCCGGCCCGGACCGCGCGGCCAACGCCCTCGGCCAGGGGCAGGTGCAGATGAACCCGTTGACCGTGGCCTCGATGACGGCCACCGCCGTCACCGGCGCCTTCCGCCAGCCGTACCTCGTCCCCCCGGACCTCGACGGCCGGCGGCTGGCGCGGGCCGAGGGCCTGTCCGCGAGCACCGCCGCCCAGCTGAAGCAGATGATGCGGCTCACCGCCACCCGGGGCACCGGCGCCGCGGCCATGGCCGGGCTCGGCGGCGACATCGGCGCGAAGACCGGCTCCGCGGAGGTGGACGGCAACGCCACCTCCGACAGCTGGTTCACCGGCTTCCGGAACGACGTCGCGGCGGCGGCCATGGCCCAGCAGGGCGGCCGGGGCGGCGACGCGGCCGGTCCGATTGTCGCAGCCGTGCTACGAGCGGGCTCCTGAACGCGCCGCGCCCGCACCGGGACTCTAGGGTGGTGGCCGTCGTGTGCGCACACGAGCGCCGCCGGCGCGCCGCGCCGCGCCGTGAACGCCACGCACCACCGCCACCACGAGCGCCACCAGGGCCGCGGGAGCCCGGCGAGCAGCAAAGGAACGGAACACAGTGGGCAACAGAGGACGCGTCGCCGGACGACGGAAGACGAGACCCGCCGTACTCGGCGGAGCGATCGCCGTGGTCGTCGGCGGCGCCGGGTTCGGCGCCTACGCGCTGTTCGGCGGCGGGACCTCCGAGGAGGGGACGCGCGCCGCCGCCCGGCAGCAGGTCGAGGTCAGGACCGGCCCGCTGTCCGACGACGAGGTCACCGCCACGGCCGAGCGCTTCCTCACCGCCTGGCAGTCCGGGAAGGTGGGCGAGGCCGCCGCCGTCACCGACGACCCGGAGGCCGCCGCCGCCCTGCTCACCGACTACGCCGAGGACGCCCGCGTCAAGGACGTCACCCTCACCGCCGGCACCCGCGCCGGCGACAAGGTCCCCTTCTCGGTGAAGGGCACGGTGGCGTACGAGGACCTCAGCAAGCCGCTGGCGTACGACAGCGCGCTGACCGTCGTGCGCCGCGCCGGGGACGGCGAACCGCGGATCGCCTGGGAGCCCTCCGTCGTGCACCCCGACCTCAAGGACGGCGACAAGCTGGTCACCGGGGAGGCGGGCACCCCGCCGGTCAGGGCACTGGACCGCGACGGCGGCGAGCTGACCGCCGCGAAGTACCCGTCCCTGGGGACGGTGCTGGACGGCCTGCGCGAGAAGTACGGCGACAAGGCGGGCGGCGAGGCGGGCGTCGAGCTGCGGGTGGTGCGCGGCAAGGCGTCCGAGAAGGCGAAGCTGTCCGACAAGACCCTGCTGGAGCTGAGCGGGGGCACGCCCGGCACGGTGCGGACCACGCTGGACCCGTCCCTGCAGGCCGCCGCCGAGGCGCAGGTGGCCAGGAAGGCCCGGGCGTCGCTGGTGGCGCTGCGCGCGTCGACCGGCGAGATCCTGGCGGTGGCGAACTCCTCGCACGGTTTCAACACCGCGCTCCAGGGCTCGCTCGCCCCGGGCTCCACCATGAAGGTGGTCACCGCCTCGCTGCTGCTCGACAAGGGCCTCGCCGCCATGGACGAGAAGCACCCGTGCCCGAAGTACTTCAGCTACGGCGGCTGGAAGTTCCAGAACCTCGACGAGTTCGAGATCAAGGACGGCACCTTCAAGGCGAGCTTCGCCCGCTCCTGCAACACGGCCTTCATCAGCCAGGCGCCCGAGCTCGAGGACGACGACCTGACCGAGCAGGCCCAGCAGGTCTTCGGACTGGCGCGGAACGACTGGCAGGTCGGCGTGCCGTCCTTCGACGGCGCGGTGCCGGTGCAGTCGAAGGCCCC
This sequence comes from Streptomyces sp. NPDC034670, assembly GCF_055574875.1. Lineage (NCBI taxonomy): Bacteria > Bacillati > Actinomycetota > Actinomycetes > Kitasatosporales > Streptomycetaceae > Streptomyces > Streptomyces sp. NPDC034670. The sequence continues at coordinate 34,566 of NZ_JBVITR010000003.1, forward strand.
GATGGCGGCCTCGCTCATCGGCCAGGGCGGGGTGCGGATGAGCCCGCTGAACATGGCGTCGGTGTCGGCGACGGTGCGGGCGGGCGTCTTCCGCCAGCCGTACCTGGTCCCGCCCGAGGTGGACGGGCGCACGCTGGCGACGGCCCCGCGCACCCTGTCGGCCGGCACGCTGGCGCAGCTGCGGGAGCTGATGTCGTACACCGCGACCGCCGGCACGGCGGCGGAGGCGATGGCCGGGGTGGGCGGCGAGATCGGCGCCAAGACCGGGTCGGCCGAGGTCGACGGGCAGAAGAAGCCCAACGGCTGGTTCACCGCGTACCGCGGGGACGTGGCCGCCGCGGGCGTGGTCCAGCAGGGCGGCCACGGCGGCTCGACGGCCGGACCGCTCGTGGCGGCGCTGCTGAAGAGCGCCGGCTGAGTCCCGCACCCCGGCGCGGACCCGGCTCCTCGGGGGCGCGGGTCCGGCTCCTCAGTGCGGCACCGGTTCCGCGGCGGCGGCGTGCGTCCGCCGCAGGAACCGTGCCAGGGGCTTGGTGTCGAACTGCACCATGGACACCCCGTGCGCGGAGTGGAACTCGACCATGGTCTGCACCCGGCCGCACGGCCACACCCGCACCCCGCCGGCTTCCGCGGGGGTGCGCAGGCCCCGTTCCAGCAGGTCCCGCCCGACGGTCCACTCGCGCGCGTCGGCGCCCTGCAGCCTCATGAGGAAGGACCGGGGGTCGTGCTCGGGGTCGTACCGCAGCACCACGGGTACGGCCCCGCCGCCCTCTTCCGGGGCATCCGTGACGACGTGGGCTCGTACGTGCTGCTCGACTACGGACATCGGTGGGCCCCTTACGCTGTGCCATCCGGCCTGACAAGCCGTACGGACCGTGTACCCGCCCCGTCCTCCATGGTGCACGCCCACCGGAATCCTCGCCTCCGCTCCTTCCCGGGGCGGACGGCGCGCGAAGGAGCGCAGGCGCGGACGGCCCCGGGACGCCGGGCGGCCGGACACGGCGGCAACATCGCCGTAACGATCGCGCCGCCCCGGCACGGCCCGGGAATCGCAGGCGGACCACGGCCGTTGCTTCCACTGTCACAGGCGGCTGCCCCGGGCGGCCGCCGCCTGCTCCCCAGCCGACCGGAAGGGACCGACGGACGTGGATGCGGACGCGAAGGCGCGGGCGGTCGTGGACGTGACCGTCCACGGCACGGTGGCCGAGGGCTTCGAACCGGTCCGGGCGGCGTTCGCCCGGAACTTCGCGGCGCTCGGCGACCGGGGCGCGGCGGTCGCCGTCTACCGGGACGGGCGCAGGGTCGTCGACCTGTGGGCCGGGGCGAAGGACGTCGACGGCACCGAGCCGTGGGAGCGGGGCACGGCCCAGGTCGTGCGCTCGGCGACCAAGGGCGTCGCCGCCGCCGTCCCGCTGCTGCTGCACCAGCGCGGTGAGCTGGACCTGGACGCGCCGGTCGGCCGGTACTGGCCGGAGTTCAAGGCGCACGGCAAGGAGCGGGTGCTGGTCCGGCACGTGCTGAACCACCGTGCCGGGCTCCCGGTCCTCGACCGCCCGCTCACCCCGCGGGAGGCGGCCGACCCGCTGCGCGGCGCCGAGGCGCTCGCCGCCCAGGCGCCCGTGTGGGAGCCGGGCACCGACCACGGCTACCACGCCCTGACCTACGGCTGGCTGCTCGACGGCCTGGTGCGGCGCGTGACCGGCCGGGGTTCCGGCGCGTGGATCGCGTCCGAGATCGCCGGCCCGCTGGGACTGGACCTGTGGGTGGGGCTGCCGGAGGACCGGGCGCACCGGGTGGGCCGGGTCGGCCCGGTCGAGGGGCCCGAGCCGTCCGGCGTGCTCCGCGCCCGCCCCAAGCGCGCGGTCTCCGACGCCTACGCCGACCCGGCCTCCCTCACCCGCCGGGCCTTCGCCGCGATCACGCCCTCCCCGGACCAGAACGACCCGGTGTTCCGCGCGGCGGCCCTGCCCGCCGCGAACGGCATCGCGACGGCGGACGGGCTGGCCCGCTTCTACGCGTCACTGATCGGCCCGGTCGACGGCGTACGCCTCCTCGACCCGGCCACCGTCGGCCTCGCCCGCGCCGAGGAGTCGGCGGGCCCGGACCGCGTCCTGGTCGTCGGCACCCGCTTCGGCCTCGGCTACATGCTGCACGGCGGTACCTCCCCCTTCCTCGGCCCGGGCTCCTTCGGCCACCCCGGCCGCGGCGGCTCCCTCGGCTTCGCCGACCCGGAGACCGGCGTCGCCTTCGGCTACGTCACCAACGGCCTGCGCAGGACCGTGACGGCGGACCCCCGGGCCCAGGCGCTGATCCGGGCGGTGCGGCAGGCGGTGGGCCGGGGGGCGGCGCCTTCCGTATGAGCCGGCGGGCCGGCGGGTCATACGTGGATCGGGTGCGAGATGCGGCCCGACGCCGCGTCGATCTCGTCGTGCGCCTTGGTCAGCAGCTGCATGGCGAGTTCGTTCAACGCCCGGGCGCCGGCGACCTCCTCACCGACCCTGGGCTGATTCGCGTCGGTGTGGTGCCGGGTCGCGTGCCCGTGCGCCCGCACCTCGCTCCCGTCGGGCAGCCGGACCAACGCGGCCGCGCGCGTGTGCTGGTCGTCCTCCTGGAACTCCAGCTCCACGTGCCATCCCACTGCGGTGTGCATCATGACGACCACCTCCGGAGGCTCTGCTTCCAGGGTGCGCCTCCCCCTGCCCGGACGCACCCGGCCGGCGGCCGGCGCCGTCTCCTACCCCGCGCGCAGCATCAGCCCGATCCCGACGACCAGCAGCCCGGCCGCCGCGACGCGCGGGGCGCCGAAGCGTTCGTCGAAGAACAGGGCCCCGATCGCCGCGCCCACGATGATCGAGGACTCCCTCAGGGCCGCGACGGGGGCGAGTTCGGCGCGGGTCTGGGCCCACAGCACGAGCGCGTACGCCGCGACGGACAGCGCGGCGCCGAGCAGTCCGAGGCCGGCGTGCGGCCGGAGCAGGGCGCCCGCCCGCCCGCGCCGGCGCCACAGCGCGTACGCCGGGATCACCGTGCCCTGGACCGCCATCAGCCAGGCAATGTAGCCGAGGGGGGAGCCGGAGGCGCGGACGCCGAGCCCGTCGAGGACCGTGTACGCCGCGATGGTCAGGCCGGTCGCCAGCGCCGCGCCGATCGCCGCCCAGTCGGGCCGGCGCCCGCGCAGCCCCCACAGGGCGACGCCGGTCAGGCCCGCGCAGGACAGGGCGATCCCGGCGGCGGCCCGGCCGTCCGGCACCTCGTGCGCGAAGACGGCGGCGAGGACCGTGACGACCAGGGGCGCGCTGCCCCGGGCGATCGGGTACACCTGACCGAAGTCGCCCAGCCGGAAGGACTTCATCAGCAGCGCGTAGTACGCGATGTGGACGGCGGCCGAGCAGAACAGGTACGGCCACGCCCCCGCCGCCGGGGCCGGCGCGAACGGCGTCAGCGCCAGACCGATCAGCGCTCCGCCGCCGGAGATCAGCGCGAACCCGGCCAGCTTGTCGGTGATCCGGTGCGCGATGGCGTTCCAGCCGGCGTGGGTGACCGCGGCGACCAGGACGGCCGCGGTGACCAGCGGCGTCACGAGGCGCGGCCGCGCACGTCCGCCGGGGTGCCGCCGGGGTGGGTGACCGGCGTCCCGGGTTCCGTGACACGGGGGCGGGCGGCGAGGGCGCCGCGGGTCGTTGTCATGGGCAGAACCGTAGTGGCGGCCGCACGGCACAGGCGACCGCCCGGTCACCGGCCCCCCCTGGCGACACCGTTTCGCACGCGCTCCGGGTCGCGTGCCCGGTCCTCCCCGTCCGCCCGAGTTGCTGCGGCCCACCCCCCGGAAAAGCATGGAGAAGGTGAGCTACCTGCGCTTGCCGCACCTCAACGGCGACCTGCTGTGCTTCGTGGCCGAGGACGACCTCTGGCTCGCCCCGCTCGACGGTCCGGGCCGGGCCTGGCGGCTCACCGCCGACCGCACCAAGCTCGGCCACCCCCGCTTCTCGCCCGACGGCCGCCACATCGCGTACACGAGCTGGCTCAGTCTCGATCCCGAGGTCCACCTCGTCCCGGTGGACGGCGGTCCGGGCCGCCGGCTGACCCACTGGGGCAGCTCCGACACCCGGGTCTGCGGCTGGGCCCCGCCCGACGGGGACGGCCACGCCGAGATCCTCGCCGTCACCTCGCACGGCGAGCCCTTCTCCTACTTCACCTGGGCCTACAAACTCGCCCGCGACGGCAGCCCGGGCCGCAAGCTGCCCTGGGGCCCGGTGAGCGACATCCAGGTCGCCGACCTCGCCGGGGAGCGGAGGTCCCTGCTGCTCACCGGCACCCCGCCGCACGAACCGGCCTCCTGGAAACGCTACCGGGGCGGGGCGACGGGCAGGCTGTGGCTGCACGGGCGGCGGCTGCTCGAAGGGCTCGACGGCCACCTGCACTCCCCCCTGTTCGTCGGCGGCCGGATCGCCTTCCTCTCCGACCACGAGGGCGTCGGCAACCTGTACTCGTGCGCGTACGACGGCTCCGACCTGCGCCGCCACACCGACCACGACGCCTTCTACGCCCGGCACGCCGCCGGCGACGGCACCCGGGTCGTCTACCAGTGCGCCGGCGACCTGTGGCTGGTGGACGACCTGTCCCCCGGCTCCGTCCCGCGCCGCCTCGACGTGCGGCTGGGCGGCCCGCGGACCGGGCGGCGCCGCTACCAGGTGCCGGCCGCGCACCACCTGGACGGCCTCTCGGTCGACGAGACCGGCCGGGCGAGCGCCGTCGTCGTCCGCGGCAGCCTGCACTGGCTCACCCACCGCGACGGCCCCGCGCGCACCCTCATCGACACCCCGGGCGTGCGGGTGCGGCTGCCGGAGATGCTCGGGGAGAGCGGACGGGTGGCGTACGTGACGGACGCCGAGGGCGAGGACGCCGTCGAGATCGCCTCCCTGCCCCGGGCCAGCGGCCACCGCCCGCCCCGGCGGCTGGCCTCCGGGAGGCTGGGCCGGGTGCTGGAGATGACGGCGGACCCGGAGGGGAAGCGGCTGGCCGTCGCCGCGCACGACGGGCGGCTGCTGCTGGTGGACACCGATCCTCCCCGGGACGGCTCCGACGGCCGGGTCACCGAGCTGGTCCGCTCCGTCAACGGGCCGGTGCGCGACCTCGCCTTCTCCCCCGACGGCGCGTGGCTGGCGTGGTCCCACCCCTGGATCGGGCGGTCGCTGCGGCAGATCAAGCTCGCCCGGACCACCGGAGCGGACCGGGGCGGGCACACGGTCGTCGACGTCACCGACGGCCGCTTCGAGGACGAGAACCCGGTCTTCACCCGGGACGGCCGCTATCTCGCCTTCCTGTCCTGGCGCGGCTTCGACCCGGTGTACGACGTGCACACCGGCGACCTGTCCTTCCCGCTGGGCTGCCGCCCCTACCTCGTGCCGCTGTCCTCGGCGACCCCCTCCCCGTTCGCCCTGAACCCCGAGGGCCGCCCGGCCGCGGGGGGTCTGGACCCGGGGGAGCACGAGGGGGCCGACGAGGGCGGGGAGAGCGGTGCGGTGGCCGTCGAGGTCGAGGGGCTGGAGAGCAGGGTCACCCCCTTCCCGGTCGCCGCCTCCAAGTACTCGGCGCTGCGCCCGGTCGCGGGCTGCGGGCTGGTGTGGCTGCGCTGGCCGATCTCCGGCGCGCTCGGCGAGACCTTCGCCAACCCGGACGACACCAGCGGCCGGCCGACCCTGGAGCACTTCGGCATCACCAAGGCGAAGAGGACCGAACTCGTCGACCACCTCGACTTCTTCGCGGTCAGCGGCGACGGCACCCGGCTGGTCGTGGCCGACGAGGGCGAGCTGCGCGCGATCCCCTCCTCCGAGACCGGCGACGGCGACTCCACCGTGTGGATCGACGCCCGCCGCATCCTGCACGAGGTCGATCCGGCGGCGGAGTGGCGCCAGGCGTACGCCGAGGCCGGGCGGCTGATCCGCGCCTACTTCTGGGAGCCCGGCATGTGCGGCATCGACTGGGACGCGGTGCTGGAGCAGTACCGCCCCCTGGTCGAACGGGTCGCCTCCCCCGACGAGTTCGCGGACCTGCTGCGCGAGGTGCTCGGCGAACTCGGCACCTCCCACGCCTACGTCACCGCCGCCCGCCGCAACGAGGGCCCGCCGCACTACCAGCGCCGCCAGGGCCTGCTCGGCGCCAACCTCGTGCCGCGCGAGGAGGGGTGGACGGTCAAGCGCGTCCTGGCCGGTGACTCCTCCGACTCCCGGGCCCGCTCCCCGCTGGCCGGCACCGGCATCCGCGAGGGCGCGGTCCTCACCCATGTCGACGGCCGGCCGGTGGATCCGGTCACCGGGCCCGGCCCGCTGCTCGCCGGTGCGGGCGGGACGACGGTGGAGCTGACGTTCCGCCCCTCCGCCCCCCACCGCCCCGCCGGGGAAGGTCCCGCCGGGGAAGGTCCCGCCGGGGACGGCTCTTCGGCGGAAGGCTCCCCGCCGGAAGGCCCTGCGGACCCCTCCGGCGCCGCGGCGGAGGAGGAGGGCCCGTCCCGCCGGGTCGCGGTCGTCCCGCTGGTCGACGAGACGCCGCTGCGCTACCAGGACTGGGTGACCAAACGGCGCGCGGTGGTGAGGGAGTTGAGCGGCGGCCGGTGCGGCTACCTGCACATCCCCGACCTGGGCGGCTCCGGCTGGGCCCAGTTCAACCGCGACGTGCGCGGGGAGGTGTCCCGCCCGGCCCTGATCGTGGACGTGCGCGGCAACGCCGGCGGCCACATCAGCGAGCTGGTCGTGGAGAAGCTGACCCGCACCATCCTGGGCTGGGACCTCACCCGCGACGCCCAGCCGGTGTCGTACGCCTCCGACGCCCCGCGCGGCCCGCTGGTGGCGCTCGCGGACGAGGCGACGAGTTCCGACGGCGACATGATCACCGCCGCGTTCAAACTGCTGGGGCTCGGCCCGGTGGTCGGTCAGCGCACCTGGGGCGGCGTGGTCGGCATCACCGGCCGGCACCGGCTGGGCGACGGCACGGTGATCACGGTGCCGATGAACGCGGCCTGGTTCGACGCCTACGGCTGGTCGGTGGAGAACAAGGGGGTCGCACCCGACCTGGAGGCGCTGCGCACCCCGCTGGACTGGGCCGAGGGCCGCTACGCCCAGCTCGACGACGCGGTCCGGCTGGCCGTCGAGTTGCTGGAGACCAACCCCCCGGCGACTCCCCCGACTTACCGCGACGTCCCCGACCGCTCCCGCCCGAAGCTGCCGCCGCGCACGTGACGGGACGGTGAACTCCGGGCGGGGGAAGGGGCGCGGGAACGCCGGAAGGGGTGCCCTTCGCCGGAGGCACCCCTCCCGGGTCGGCTCAGGGCGTCAGGCGTCGTGGTCCTGGTCGAAGCGGTCCTCGGGCTCCCGCCGGCGCTGCGGGTTGTCCCGGTCCTCGTCCTGGCGGCGGCCGCGGTTCTGCATCTGCTCCCGGCCCTGCTGGACACGCTCCTTGCCCTGCTGGGCACGCTGCTTGGCCTGCTGCTGGAGCTGCTCGGTCTTCTCCTGGAACTGGTCCTTCATACCCATGTGGGCTCACTCCCGTGTGGGGTGGGGGGAACTTGCCCGACCAGATTCACACGGGCCATCACCCTGCGCATGTCGATCAGTTACGCAGCGTGGTGCGGTGTTGTTCGTCGGCGTCGCCGCCGGCTCCGACCAGCCCCGTGCGGACGCCGGACAGCCGGTCCGCGAACCGCCGCATCTCCCGCTGCCCCACCGTCCCGATCAGTGCGGGCAGATGACCGCGCACGCCCTGCATCCCGCGCAGCCACCACTGCCCGTACACATGGCTCGCGCGCCGCTCGATCCCGTCCACGAGCCGGTCCACGGCGGGACCCAGCGGGTAGGTCCTGTTCGCCGGCCACGGCAGCCGCTGCCTCAACTCCCGCATCACGTCGTCCCGGTCGGCCCCGCGCACCATGTCGGTGTCGGTCCACGACAGGTACCCGACGCCGACCCGCACGCCCCGGTACCCGACTTCGGCCCGCAGGCTGTGCGCGTACGCCTCCACACCGGACTTGGACGCGCAGTACGCGGTCATCATCGGGGCCGGGGTGATCGCGGCGAGCGAGGCCACCTGGAGCAGGTAGCCGCGGCTGTCGATGAGCGACGGCAGGAACGCCCGCGCGGTGACCGCCGATCCGATCAGGTTGACCTCGATCACCCGCCGCCAGGACTCCGGGTCGGAGTCGACGAACGGACCGCCCGCCGCCACACCGGCGTTGGCGACCACGATGTCGACCCGGCCGAACCGCTCCTTCACCTCCCGCGCGACCCGGGTCATCGCCTCGTGGTCGGTGACGTCGGCGTACCAGTGCTCGCTGTCGCCGTGCAGCCGCGCCGAGACCTGCTTCAGCACGTCCGGCTCCAGCCCGACCAGCGCCACCCGCGCCCCGCGCGCGGAGAGCTTGCGGGCCAGCAACTCCCCCACGCCGCGCGCCGCTCCGGTGACGACGGCGACCTGTCCTTCGAGACTGACCCTGCTCATGATGCGCTCTCCTCGGCGGGTACGACGTGGGTGTGGGCGGGCGCGCGGGTGGGGGCGGAGGCGGTCACGTGGGCGGCGACGAGCGCCCGGACCCTCCCGGTGACCTCTTGCGGTGCCTCGACCGGCGTCATGTGGCCGATCCCGGGAAGCTCGGTGACGCCGAGGCAGCCGGGCAGCGCGGCGGCCAGCGTCCGCGCGTGCACCGGCGGGGTGAGCCGGTCCGCGCCACCGGTGACGATCTCGGTCGGCACCCTCAACTCCCGGACGTCGTCGTCCAGATCGAGCAGGTCGAGGACGCCCGACCAGGCGTGCCGCACCGTGCGCGGGCAGGCGTGCACGATGCGGGCGCACGTCTCGACCATCTCCGGGGTCGCGGCGGGGCCCATCGTCGCGTACTTCAGGACCCGGCGGGTGAGCGGCGTGACCGGTCCGAGCGGGAGCCGGGAGCCGAGGACGTGCCGGGTCAGCCGGGTCCGCACCCCGCCCGCGCGGATCGGCAGCACCGTCGACTCGGCCACCAGGCGCGAACTGCCCGTGCTGCACAGCAAGGCGGCCGCCGCGTGCTCGCGGAAGGCGGGCCGGGAGGAGGCGGCCATCACCGTCATCCCGCCCATCGAGTGCCCGGCGATCACCGCCCGTTCGCCCGGCGCGAGGACGGCGGCCAGCACGGCCTCCAGGTCGTCGGCGAGCGCGTCGGTGCTGCACGCGGGGCTCGCGGGGGTGCGCCCGTGGCCGCGCTGGTCGTAGGCGACGACCCGGTGGTCGGCGGCCAGGTCCCGGATCTGCGCCGCCCAGAAGGCGGTCGAGCAGGTCCAGCCGTGGGCGAGGACGACCGCGGGCGCCCGCTCGGGCCCGTGCACCTCGACGTGCAGCCGGGAGCCGTCGGCGGAGACGGCGGTCAGTTCGCGGGAGGGGACGGGCGGGGCGCAGGGCCCAGGGGCCGTGGGGGCCTGCCGGTTCACGCGGCCACCTCCTCGCCGCCCCGGGCGACGGCGGTGTCCCGCGTGGCGCCGGTCCTCCTCGCGGACGGCCGCAGGACGGCGTACTCGGACAGGTCCACGTGCCGGGTGGCCCGCCGGAACTCGGTGGTCGTGCCCGGCCAGACGGTGGTGTTGCGTCCGTTCGCGTCCAGGTACCAGCTGGTGCAGCCGCCGGTGTTCCACACCGTGCGCCGCATCCGCTCCTGCACCCGGTGGTTCCAGGCGCGCACCGCGCTCGGCCGGGCGTCGAGGGCGGCCCGGCCGCCCAGGACGTCGAGCTGGCGGAGGTAGTCGGCCAGGTAGTTCAGCTGGGACTCGATCATCAGGATCATGGAGGAGTTCCCGAGGCCGGTGTTGGGCCCGATGACCGTCAGGAAGTTGGGGAACCCGGCGGCCGTGGCACCGCGCAGCGCCTGCATCCCGCCGGACCAGGCCTCGGCGAGGGTCCTGCCCTCCGCGCCGACGACCCGCTCGGCGATGGGCATGTCGGTCACGTGGAACCCGGTGCCGAACACGATCGCGTCGACCTCGGCCTCGGTGCCGTCGGCGGCGACGACGGTCGACCCGCGCACCTCGGTCAGCCCGCTCGCGACGACGTCGACGTTGGGCCGGGCGAGCGCCGGATAGTAGGTGTTGGACAGCAGGATCCGCTTGCAGCCGATGCGGTAGTCCGGGGTGAGCTTGGCGCGCAGGGCCGGGTCCTTGACGGCGCGGGCCATGTTGCGCTTGGCCAGCCGTTCCACGAAACCCAGCTCGCCCGGGTGCTTGGTGAACGCCTGGACCTGCAGCTCCCGCACGCTCCACAGCAGTCCGCGGCGCAGCTTCGCGGTGAGGGGCAGCGCCCGGTGCACGGCGCGCTCGGCGCCGCTGATGGCGCGGTCGGCGCGGGGCAGGACCCAGGCCGGGGTGCGCTGGAAGAGGGTGAGCCGGGAGACCAGCGGCTGGACGGCCGGCACGATCTGGATCGCCGAGGCGCCGGTGCCGACCACGGCGACCCGCTTGCCGCGCAGGTCGTAGTCGTGGTCCCAGCGGGCGGAGTGGAAGACCTTGCCGGGGAAGGCGTCGAGCCCCGGGACGTCCGGGACCTTCGGCTCGGACAGCGGGCCGGTGGCGGACACCACCACGTCCGCGCCGAGGCTTCCGCTGCTGGTCTCGATGTCCCAGCACAGCCGCTCGGCGTCCCACGCCATCCGCTTCACCTCCGAGTCGAAGCGGATGTGGGGGCGCAGCCCGAAGACGTCGGTGACGTGCTCGAGGTAGGCGCGGATGTGCTCCTGGCCGGAGAAGGAGCGCGGCCAGTCGGGGTTGGGCGCGAAGGAGAACGAGTACAGGTGGGACGGCACGTCGCACGCGCAGCCGGGATAGCTGTTGTCCCGCCAGGTGCCGCCGACGGCGCCCGCCCGCTCCAGGACGACGAAGTCGGTGATCCCCTCGCGCCGCAGCCGCACCGCGGCCCCGAGCCCGCCGAACCCGGACCCGATCACCGCCACCCGTACGTGCTCGCGTCCGCGTCCGCGCCCTTTTCCGTTCCCGTGCTCGTGCTCGGCCATCCCGGAAGCCTCCACGTCTCGCCCAGAACTTTGCCAGTGAACACTGGCGCAATGGGGAGCGTAGAACAGCCCCGTACCGATGGGTAGGGGGCGCGCAGCGAAAGTTACCCCCGGTACGCCCTAGGCTGCTGACGTGGCAGAGGACGCAGACGACGCAGAGGGCACCGCGGGCTCCGGCGAGCGGCGCGAGTACCGCATGGAGGAACTGGCCCGGCTGGCCGGCATCACGGTGCGCACCCTGCGCTTCTACCGCGAACGCAAGCTGATCCCGCCGCCTCGCCGCGAGGGCCGCATCGCCTGGTACGACGACCACCACCTGGCCCGCCTGCGCACGATCACGGCCCTGCTGGAGCGCGGCCACACCCTGAACGGCATAGCGGAACTCGCCGAGGCCTTCGACCACGGCCGCGGCGTCGGCGACCTCCTCGGCGTGGAGACCCCCACCGAGGAGACCCCGGTCCGCCTCACCCCCGAGGAACTCGCCGACCACTTCGCCGGCCAGGTCACCCCGGAGAATCTGGCCGCCGCGCTGGACCTCGGCTACCTCGGCGTCGACGGCGAGGAGATCGTCCACGTCAGCCGCCGCCTGCTGGACGTGTCCTCCGCCCTGGTCCGCGAGGGCATCCCGCTCGCGGAGGTGCTCCGCGCCGGCCGGGAGGCCCGCTCCCACGCCGACGCCCTGGCCGACCTCTTCGCCTCCCTGATCCTCCGCCACGCCCCCGAGGAGGCCCTCCACCGCCTGCGCCCCCTGGCCCGCAGCGTGGTCGACGCGGAGCTGTCCCTGGCCCTGGACCGGCGGCTGCGCAGGAAGGACTGACCGCCGCGGGGGCACGGACGGCCCCCGCCCCGCGGCCGGTCAGGCGTCGGCGAGCTCCGCCTGCCAGCGGGGGCTGGCGACGTAGTGGTTGTCGTACCGCTCGGAACTGGCCTTGATGTCCTCGACGGTGGCCTCCCCCCGGTACACGCGCTCCAGCAGACGGTAGTAGTCGAAGCGGTCCGTGCCGGGGGTGAAGGCGACCAGCACGTCGGCCTCCTCGCCGGGGGCCGGGGCGAAGGCGTGCGGCAGCCGCGGCGGCACCGTCACGAAGTCGCCCGTCCCCAGGGTGACGATCCGGTCGCCCAGCAGCACGCGCAGGCTGCCGCCGAGCACGAAGAACATCTCGGTCGCCCTGGTGTGGAAGTGGGCCGGGGCGCCCGGGGACCCCTTGCGCAGGGTGGCCCGGTTGGCCGTCAGCGCCCCCTGCGTCCGGTCGGAGTCGGCGAGCAGGGTGATGAGGCTGGCGGCCCCGTCCTGCAGCGTCCGTGCGGAGTCGGCGCGGACGAGGACGGGACGGGCGGACGCGTCCACCGGGTCGTCCTGGATCCGTTCGGGCATGGGGCTCTCCTCGGGCGTGGTCGGGCGGGTGCGGCGACGAGGAGCGGGCCCCCACGGGCCCCCGGGTCCCCACGGGTCCCCGGGTGGTCCGGGACCGCCCCGGACCGGTCCCGGACCCGGGAGGGCCCCGGACCGTCCGCGGTCCCGGCGTCGCGCCGGGCCCCGTCGGCCCCGTTCCTCGTGACCACCACGCTAGGCCCCGCGAAGACCCCGCGTAGGGTGCATTCCCGTGACGGATTCATGGGTCAATCCGGCCGGGCGCACCGGCAGCGACCTCCACCTGGACCTGGATCTCGACCCGGCCGGAGGCGGCAGCCGCCGCGCCGTGCTCGGCCGCGCGCTGCGCGAGGCGATCCGGGAGGGACGACTGGCACCGGGCACCCGGCTCCCTCCCTACCGGTCGCTCGCCGCCGACCTCGGGCTGGCCCGCAACACCGTCGCCGAGACCTACGCCGAACTCGTCGCCGAGGGCTGGCTGGTCGCCCGCCAGGGGTCGGGGACCCGGGTGGCGCCCAGAGCGAGGCCGGCCGCGTCCCCACGCGCACCCGGGCCCGTCCCGGCCCCTCCGGAGCCGCCCGCCCACAACCTGCGGCAGGGCCTGCCGGACGTCGCCTCCTTCCCCCGCACGGCCTGGCTGGCCGCCGCACGGCGGGCACTGAACGCGGCGCCCCACGAGGCGTTCGGGCCCGGCGACCCCCGCGGACGGCCCGAACTGCGACGCGCCCTCGCCGGATACCTGTCCCGTGTGCGCGGCGTGCGCGCCGACCCCGAGGCGATCGTCGTGTGCTCCGGTGTCGCGCACGCCCTGCGTCTGCTCTTCGGCGGGAAGGTGCTGCGCGGCCCCCTGGCCGTGGAGTCCTACGGCCTGCCGTTCCACCGGTCGGTCCTGGAGGCCGCGCGGGTACGGACCGTGCCCCTGACGCTGGACGAACACGGCGCCCGCACCGCGGAGCTGCCCACGCTGGAGGGGGTACGGGCGGCGCTGCTCACCCCCGCCCACCAGTTCCCCACGGGAGGGCCGCTGCACGCCGGGCGACGGGCCGCCGCGGTGGACTGGGCGCGCGGGAGCGGGGGCGTGCTGCTGGAGGACGACTACGACGGGGAGTTCCGCTACGACCGGGAGCCGGTCGGCGCCGTCCAGGGCCTCGATCCGCAGCGCGTCGTGTACCTGGGCTCCCTGAGCAAGAGCCTCTCCCCCGCACTGCGACTGGGCTGGATGGTGCTGCCGGACCACCTGGTGGGGCCCGTGCTGCGCGCCAAGGGCGAGCGCGAGGCCTGGGCCGGGGTCACCGACCAGCTGACCCTCGCCGAGTTCATCGAGTCGGGCCACTACGACCGGCACATCCGCCGGAGCCGGCAGCGCTACCGGGACCGCCGGGACCGCCTGGTCTCCCTCCTCGCCCGCCGGGCGCCGCACATCGCCCCCACGGGCGTCGCCGCCGGACTGCACGCGGTGCTGGGCCTGCCGCCCGGCACCGAACGGTCGGTGACCGGGGCCGCGGCCCGCCGGCGCATCGCCGTGGACGGACTCGCCGGCTTCCGGCACCCGGCCGCCACCATGCCCGCCCACGACGGTCTGGTCGTCGGCTACGCCGCACCCCCCGACCACGGTTTCGCAGCGGCGCTCGACGCCCTCTGCGGCATCCTGCCGCCACCGCCCGACGGGAGCTGACGGCCCCGGCGTACCGGTGCCGACGCCTGGCCGGCGGGCTCCCCACCGACCGGGACCGGCACCGCGCCCCGCGTCGTCCGGGCGACCGGGCACCCGCACCGGCCCGTCCGCCGCGGGCCGCCTACGCGAAGACCACCGTCACCGGCGCGTGGTCCGACCAGCGCTCGGCGTGCGTGGCCGCGCGCTCCACGTACGCCTCGACCGCGCGCTCCGCGAGCCCGGGGTCGCCATCTGATAGTCGATGCGCCGACCGATCACGGTCTTGATCCGGCCCAGGGTCCAGCGCTGGTCCTCCCAGCCGTGCGCGGCCGGCCCCTTGGCCAGCTCCGCCTCCAGCTGGGCGAACTGCTCGCCGCTCAGCCTCGGCAACGACGCCGGGCCCTGCGACCGCAGAGCACGCGGCCCGCCCTCGTCCCACGCCCGCCGCCATCGCTGCACCGACCGGACACTGACGCGCAGGTCCTTGGCGATCGCCGAACTCGCCTCGCCGCGGGCGAACCGCTCGGCTGCCTGAAGCCGTAACCCCTCGCGGAACTGCTGTCGTTCGGCGGTCAGCCCGCCCCCTTGCGGATACCGCATGCACCGGTGATACCGCAGGCGACTGCCGCCCGTCAGCCCCTACGACACCACGAGTTCAACCTCAGTAACGATCGGGCTCCCGCCGGGCAGTCCGGCGGAGGGACACCACGGAGGACGACATGGCGACGAAGGCGGCGAAGCTCGTATTCACCACCACGGCGAAGGGGACCCGCGTCCGCAAGGACGGCTGCCGCTACGCGAAGACCGCCGCCCCTGTCGACCGGCTCGCGGTCCTGGATGCCGCGAAGCTGGCCACGTGCTGCCGCCCGAAAGCCGTCGACGTCGACGCCGTCCGCGCGAAGCTGACCGCCCGAGAGGCCGCCGCCGCCAAGTCGCGGAAGTCCGCCACGAAGGCCGCGCCGAAGCGGACGCGGAAGGCCACCCCGGCGAAAAAGGCCGCGCCGGTCGAGTCCCGCCGCATGAAGTCATCGGCCACGGAAACGAAGCTGTTCGCCGCGAAGCGGACCCTGGCCGATGACCAGATGGTCCCCGAGGGCGCGCGCTGATTTCGCCGGAACCGGCTCGGTTCGCTCGTGGCGTCCGTCGACCTGTGGGTCGCGAACGGCGACGACGGCGAGGCGTTCCGCTGGGGCTCCGTGTGCGTCACGCACGGGACCACGGTCCGGCATCGCACGCACCGCGACGTCTGGAAGGTCCTTCCGCACTCCGCCGCCTGGTGCACCGGATGCCGCAAGGGCCGCTGACGCCCCACCGAACGCCCCGACACATCGCCCCGGCCCATCCCGGTCGGGGCGTTTGTGTTGCTCGCATCCGGCGGCCAGCAGTGCCGTCTTACACGTCGAATACGGCCGTCACGGGAGCATGGTCGGACCACCGCTCAGCGTGCGAGGCAGGGCGTTCTACGTACGCCTTCACGGCCCGGCCGGCGATGCCAGGCGATGTGCAAATGAGATCGATCCGCCACCCCGTGTCGTTGTCGAACGCCCGCCCCCGGTACGACCACCAGCTGTACGGCCCGTCGACGTCCGGGTGCAGCCCGCGCACCACGTCGACGTACCCGCCGTCGGCCGGGTCCAGGACGCGGGAGAGCCACTGGCGCTCCTCCGGCAGGAAGCCCGAGTTCTTGGTGTTGCCGCGCCAGTTCTTCAGGTCGGCCTTCTCGTGGGCGATGTTCCAGTCGCCGCAGACGACGACCTCCCGCCCCTCCCCGGCGGCCCGCTCGCGCAGCTCCTTCAGGTACGGCAGGAACTCGCCCATGAAGCGGAGCTTCTCCTCCTGCCGCTCCGTCCCGACCTCGCCGGAGGGCAGGTAGAGGGAGGCGACGGTGACGCCGGGCAGGTCCGCCTCCACGTACCGCCCGCTGCCGTCGAACTCGGCCGAGCCGAACCCCACCCGGACCCGGTCGGGTTCCCGCCGGGTGTACAGCGAGACCCCCGCGCGCCCCTTCGCGGCGGCGGGCGCGTGCACCACGTGCCACCCCTCGGGCTCCCGCACCTGCTCGGGCAGCTGCTGCGGCTCCGCCCGCACCTCCTGCAGGCACAGCGCATCGGCGGGGGTCCGCGCGAGCCACTCCACGAAGCCCTTCTTCGCGGCGGCACGCAGTCCATTGACGTTGACGGAGGTCACGGTGAGCATCAGGGCACGATACCCGCGCACTGGACCAGGTCCAATTCCGGACGGAAATCACACTCCCGGTCACCCCGGAATCTGTTTTACCGTGCTCGGCATGAACATCCGCCCAGTCCCCTACGACCACCCCGACGCCGTGAAGCTGGACGCCGAGGTCCAGGCCGAGTACCACGTCCGCTACGGCGACGGCGGCGACTCCACCCCCATGCACCCGGCGGACTTCACACCCCCGAACGGCGTCTACCTGATCGCCTACGACGAGAACGACGTCCCCGTGGCCTCCGGCGGCTGGCGCGCCCAGGACGCCAACGGCGAGGGCAACCGCGACGGCGACGCCGAGCTGAAGCGGATGTACGTGATCGAGCAGATGCGCGGCCGGGGCCTGGCCCGCCGCATCCTGGCCGCCCTGGAGGAGGACGCCCGCGCGGCCGGCCGCGTCCGCATGGTCCTGGAGACCGGCACCAAGCAGCCGGAGGCCATCGCCCTGTACACCTCCAGCGGCTACGAGCCCTGCGAGAAGTTCGGCTACTACCGCTTCCACGAGGAGAGCCGCTGCTACGCCAAAGCGCTGTAGCGGACCGCCGGGCGGGGCGCCCTCCACGGTGACCGGGGCCCCTGCTCGCCCGGCCCATCACGGCGTCTTGCTCCCACCGTCGGGCCGCAGGGAGCTGCCGTATGGCCGATCTGGGCTTCCCGACCGTAACCGCCTTGATGACGTATGCCGGTCCGGGTCCCCGGGGCGGTAGCGCCGTAGGACCGCCGTTTCGGGCTTCCCGACGGGGCCCGGCCGCCCGCGCCCCCCCCCGCACGTCTCCCTCCGTCCTGCCGGCTCGTCGGGACGGGAAGGAGCGGTGTGCGGGGACGCGGGTGGTCTCAGCGGGTCATTGCCAGAAGATCTCTTCCACGATGATCTGAGGGTCCTCGGTGCGCGGGATGAAGGTGTAGCGCAGCCAGCCGTGTCCGTGGTCGAACAAGAGGACACGGCTGCCCTGGGGACGGTCGGACCGCACCGGCTGGACCTTCATGTCCGCGGGGAGGTCCGCATCGGCGTCGACCCCTCGGAAGTAGGGATCCTTCGCCGTGACCAGTTCGGCGCGCACGGCGTCGATCATTTTCCGCACGTGCTCCGGCAGAGCGTCGCGAACGGCTTGGGCCTTGAGTGTCCAGTCCATCTGCCAGGGCGGTCCCATGAAGCCGTCACCGGTCACTGACCGGGCTCCAGCCGCTGTACCTCGTGCCGGATGTGGGAGGCCTCCTCCAGAAGCGCCTTGGCCTCGGCGAGGTCGGTGGACTCCTCCGCACGGTGGTGGAGATCGGCCATGTGGGCGTCGAGCTCCGGATCCCGGGCGACCGCGAACTCACCCCACCAGCGCGCCATGAACGCGGGCACCGTGCTGATGTCGTACGCGTCAGCGACGGCCCACCGCCAGTGCTCGTCGAAGCCGGGCAGGAGCTGGGGAGTGTGCTGGGCGATGGCAGCACGCAGCGCCTTCGGGTTCCGCTCGGGCATGGGCGGAACGGTCGGCGTGGGTTCTGCGGCGTGTGCGGTCATGACCGGGGGTACTCCTTCGTGCTCCTTCGGCGCACCGTTCCTACGACGATAGCCCGCCTCGATGACCCGGGTGAGCCCTTCGATGCCGGGGCGTCGGCGCCGGGCCCGGTATGCGACGCGTGCGCTCGTGCGGGCGCTCCCGGGGTGCGGTCATCGGTTCCGCCGCCGTCCATCGCGTCGCAGGGCTCGGCGTCGGTGTCCCCCGCCGGGGGCAGGCGCCGCCCCCGGGAGGTCTGATCCACCTCGCCGGGGTCTTCTTTACCCACAAAGCTGTATCGGTCTACATCCCTCTGCATACGAGTGCAGAGGGATCAACTCGTCCGTGGACGTAAAGGGACGCCTACGTCGGACACATGAGCGACACAGAAGAGTCCACGCCGACCCTGGATCCGATGAGCGCGCGACCGCTCTGCGTTCAGCTGGCCGACGTGATCGCGAAGAAGATCGAGTCGGGTGAGCTGGCGCCGGACAGGCCGATCCCCTCGGAGAACCACTTGGCCGAGGAGTACGGAGTCACACGACTCACCGCCCGCCGGGCCGCGCAGGAACTCCGCGAGCGCGGACTCATCGTGACCGTACGAGGCAAGGGATCCTTCGTCGTGGATCAGCCGCCGTCCGGCACGGCCCAGGACGAAAGCGGGACCGCCCACTGACACCCCTGGAGTTCGCCCTTTCTGGGCGATAGCGCCCGGATGACTTTCAAAGTGCTTTCGAAGTCATGAGCGCTGACAACGCCGCGGTGAACTTCTCCGAGCTGGTGAAGCGGACCGCACCCGGGCGACCTGCTGGATCACCTTCGCCGGCACCAGGCAGCCACGAGCCACGGATCGACGAAGGCGGCTCACAGGCGGCGACGCACCGCTTCCCGCTCTCAAGGACGGCGGCAGCCAGCCCGGTCGGCGACGCGTCACCCAACGTCGACGCGGATCAACGGAAAGAGACCGGCGAAGGCGTCTGCGCGGACCCGTCCCGCCCCGCTCGCTTAAGCCGGCCTTAAAGACTCATTAAGCGATCCGCCGAAGAGTCTTGTGGCGCCAAGTAACCGCAGCTCAGAGCCTGTTGGGATACAAACCGGGCAGTTTGTTGCGCTGTCAACCGTCCGTAGCATCGGAGTTCCCCCCACGGGGTCCCCACTCCCCCCACCACCCCCCACGCAACTTCCCCACAGACGAGGTGTGTTCAGTCATGGCCGCTCATCGTGCGCGCCGGTGGTCACTCGGCGGGTCCGTCCTGCTGGTCTCCACCGCGGTCGCCGCCGCCTTCACCTTCCTCACCGCGGGACCGTCCGCCGACCGTGCCGACGCCGCCCCCGCCCCCGCCGCACTGACCTGGTCCGACGAGTTCGACGGCCCGGCCGGCAGCGCCCCGGACTCCGGCAAGTGGACGCTGGAGACCGGCGGCAGCGGCAACGGCAACCACGAACTGCAGTACTACACCGACAGCAGGGACAACGCCGCCCTCGACGGCAACGGCAACCTCGTCATCACCGCCCGCAAGAACACCGACCCCAACCTGAAGTGCTGGTACGGCACCTGTCAGTACACCTCCGCCCGCCTCAACACCGCCAGGACCTTCACCCAGGCCTACGGCCACTTCGAGGCGCGCATCAAGGTCTCCCGCGGTCAGGGCATGTGGCCCGCGTTCTGGATGCTCGGCGACGACCTGGGCAAGGTCGGATGGCCCCACAGCGGTGAGATCGACATCATGGAGAACGTCGGTCACGAGCCGGGCACCGTCCACGGCACCATCCACGGCCCCCGCTACTCGGGCGGCGGCGGCATCGGCGCCTCGTACAAGCTCCCGAACGGCGCCGCCTTCGCGGACGACTTCCACGTCTTCGCGGTCGACTGGACCCCCGAGTCGATCACCTGGTCCGTCGACGGCACCGCCTACCAGACCCGCACCCCGGCCGACGTGCGCGGCAACAAGTGGGTCTACGACCACCCGTTCTTCCTCATCCTCAACCTCGCCGTCGGCGGCGACTGGCCCGGCAGCCCGAACGCCGCCACCGCGTTCCCGCAGACGATGACCATCGACTACGTACGCGTCTCCGGCAGTCCCGCCGGGAACGGCGGTGCCACCCGGACCGGTGCCATCAAGGGCGTCGGGGGCATGTGCGTCGACGTCGCCGGCGCCTCGTCCGCGGACAGCACCCCGATCCAGCTGCACGACTGCACCGGCGTCGACGCGCAGAAGTGGACCCTGGGCGGCGACGGCACCGTACGCGCCCTCGGCAAGTGCCTCGACGTACGCGGCGCCTCCACCGCCGACGGGGCGCCCGTGCAGCTCTACACCTGCAACGGCACCAAGGCCCAGCAGTGGACCTACACCTCCGCCCGCGACCTGACCAACATCGGTGCGGACAAGTGCCTGAGCACCAGGGGCGGCTCCGCCGGCGACGGCACCCCCCTGGAGATCCGGACGTGCACCGGCGCCGCCGACCAGAAGTGGACGGTCGCCTGACCCCCTCTCCCCACGCGCACGCCCCCCGGCTCGGGATCGAGCCGGGGGGCGTGCGCGTCCGGTCGGGCGCCAACCGCCCACGGGTGCGCCGACGGGATCCGCAGCGCCTTCAAAACCGTGTCCTACGTGGTGATGCGGTCGTTGGGCCCGTCACGGGGCGGGGTGCGTGGAGTTGAATTGTTCCGGACGGGCTGTGGGAGATCGCGGAGCCGCTGATCCCGCCGTCGGGGGTGCGGCCGCAGGGTGGCGGGACGCCGGTCACGGTGCCGGACGCCTCCGCTGCAGCAACCAGGTACCCCCTGTCACTGTCCCCGTCACCGATAAGCCCACTGTCAGCGACTTCCTGAACTCCTCCACCTTGCTGCCGTCGTCCGCGACAACCACCGACAGCACCGTGATGACGACCGTGATCACTAGCCCGATGGCCAGGTTCTTCCGCACTCGCGATTTCAGCAACTGTTCCTCCTTCTCGATGCGACGCCGCACCGGGTTGCCATCCGTGCGGGTCGGGCAATGGTCGGTCAGTACGGTCTTGCGCCGTGTCCGTTACGGACGCCCCGTCCGCCCCCCTCGGACGGGGCGTCATGCTTCTCATGGCCGGCCCGCGAGCTGCGCCTTCAGGATCGGGACGACGCACGGTTACTTCCGGATGTGAGCCGGAGCCGTTCTCTGCGCAGTCCCGTTCCGCCCATCAACCGCACACGCCGCCACCGAACGGGCGTGCACGTCCAACCCAGCACTCGTGCGCTCGATATGCACCGGCGCCTCCCTGTGAACGAGGCCCTGCCGACCCCCATCGCCGGCAACCCCCGTCCGTCTTCACGGGCGAGGCGTCGGGCCCGCAGACCGCCTAGCGCGTGGCGGACTGTGATCCGCCTACGGCGGACAGGGAAGGCGGCTCATAGTCGTACAGGTATCCCTGCGCCCGTTCGAAGAACGGGAGGAGTACGCGCATCTTCGCCGCGTTGATCTGTCGCTTCACGGCGCCGGGCCTCTTGCTCTCACGGGCGTTGTGCCCGTGCTTGAGCAGCTTGTCGATGCGCGGGCGACGTGTCGCGTCGTAGGCCTTGAGTGCCGCTGGGACGGTCGGGGCGCTGCCCAGCGCCGCCGCGAGTTCCAGTGCGTCCTCGATGCACATCGAGGCGCCGTGTCCGACGCCGACAGGGTGGGCGGCGTCGCCGACCAGGACCATGCGCCCACTGTGCCACTTCTGGACCGGGGCGCAGACGTTCAGACAGCCGGACGCGACTATCGACGTCGCGGCTTTGACGATGGCCCTCGGCATCGCCTCCGGGAACAGCTCGGTGACGCGCCGCAGCCATTGCGCCTCGTCGACGCCCCGCAGGTCGGGCTTGACCGGATCCCCGATCTGCGCCGTCCACCACTGGGTTTGTTCGTCGATGCTGGTGTATACGAAGGCACCGTTGCGCGCGTAGGTGAGGTTCCAGACGCCGGGCTCGACACCCGGCATGGTGGAGATTCCGGCGACCCCGTAGAGCCCCGCGTACTCCGCGCGCGGCGCGGACGAGTCGATCAGCCCGCGCACGGTTGACCAGACGCCGTCGGCGCCCACGAGCAGCTCCGCGGTGTCGCGCCGGCCGGAGGCGAATTCGGCCACCACGCTGTCCGCTGACTCCGTCGCGCCCACCAGGCGTTCGCCGGTGACGATCTGCGCACCCGCGTCGAGCGCCGCGCGCCGCAGGACTGCCACGAGCCGTCCGCGCTGGAGCGAGATGCTGCGCATCGAGTCGGCATCGCGCCGAAGGCGTGGCACGTCGCCCAAGAGGTGGCCGCCCGCCGTGTGGAACCGCATCCGGTCGATGGGGAATCCGACCGCCTGTACGTCGCGTAAGCAGCCCAGCTTCTCCAGTGCGCGCAGGCCGTTGACCGCCAGACTGAAGTGGGCGCCGACGTCCTCGACCGGAACGTCGTACGCCTCGTAGACGGTCACGTCGTGACCGGTCCGCTGCAGTGCGAGGGCGATGGCGGGTCCGGCTATCCCGCCACCGATCACGATCGTCCGCACGATGCCTCCCTGAATTGACTTTCACTGAATATCGATTCAGCGTAAGTGTGTTCCGATACGCTGGCGTCTGTCAACAGCCGATGGAGGACGACATGCCGCAGGCGAGCACCGCCAGTCGAAAAGTCCGGGCGGCCCAGACCCGTGCCGCGCTGCTGGACGCGGCGCGGGGGCTGTTCAACGATCGCGGCTACCTCAATACGAAGATCACCGACATCACCGCCGCGGCCGGACGCTCGACCGGCTCGTTCTACGAACACTTCGCCGGCAAGGACGAGCTGCTCCAGGCGCTCCTCGCCGAGATGGAGGATGCGATCGACGAGCGCATGGTCGGCCTGGAGCATCCCCGCGACCACGACCTGACCGACCGTGACCAGCTGCGCGACCACGTCGGTGTCGCGTGGACGGTGATGCGGCAGAACCGCCCGGTCACGCTCGCACTGTTTCAGGCGATGGTGGCCGACGACCCCGGCACGGGCCGGGCCTGGCGCGACCTGCGCGAGCAGACAGGAACCATTCGGGAGCATCTGGAGTACCTGGTCGAGCGCGGACACCAGCTGCCCGGCGACCCCGAGTTCATCGCGGCGGCGATAGGCGCGATGCTCGTCACCCTCAACTACGCCGTGCTCACGCCTCCCGGCGGCGAAGACGACCAGCGCGTCATCGACACCCTCACGGATCTGCTGTTGCACGGGCTGACCGGACCGGCGTCACGATCAGCGGATGCACCTTGAAAGACCACGTGCGCGTCGGTCCCGCGCTGATCGACGACCTGCAGACCCGGTCGCGGGAGGCCGAGACGCACCTAAAGCACCTCGCGATCACCCGCAAGACCGTCACCGGCCTCGCCGACCGGCTCCCGGCCGGCCCGCCGGGGCTGCCCGAGCACCCGGACCACCCCCGCATCCTCCACGCCTTCCACCACGCGGCCGGGCCGCTACGGGCCAGGGCGTCTGCGAGGCCCTCGGCCACGAACTGCTGCCGAAGAACGTCGAAGGCACCCGCGCCAAGCTGAAACGCCTGGCCAAGCTCGGCATGCTCACCGGGATCGACACCGGCAGCTCCGCCAGGAAGAGGATCGACGGACCACGAGACCGCAGGCACACGGCCCCACGCCCGCGGTCCCCGCGGCATGCCCGCGTCTCCACCGCCGATCCCGACCCGCCGCCCGGAGGGCGTCGCCCCAGCGGGCAGGCGGGCAGACTTGCGTACTCACCGCGCCTGAAACGACGAGATCCCGACCCGACGGTGACCGTCTGATCGGGATCTCGCGAACCGTTCACGAGCTGACTCGCGAACGGCCCTTGCGTGGACCTGAGGGGATTTGAACCCCTGGCCCCCTCGATGCGAACGAGGTGCGCTACCGGACTGCGCCACAGGCCCTTGCAACGAGTGAAACTTTAGCATCCCCATCGGGCTGCCCGGAAATCCGTTGCCGGACGGGGGCGGACCGCGGGGCCCGGGGCTACTCGTTGGCGGCCCGGGGCCGGTCCCCGTCCTCGTACTGGTCGAACAGCGGGGTGCGGCCGCGTTCCCGGGAACGCCGGGCCGAGGCCGCCCGGCGGTCGGTGCGCTCCTCTCCGTCCTCGCCCTCCCCGGTGCCGGCCGGGGCCGTCTCCTCGGCGGAGACCGGCGCCTCCTCGGGCGGGACGGCGCTGGAGCGGGCCGAGCTCCAGGCGTCCGGTGCGCCGAGGTCCACGCCGCCGGTGGCGCGCGGGGCGACCGGGGCGGTCACGTACGTGGGCAGCGGCACCGGGACCGGGTCCCAGCTGTCGCCGCCCTGGCCGGGCCGCCGCTCCCGCTCGCGCTGCTGGTCGACCCACTCCGCGTGGTCGGTCTGCTCGACGAGCGCGCGCCGGTCCGCGGCGAGCGCGGAGAGGCCGAGGTCGGGGTCCGGGGCGACGCCGGCCTCGGGGCCCTCCGGTTCGTCGGCGTCGGCGTCCTCGAGGTCCGGGTGGCGGCGCGTCCGGCGCTCGCGCAGCCGCTGGGCGGCGATCTCGGCCTGGCGCCGGTCCATCAGGTACACGAAGCGGCGGCGCTCCTGGGAGCGCAGGTACGCGATGTACGCGCTGAGCAGCACCGCGGGCACGCCGGGCGCCCACAGGAAGGCGAGTCCGCCGACCGCGGCGACGATCGCGCCGAGCGTGAAGGCGAGGAAGAGAAGCGTGGTGGTGCGCCGGCGGCGGGCGAGCACCTTGGAGCGCCGGGCGCGCGCCGCGGCGGCCTGCGCCGCGCGGGCCCCCTGGGCGTCCTGGGCTCCCCGGGCCGCGGGTCCGCGGCGGGCGGCCGGGACGCGCGCGTGCACCGGGCCGGGTCCGGGTTCGGGTCCGCTCCCGTCCGCCCGGTCCGCGCGCTCGGGCGAGGACGGGCCGTCGGGCCGCTCCTCGGGGAGGGGCGGCACGGGCACCCGCGTGTGCGGGCGGGTCTGGGACACGGCGAAGGCCCGGACGTCCACCGAGTCGGTGATCGCATCCGGGTCGTGGACGCTCTGCTCCCCCTCGTCGGCGGAGCGCGCCCGCAGGTCCTTGGCGTAACGGCGCTCCATGCCCGCCCGTCCGGACAGCAATCGGATGGCGGTGCTGAAGCGTTCCGTTGGACGGGCCTCGTTCAGCTCGTCCTGCCTACGGAGCCACATCGGCACCAAGTAGGCGGCCCAGGCCCCGACGATGACTGCGTAGATGAGGCCGCTGCTGCTCACGCCTCACACCGTAGAGGGGTTTGCGTGGGGCCATCTGCCAATTGGGCCGGTGTGTCGCACGATCTGGCTGATATTTCGAACTTTTTTTGCGACCGGTGCGATCAGCGGACCACCAGGCCCGGGAATTCCTTGCCGGAAGACGGTCGCCCCCGCTCAATTTCGAACAAATATTCAATTTCCGGGGTGCGCGGTATTCCGGGACGGGAGTCACTCGCTCCCGGACCGTTCGCTTCCGGACAGCCCGCTCCCCGACCGCTCACGCCGGGAGCGGGCCCGGTGCCAGCGGTCGAGCAAACCGTCGGGGACTTCTTCCGCCGTGAGCGCGAAGACGAGATGGTCGCGCCAGGCTCCGTCGATGTGGAGATAGCGCGGACGCAGGCCCTCCTCGCGGAATCCGAGTTTCTCCACCACCCTGCGGCTCGGCTTGTTCTCCGGGCGAATGCACACCTCGATGCGGTGCAGTCCGACGGTGCGGAAACAGTGGTCCACGGTCATCGCGACGGCCGTCGGCACCACTCCGCGGCCGGCCACCGCCTCGTCCACCCAGTAGCCGACGTGCCCCGAGCACATCGAGCCCCAGGTGATCCCGGCGACGGTCAACTGGCCGACGAGGCGCCCCTGGTACTCGATGACGAACGGCAGCATCCGGCCCGCGTTCGCCTCGGACCTGAGGTGGCGGACCATCTGACGGTAGGTCGGCCGGTGGGTGACCGGGCCCGCGGGCGTGGGCGGCGGGATGGTCGCCTCCCAGGGCCGCAGCCAGTCGCGGTTGCGCCGGTTGATCTCGCGCCAGGCCTTCTGGTCGCGCAGCCTGATCGGCCGGAGGACGATGTCGTCGTCCACCAGCTCGGCGGGCCAGGGGGTGCGGTTCAGCTCGCACCCCCGTCACTGGCGTCCGGCCGGGGGTGGTCACCGCCGCGCAGCTGGTCGACGGCGTGCCGCAGCAGCGGCTCCAGCACGGCCAGGCCGTCCTTCACCCCGCCGCGGGACCCGGGCAGGTTGACGATCAGGGTCCGGCCCGCGACCCCGGCCAGGCCCCGGGAGAGGGCGGCCGTCGGGACCTTCTCGCGGCCGTGCGCCCGGATGGCCTCCGCGATGCCGGGGACCTCGTGGTCGATCACCCGCCGGGTCGCCTCGGGGGTGCGGTCGGTGGGCGAGACGCCGGTGCCGCCGGTGGTCACGACGACGTCGTACCCGGCGTCGGCGCCCTCACGCAGGGCGGCCTCCACGGGATCGCCGTCCGGGACCACCCGGGGGCCGTCGACGGCGAAACCGAGGCGCCTGAGGCCGTCGGCGACCAGCGGGCCGCCCGTGTCCTCGTAGACCCCGGCGGCGGCCCGGTTGGAGGCGGTGACCACGAGAGCGCTGTACGGCGCGGACAGCGCGCCGCCGTCCGGCGCGTCGGGAGTCACGCCCGGCTCCAGTCGCCCGACTTGCCGCCCGTCTTCTCCTCCACCCGCACGTCCGTGATGACCGCCTCCTTGTCGACCGCCTTGACCATGTCGACCACGGTGAGCGCGGCGACGGACACCGCGGTGAGCGCCTCCATCTCGACGCCCGTGCGGTCCGTCGTGCGCACGGTCGCCGCGATCTCCACGGCGTCGTCCGCGACCGACAGGTCCAGTTTCACACCGGACAGCGCCAAGGGGTGGCACAGGGGGATCAGATCGGGGGTGCGCTTGGCGCCCATGATGCCCGCGATCCGCGCGGTGGCCAGGGCGTCGCCCTTGGGGACGCCCTCGCCGCGCAGCAGCTCGACCACGCGGGGGGAGACGAGGACCCGGCCGGTGGCGCGGGCGGTGCGCGCGGTCACGTCCTTGCCGGACACGTCGACCATGCGGGCGGCGCCCGCCTCGTCGAGGTGGGTCAGACGGTCCTGCGCACGGCTTTGCTCAGAAGGTCCGGGGGTCCTCCCCCGGGACGGTACGGTCATGCTCGATCGGCGCTCCCGGTCCTGGCCCGCCGCGGTGGGGGGGGAAGAAAAAAGCTGGTGTGAGACAGCAACCCCCCCCCCCAGGGGCCCCCCGCAAAGAGCCACCCCGCCCCCCGTCCCCCTCGCGATAGGGGGAAA
>NZ_JBVITR010000003.1:61618-139611 GCF_055574875.1 Streptomyces sp. NPDC034670
CCCTGAGGTGTCCTCTCCGTCTCTCCTTTCCCTCCCCCCCCCCCCCCCCCTTCTTCCCCCCCCCCCCCCCCCCCCCCCCCCCCCCGGTACCGCCACCCCGCGGGGCTCAGCCGAGCAGGATCACCTCGGCCTCGGTGCCCGGGGCGAGCGAGGCGACGTCCTCGGGGACGACGATCAGCGCGTTGGCCCGGGCGAGGGCCGCCACGAGGTGGGATCCGGCGCCGCCCACCGGGGTCACCGTGCCGTTCGCGTACCGGCCGCGCAGGAACTGGCGGCGGCCCTTCGGCGAGGTCAGCGTCCCGTCCGCGGCGAGCGTCGCGCGGGTCCTCGGCCGGTGGACGTCCGCCAGGCCCATCAGGGTGCGGATGGCGGGGCGGACGAACAGCTCGAAGGAGACGTACGAGGAGACCGGGTTGCCGGGCAGGGCCAGCAGCGGGGTGCGGTCGGGGCCGATAGAGCCGAAGCCCTGGGGCTTGCCCGGCTGCATGGCGAGCCTGCGGAACTCGACGCCGCCGCCCGGCTCGTCCGCGTCCGCCAGGGACGACAGCGCCTCGCGGACGACGTCGTACGCCCCGACGCTCACGCCGCCGGAGGTGACCAGCAGATCGGCGCGCACCAACTGGTCCTCGATGGTGTCCCGCAGGGTCTGCGCGTCGTCGGCGACGGCGCCCACCCGGTAGGCGATGGCGCCGGCGTCGCGGGCGGCGGCGGTGAGGGCGAAGCTGTTGGAGTCGTGGATCTGGCCGGGGCGCAGTTCCTCGCCGGGCTGGACGAGTTCGCTGCCGGTGGAGAGCACGACCACGCGCGGGCGCGGGCGCACCCGGACCGTGCCGCGGCCGATCGCGGCCAGCAGGGAGATCTGCGGCGGGCCGAGGACGGTGCCGGCCTCCAGGGCGCGGTCGCCGGCCCCGACGTCGCTGCCCCGGGCGCGCACGTGCGCGCCCGCCGGGGCCGGACGGTGGACGTGCACCTGCCCGGCGGCGCCCTCCGGTGCGAGGCTGTGGGCGGGCATCACGGTGGCCGGGCCCGCGCCGAGGCCGCCGTCGGTCCACTCCACGGGGACGACGGTCTCGGCGCCCGGCGGGAGCGGGGCGCCGGTCATGATGCGGACCGCCTGGCCGGGGCCGACGTGGAGGAGGTCGGCCTGGCCGGCCGCGACGTCCCCGACGACGTCGAGGACCGCCGGGTACCGCTCGCTCGCGCCCGCGATGTCCGCGACCCGCACCGCGTACCCGTCCATGGAGCTGTTGTCGAACGGCGGCAGGGGCACCGGCACCGTGACGTCCTCGACCAGGACGCAGCCCTGGGCGTCGAGGAGGTTCAGCTCGATGGGTTCGAGGGGGCGGACGGTGGCGAGGATGTCGTCCAGGTGCTCGTCCACCGACCAGAGGTGGTCCGGGCCTGCGGTGCGGGGCGCGGCGGTGCTCAACGTTCCTGCATCTCCTCGGTGACGTAACGGCGGAGCCAGGTCCGGAAGTCCGGGCCCAGGTCCTCACGTTCGCACGCGAGCCGGACGATGGCACGCAGGTAGTCGCCGCGGTCGCCGGTGTCATAGCGGCGGCCCTCGAAGACGACGCCGTGCACCGGGCCGCCGATCCGCTCGTCCGCCGCGAGCTGCTGGAGGGCGTCGGTGAGCTGGATCTCGCCGCCGCGGCCCGGCTCGGTCTTGCGCAGCACGTCGAAGACGGCCGGGTCGAGGACGTAGCGGCCGATGATGGCGTAGTGGGAGGGCGCCTCCTCGGCCGCGGGCTTCTCGACCAGGCCGGTGACCCTGACGACGTCGGAGTCCTCGGTGGCCTCGACGGCGGCGGACCCGTACAGGTGGATCTGCTCGGGGGCCACCTCCATGAGCGCGACGACGCTGCCGCCGTGCCGCTCCTGGACCTCGATCATCCGCCGGAGCAGGGGGTCGCGCGGGTCGATCAGGTCGTCGCCGAGGAGGACGGCGAAGGGTTCGTCGCCGACGTGCGGCGCGGCGCACAGGACGGCGTGGCCGAGGCCCTTGGGATCACCCTGGCGGACGTAGTGCATGGTGGCCAGGTCACTGGATTCCTGCACCTTGGCGAGCCGGTCGGCGTCGCCCTTCTTCTCCAGGGCGGATTCCAGCTCGTAATTGCGGTCGAAGTGGTCCTCCAGGGGGCGCTTGTTGCGGCCCGTCACCATGAGGACGTCGTCGAGGCCCGCGGCGACCGCCTCCTCGACCACGTACTGGATCGCCGGCTTGTCGACGACCGGCAGCATTTCCTTGGGGGTGGCCTTGGTGGCCGGCAGGAACCGGGTGCCGAGGCCTGCTGCGGGGATGACAGCCTTGCTGATCCGAGGGTGCGACTGAATCATGCCGGTCACCCTAGCCGGTGTTCTTGGAGGGAATCCTTGGCTCCGGGCCCTTAAATCTCATATGAGCATATTGAAACGGTACGGGGACAATCTTGGAACACAACGCACGCGCGGACGATCCCGGCAAGCGCGTACGGCGACGGGAGGTCCTCCGGGCGAGGAACGCATTGACGGCGGTCGACCTGCGGGAATCCGCGACCGCGCTGGCCCGCCGGGCACTCGGGCTGCCCGAACTGGCGCACGCGGGCACGGTGGCGGCGTACGTCTCCGTGGGAAGCGAGCCCGGCACGCCCGCGCTGCTGGACGCGCTGCGCGAGCGGGGCGTCCGCGTGCTGCTGCCCGCCCTGCTGCCCGACAACGACCTGGACTGGGGCGTGTACACCGGCGAGGACTCCCTCGTCCGCGTCCGGCACGGCGGGCGGATGGCGCTCCTCGAGCCGGCCGGGGACCGTCTCGGACCAGACGCCGTGACCGGGGCGGACGTCGTCCTGCTGCCGGGCCTCGCCGTCGACGCGCGCGGGATGCGGCTGGGGCGCGGCGGGGGCTCCTACGACCGGGTCCTCGCCCGGCTGGAGCGCGCGGGCGCGCACCCGGCGCTGGTGGTGCTGCTGTACGACCGCGAGGTCGTCGGGCGCCTTCCCGCGCAGCCGCACGACCGGCCGGTGCACGCGGTGGTGACGCCGTCGGGGGTGCGGCGGTTCGGCTGAGCCCTTCCCCGCGGGGCCGGGCCGGGCGGCGCGGCCGCGTCCGGTGACACGCGAAGGCGGCCGCCACGCGCGCGTGGCGGCCGCCTTCCCCGTGCGGGCCGGTCCGGTCAGGGCTTGAGCACCAGCGTGTCGGCGGTGCTCTTCTCGACCGCCTTCTCGGTGAACGGCCACTCCAGCAGCTCGCCCTCGGCCCACTTGTCCGTCTGGTCGACGTAGTGGGCGCTGTAGGCGTGCCCGGAGGCGCCGGTGAGGTTGATCCACCGCGACTTGTCGAGGTCGCCGAGGTTGACCACCATCCGCATGGACGGCACCCACACGACCCCGTAGCCGCCGGCGGCGTTCCAGCCGGTCGCGTTGACCGTCGCCTCGCCGCCGCCGAGCTCCCACGGACCGCGGTTGAGGACGTACCGCAGGACTCCGGGGCCCTCGGTGCCGAGCGTCTGGTTCTCCAGGAACAGGCGGTGCAGCCGGCCCCAGCTCCAGCTGTCGATGTCCTTGCCGAGCTCGGCGGTCAGCTCCCAGCGGGCGTCGATCAGGGCGCGCTTGAACAGCTCGTCACGGTTGTCCGCGGCGGGGCGGGTGCCCCTCTCGGGGGTCTTCCACCACTCGCTGTCCTCCTTGTCCATCAGCCTGCGGACCACCTCGAACCAGCGGTCGCCGCCGTCCGGCTGCGCCTGGTCGGCGTCGCGCCGGCCGCACTCGCGGACCTTGCCGGCCTCGTCCGCGGGCCCGGTGGTGTTGACCGGGTCGACCCACAGGCACTGGCCCTTGACCCGCAGCTCCTTGGGCAGCTTGTTGCCGAAGGCGAGCTTGAGGATGTTGCGCCAGACGGAGTTGAAGTAGGCGGCGGCCGCCGAGTCGGCGTCCTGGGTGTAGTCCCAGCCCTCCAGCAGCTTCTGCGCCTCGCGCACGTGCGGGTCGTCGACGTCGATCTTGAGCAGCTCGGGCACGATCAGCTTGGCGATGGAGCTGCTGTTGTCGAGCTGCATCTGCCGCATGTCGTCGGTGGAGATCTTGCCGCCGTCCTTGATCTTCGACTGGATCAGGTCGTCGATCCGCTGGCTGCGGGCGCCGTAGCCCCAGTCGGTGGTCAGCGTGTGGGGGTAGTCCTCGCCGACGACGGCCTGGTTGGCGGTGACGATGTAGCCGCGCTCCGGGTTGAACTCGTAGGGCAGCGCGTCCTGGTCGACCCAGTCGGTCCAGCGGGAGTCGGGGTCCCAGCCCGGCGCCGGGAGGGAGCCGTCGTGGCCCTCCGCGCGGACGGGGATCCTGCCGGGCAGGGTGTAGCCGATGCTGCCCTCGGTGTCCGCGTAGACGAGGTTCTGCGAGGGCACCTCGAACAGGGTGGCCGCCTCGCGGAAGTCGTCCCAGTCCTTCGCGCGGTTGATCGCGAAGACGGCGTCCATGGTGCGGCCCGGGTCCAGCGCGGTCCAGCGCAGCGAGACGCCGTAGCCGTCGCCCCGGTCGGGGGCGGCGCTGTCGACGGCGGCCTTCTTGCCGGTCCTGACGAGTTCGTCGGAGCGGTCGGAGAGCAGGGGGCCGTTGGCGGTCTCCCGCACGACGATCCTCCGCGCGGAGCCGCCGGCGACCTTGATGACCTCCTCGCGCGTCTTGAACGGCACCACCTCGTCGCCGTACTGGTAGCCGTCGCCGGTGATCTTCTCCAGGTAGAGGTCGGTGACGTCGACGCCGGAGTTGGTCAGGCCCCAGGCGATGTCCTGGTTGTGGCCGATGATGACGCCGGGCAGGCCGGCGAAGGTGTAACCGGTGACGTCGTACCGGCACTCGGCGGAGACCTCGCGGCAGTGCAGGCCCATCTGGTACCAGACGGACGGCAGCGAGGCCGACAGGTGCGGGTCGTTGGCGAGCAGCGGTTCGCCGGTGATGGTGTGCCTGCCGGAGACCACCCAGGAGTTGGAGCCGATGCCGTCGCCGTTGACGCCGACGGCGGTGGGCAGGTCCTGCAGGACCTGCTGGAGGCCGGCCAGCTGGCTCTCCGGGCCGGACCCGCCGGTGCCGGTCCCCGTGCCCGTCCCCGTCCCGGTGCCGGTTCCTATGCCGGTGCCGGCGCCTGCACCCGTGCCGGTGCCCGTGCCCGTGCCGGTTCCTATGCCGGTGCCTGCACCCGTGCCGGTGCCGGTGCCCGTGCCGCCCGTGTCCTCGCCCTGCTCGTAGGTTCCGGTGAACTCGTTGTACGAGCCCTCCCGGATCACCGGCTTGTTCCGGTCGTACGGGTACGCCGGGTACAGGTCGGCGATCTGCTTCTGGTCGAGGCGGCTGGTCAGCAGGGCGCGGTCGATCTCGTCCTGCATGTTGCCGCGCAGGTCCCAGGCCATCGCCTTCAGCCAGGCCACCGAGTCGACCGGGGTCCACGGCTCGGGCCGGTAGTCGTTGACGAAGCCCAGCGCCGCGTACTCCAGGGAGATCTCCTTGCCCTCCTTGCCCTCCAGGTAGGCGTTGACGCCCTTGGCGTACGCCTGGAGGTACTTCTTCGTGGCGGGGGAGAGCTTCTTCTCGTACTCCTGCTCCGCGACCCGGTCCCAGCCGAGGGTGCGCAGGAACGCGTCGTTGTCGACCTGGTCCTTGCCGAACATCTCCGACAGGCGTCCGGCGGTCATGTGCCGGCGCACGTCCATCTCGTAGAACCGGTCCTGCGCCTGGACGTAGCCCTGCGCCATGAACAGGTCCTCGTCGGAGGCGGCGTAGATCTGCGGGATGCCGTGGCCGTCGCGCTTGACGTCGACGGGGCCCGACAGGCCCTGCAGCGTGATCGAGCCCGTGGTCTGCGGGAAGGAGGCGCGCACGGTGCTGACGGACCAGTACGCCCCGTAGGCGACGCCGCCGATCAGGGCCAGCACCAGGACGAGCACGACCAGGCGGACCTTGCGCCCCTTTTTCCTGCCGGACTTGTTCTTCCTGCCGGACGTGCCGGCCTGCTGACCCGTGGGAGCGGTGGTGTCGGTGGGCATCGCTGTCCTTGCTGTCCTAACGCGAGCGGCAGGTCGAGGCTGTGCTTTTAACTGAGCGCTGGAGCAACGATAGGCGCAGGGCCCCGCCGCCCTTGACGCGGAGTCGCGAACCAGCCCGGACGGACGTTCGATCCTGCCCCCCTTGACGTCAAGAACGCGTCAAGAGTTAGGTAAGGTAACGAAGTAGTTTGCCGCCGCAGCGGTGGATCGCACGCGATGTACGTGTACTCAGGCGCCGCCGCGCGTGGGTCGGGGAAGGGAACGGCCGCTGACAGTCCACCACCTCAACCAGCTCCTGCTCATCTGCTCGATCGTCCTGCTCGTCGCGGTCGTGGCGGTCCGGGTCTCCTCGCGCAGCGGGCTCCCCAGCCTGCTCGTCTACCTGGGCATCGGCGTCGCCATCGGCCAGGACGGCATCGGCCACGTCCACTTCGACAACGCCGAGCTGACCCAGGTCATCGGATACGCGGCCCTGGTCGTGATCCTGGCCGAGGGCGGCCTGGGCACCAAGTGGACCGAGGTCAGACCGGCCCTGTCCGCCGCCGCCGCGCTCGCGCTGGCCGGTGTCGCGGTCAGCGTCGGGGTCACGGCGACGGCCGCGCACTTCCTGATCGGGCTGGAGTGGCGGCAGGCGCTCATCATCGGCGCGGTGGTGTCCTCGACCGACGCGGCGGCCGTGTTCTCGGTGCTGCGGAAGATCCCCCTCCCCTCACGGGTGACGGGCACGCTGGAGGCCGAGTCCGGCTTCAACGACGCCCCCGTCGTCATCCTGGTCGTCGCCTTCTCCGCGACCGGTCCGGTCGAGCACTGGTACGTGCTGATCGGCGAGATAGCCCTGGAGCTGGCCATCGGTGCCGCCGTCGGACTCGCGGTGGGCTGGCTGGGCGCCTGGGGCCTGCGGCACGTGGCGCTGCCCGCCTCCGGCCTCTACCCGATCGCCGTCATGGCCATCGCCGTCGCCGCCTACGCGGCCGGCGCCCTCGCCCACGGCAGCGGCTTCCTCGCCGTCTACCTCGCCTCCATGGTGCTGGGCAACGCCAGGCTGCCGCACTGGCCCGCCACGCGCGGCTTCGCCGAAGGGCTCGGCTGGCTCGCCCAGATCGGCATGTTCGTCCTGCTCGGCCTGCTGGTCACCCCGCACGAACTGGGGGACGACATCGTGCCGGCGCTGGTCATCGGACTGGTGCTCACCATGGTGGCCCGCCCGCTGAGCGTCGTGCTGTGCCTGTCGCCGTTCCGGGTGCCCTGGCAGGAGCAGGCGCTGATGTCGTGGGCGGGGCTGCGCGGCGCCGTGCCCATCATCCTGGCGACGATCCCGATGGTGCAGGGCGTCGCGGGGAGCGAGCGGATCTTCAACATCGTCTTCGTCCTGGTCGTCGTCTACACCCTCCTCCAGGGCCCGACGCTGCCCTGGCTGGCCCGCAGGCTGCGCCTGGGCGGGGAGGCCGGGGCCGCCGACCTCGGCATAGAGTCGGCGCCCCTGGAGCGGCTGCGCGGGCACCTGCTGTCGGTGGTCGTCCCGGACGGCTCGAGGATGCACGGTGTGGAGGTCGCCGAGCTGCGGCTGCCCACCGGGGCCGCCGTCACCCTCGTCGTGCGCGGCGGGGAGTCCTTCGTCCCGCTGCCCACGACGGTGCTGCGGCACGGGGACGAACTGCTCGTCGTCGCCACCGACCCGGTGCGGGACGCCGCCGAACGGCGCCTGCGCGCGGTGGGCCGCGGCGGCAAGCTGGCCGGCTGGCTGGGCATCGGCGGCGCACCGGTGGGGCCCTGAACCGGCCGGTTCCCGGGCTCGGCCGCCCTCCCTCCCCTTCACCGGCGCACGCGCCCCGGGTGCTCGTCTTCACAGGCACGCGGGACCCGGTCCCTGTACGATGCAGACGACACCCAGATGACCTGATCGAACCAACTCTGCCTGATGCAGAGCTGGCGCGACCGTATGGCGGCCGGGACGCCCTGAGCTGTGGCACCGGCATCTACCGCAGTCAGCGCAAGAGGACAGCTCTCGGCGCGCCCGCCCCACCCGCGGGCCGCGCTACCAGGCGGCGGAAAGGCACGGGCCGTGGCATCCACGGTCACCACGTCGAAGGACTCGGCGGCCACCTCCCGCCCGGGATACGGACAGTTGCTGCGCACGCGCGGCGTCTGGACCTTCCTGCTCCCCGGCTTCGCGGCACGCCAGCCGTTCGCGATGCTCACCCTGTCCATCGTGCTGCTGGTGCAGCACACCACCGGCTCCTACGGTGCGGCCGGCGCCGTCGCGGCCGTCACCGGCATCTCCATGGCGCTGTTCGCCCCCTACAGCGGCCGCCTGGCCGACCGCCACGGGCAGCGTGCGGTCCTCGTGCCCGGTGTCCTGGTGCACGCCCTGTCCGGGCTGACCCTGACCGCGCTGGCCCTGAACGGCGCCCCCCTGTGGGCGCTGTTCGCCGCCGCCGTGCCCACCGGCGCCTCGGTGCCGCAGGTCGGGCCCATGGTGCGCGCCCGCTGGGGCGCGAAGCTCAAGGACTCCCCCCTGATGACCACGGCGGCGGCCTTCGAGTCCGTCACCGACGAGTTCACCTTCGTCGTCGGGCCACTGCTGGCCACGGCCCTGTGCACGGCCGTCGACCCGGCCGCGGGCCTCGTCACCGAGGCCGCGCTGACCCTGGTCGGCGGTCTGCTGTTCGCCGCCCAGCGGGGCACCCAGCCGAAGACCGCCGCCGACGGGCACGCGCGCGTGGAGCACGCCTCCGCGCTGCGCGTCCCCGGGGTGCGCGTGCTGATCGTGGCCTTCCTGGGCATCGGTTCCGTCTTCGGCGGCATGCAGGTCTCCCTGGCCGCCTTCACCGAGTCGATCGGCGAGCCCGGTCTGAACGGCGTCCTGTACGGCGTCTTCGCCGCGGGCAACATGCTCTCCGGCATCGCCTGCGGGGCCATCGCCTGGAAGGCCGCCCCGCAGCGGCGCCTGGTCGTCGGGTACGCGGCGCTCGCCCTGACCGCCTCGGCCCTGTGGACCTCCCAGTCGGCACTGCTGCTGGCCGGGCTCGGCCTCCTGGTCGGCATGTCCATCGCACCGACCCTGATCACCGGCTACACGCTGGTGGAGGACCTGGTCCCGACCGGCGCCCGCACCGAGGCCTTCACCTGGCTGACCGGCGCGGTCGCGCTCGGCCAGGCCGCCGGCGTCACCCTCGCCGGACAGCTGGAGGACCGCCTCTGGGGCGGCGCCGGCTTCCTGGTGCCGATGGGCGGCACGGTGCTCGCCCTGGTGACGCTGCTGGCGCTGCGGTCGCGGCTGGTGCCGCCCCCGCGCGAGCGCGCGGTCGCGCGTGGCGTGGGTCACCGCGCCACCACTCCAGTGGACTGAACGCTGGGAATAGGTCAGTATGGACCGTCGTTAGCACTCATCGAGTGAGAGTGCCAGGAGGAAGACAGTGCCCACCTACCAGTACCAGTGCACCGAGTGCGGCGAGGGCCTCGAGGCGGTGCAGAAGTTCACCGACGACGCCCTGACCGAGTGCCCCAGCTGCAAAGGTCGCCTGAAGAAGGTCTTCTCGGCGGTCGGCATCGTCTTCAAGGGCTCCGGCTTCTACCGCAACGACAGCCGCGGCTCCTCGTCGAGCAGCTCCCCGGCGTCGTCGAAGTCGTCGGACTCCTCGTCCTCCTCGGCGTCCTCCTCCTCGGACTCCGGCTCGGGCTCGAGCGCCTCGGCCGGCTCCAGCAGCTCCAGCGCCACCACCGCCGCGTAGGACCGCTTCCTCACGGGACCCCGTCGTCGTACGACGACGGGGTCCTCGGCGCTTCCCCGTCCGGCTAGGGTGCGGGACATGGCGAACATGGCGAACGTGGCGACGGCCGGCATCGGCGTGATCGGCGGCTCCGGCTTCTACTCCTTCCTCGACGACGTGACCGAGATCCGGGTGGACACCCCGTACGGGGCCCCCAGCGACTCCCTCTTCCTCGGCGAGGTGGCCGGCCGCCGGGTCGCCTTCCTCCCCCGGCACGGGCGCGGCCACCACCTGCCGCCGCACCGGATCAACTACCGGGCCAACCTGTGGGCCCTCCGGTCCGTCGGGGTGCGCCAGGTGCTCGGGCCGTGCGCGGTGGGCGGCCTGCGCCCCGAGTACGGGCCGGGCACGCTGCTGGTGCCGGACCAGTTCGTGGACCGCACGAAGTCCCGGACGACCACGTACTTCGACGGCCTGCCGCTGCCCGACGGCACGGTGCCGAACGTGGTCCACGTGTCCCTGGCCGACCCCTACTGCCCCACGGGGCGCGCGGTCGCGCTGAAGGCGGCGCGCGGCCGGCACTGGGAACCGGTGGACGGCGGCACGCTGGTCGTGGTGGAGGGGCCGCGCTTCTCCACCCGCGCCGAATCGCTGTGGCACCGGGCGCAGGGCTGGTCGGTGGTGGGCATGACCGGACACCCCGAGGCGGCGCTCGCCCGTGAGCTGGAGCTCTGCTACACCTCCCTGACCCTGGTCACCGACCTCGACGCCGGCGTCGAGACCGGGGAGGGCGTCTCCCACGAGGAGGTCCTGCGGGTGTTCGCCGCCAACGTGGACCGGCTGCGGGGCGTGCTCTTCGACGCGGTGGCCGCGCTGCCGGCGACGGACGAGCGGGACTGCCCGTGCGCGTCGGCGCTGGGCGGGATGAACCCGGGGTTCACGCTGCCGTAGGGCGGAGGACGGAAGGCGGAGGGCGGTGCCGCCGGGACGGTGCGGCGGGCGGATCCTCCCGGTCCGGCGGGCGGATCGTCTCCTTCGGGTGAGGGGGATGTCCACAGGCCGGTGGCGCGTCCACAGGGCCGGGCGGGGCGGGGCGCGGAGCCTCATCGTGGAGGTCGCAAGCCGGTCCCTCGTCGCAGGTGGTGGTCCCGTGTCCCTCCGTCCGTCCCCGTCCTCCCCCTTCTCCCCTTCCTCCTCCTCTTCCTCGCGCCCGGCCTCCCCGTTCCCCGCCTCTCCCGGGGTGCCGCGTCCGCCCGGCGCCGACGTGCCTCCCCGCTGCGAGGTGCCGCACTTCGCCCCGGTGCGGGTGCGCGAGGGCCTGCTGCACCCGGGCCGGCTCGCCCGGCACCGGAGGCGGGCCGTGGCGGTCGGCCTCGCGGTCACGGCGGCGGCACTCGTGGCCGCGGGCCCGCGGGACACCGACCGGTCCCGCGGGCATCCCGGCGCGGCCGCGTCCGCCCGCGCGGACGCGGCCACCGCCGGAGACCGCCCGGTACGGCCCCGGCGGGCCGGGGAGACGGTCACCGCACCGGTGCGGATCGCCGACGCCGCCACGGTGCGGCTGCTGCGGCCGGGCGACCGGGTGGACGTGATCGCCGCCGAGGAGGCGGCGCCGGGCCCGGCGGCCCGCGTGGTCGCGCGCGGGGCACGGGTGACCGACGTGCCGGAACCGCTGGAGGGCGCGGACGACGGCGGGGCGCTGGTGGTGCTGTCGGTGCCGCGCTCCGCCGCGGCCGGACTGGTCGGCGCGAGCGCCACGGCACGGCTGGCGGTGACCCTGTGGTGAACCGTGTCCTCCCGGACCGCGCCCGTGGGTCCGGCGCCTCCCGCCGGCCACCCGATGGGACAGGCCGGTCCGGCCCTGGCGTATGTTGCGGAGCGTTTTGTTCCGCGCGCTGCGCGCACGAGAGGGGGACCCGGGGTGAGCGAGAAGAGGGAATCCGGCGTCTGGCAGGGCTTCAAGGCCTTCCTGATGCGCGGGAACGTCGTCGACCTGGCCGTGGCGGTGGTGATCGGCGCGGCCTTCACCAACATCGTCAACTCGGTCGTGAAGGGCGTGATCAATCCGCTGGTCGGCGCGTTCGGCACCCAGAACCTGGACAGCTACAGCTCGTGCCTGAAGGGCCCCTGCGAGGGCACCGGCGACGCCGCGACGGGCGTGCGGATCCTGTGGGGGTCCGTCCTCGGGTCGACGCTGCAGTTCCTGATCACCGCGGCGGTCGTCTACTTCCTGATGGTGCTGCCGATGGCCAAGTACCTGGCCCGGCTGGAGGCCCGCAGGAAGGCGAAGGAGGGCACGCGGGAGGTCATGGAGGTGTCCGAGCTGGAGGTGCTCAAGGAGATCCGCGACGCCCTCGTCTCGCAGCGCGGCTCCGGCCACGACGGGCGCTAAGGCCTTTCGTCTGGGTCGGGCCGGATCAGGGAGCGGTGCCCGATCCCAACGAAAGGCCCTGGGCCCCGCCGCGGCGGGTCAGATGTGGTGGGGCGGCTTCTCGTCGAGGAAGCGCTTCAGGTCGGCCGCGCCGCCACCGGACGGGCGCTCGCCCCACCCGCGGTCGGTGTCGTCCGAGGACTGCTGGTCCAGCGGGTCGTCGAAGACCAGCGCGGGCTTCGGCTCGCGCGGCCGGGGATCGGGGGCGGTGCTCATGCGTCCAGGGTACGGCGCCCCGCCGGCCGGGCGGCCCGGCGCGGACCGGGCCGCCGTCGGGCCGGGCGGCCCCGCGGGTGCGGTCGCGCCCGCCCGCGGCCGGGCGGAGCGGGGCCGGAGTCCCGTCAGCGGACGACGTCGAAGACGTTCTTCTGGATGCCGTTGGCGTACGCCTCGTGCTCGACGAGCCTCAGCTTCTGGGCGTCCTTGTCCGTGTCGCTGAACAGGCGCTTGCCCGCGCCGAGCAGGAGCGGGAAGACGAGCAGGTGGTAACGGTCGATCAGGCCGGCGTCCGAGAGGCTCCGGTTGAGGCCGGCGCTGCCGTGGACGATGATCGGACCGCCCTCGGTCTCCTTCAGCTCCGCCACCTCGTCGAGCGAGCGCAGGATCGTGGTCTCGCCCCAGTCGGGGACCAGGGCGTCCTCGGTGAGGGTGGTCGACACGACGTACTTCGGCATCGCCTTGTAGCCGGCGAACTCCTCCATGCCCGGCCAGACCGGGCTGAACGCCTCGTAACTGACGCGGCCCAGCAGCAGCGCGGCGGCTTCCCGCTGCTCCCGGTCCTTGATCTCGTACGCCTCCGGGAGGAACTCCACGTCCTTGAACGTCCATCCGGAGTTGCGGTAGCCGGGTTCACCGCCCGGGGCCTCCACGACGCCGTCGAGCGAGACGAAGGCGGTGCTGATCAGA
The DNA here is from genome assembly GCF_055574875.1 of Streptomyces sp. NPDC034670. Taxonomy (NCBI): domain Bacteria; kingdom Bacillati; phylum Actinomycetota; class Actinomycetes; order Kitasatosporales; family Streptomycetaceae; genus Streptomyces; species Streptomyces sp. NPDC034670. Next base: position 74,679 of record NZ_JBVITR010000003.1, read on the forward strand.
GTGCGCATGCGAGGTCTCCCCAGGGTCGCGCGGCCGGCTGCCGACCGGCCCGTCCGGTGCCCGCCGCGACCGGTCCCGCGGCTGTGGCACATCATTCACCACTGGCTGACCGCACGGCACGGGGAAACTCATCGGTCCCCGTCCGGTTCTCCCGGCGGCCGGGCGCACGGGACCGGAGCGGCGGCCGGGCGACACTGGCGCCATGACACGTGACGCTCTGACGGATGTGGCCGGCCTGCGGGTGGGGCACGCGACGCTCGCCGGCGGCGGCCGGCTCACCGGCACCACGGTCGTGCTCGCGCCGGAGGGCGGGGCGGTGGCCGCGGTGGACGTGCGCGGCGGCGGTCCCGGCACGAAGGAGACCGACGCGCTGGATCCCCGCAACCTCGTGCAGAAGGTCGAGGCGATCGTGCTGACCGGGGGCAGCGCCTACGGACTCGACGCGGCGTCCGGGGTGATGGCCTGGCTGGAGGAGCGGGGGCGCGGGGTCCGCGTCGGACCGGATCCCGCGCACGTGGTGCCGGTCGTGCCGGCCGCCTGCGTCTTCGACCTGGGCCGGGGCGGCGACTTCCGGGCCCGGCCGGACGCGGCCACCGGCCGGGCGGCCGTCGAGGCGGCGGCGGTGAGCGGACCGGGGGCGCGGGTGGCGCAGGGGTGCGTGGGCGCCGGTACGGGGGCCACGGTCGGACCGGTGAAGGGCGGGGTCGGCACCGCGAGCACGGTGCTGGGGTCCGGGATCACCGTGGCCGCGCTGGTGGTGGCCAACGCGGCGGGGTCGGCGGTGGATCCGGAAACGGGGGTGCTGTACGGGGAGTTGTTCCGGGGCCGGGTGCGTCCCCCGGAGGCACGGGTGCACGAGGCCGCGCTGCGGCGGCTCGCGGAGCTGTCCGGGCGGAACGCGCCTCCCCCGCTCAACACCACGCTCGCGGTGGTCGCGACCGACGCGGACCTGTCCAGGGCCCAGGCGCAGAAGCTGGCCGGCACCGCGCACGACGGCATCGCGCGGGCCGTGCGCCCGGTGCACCTGCTCAACGACGGCGACACGGTCTTCGCCCTCGCCACGGCAGAGCGCCCGCTCGACGCGGCGGACCCCCTCGCCCTGAACGACGTCCTCGCGGCGGGCGCGGACCTGGTGACCCGCGCGATCGTACGGGCGGTGCGCGCCGCCGGGTCGGTGGACGGCCCGGGCGGGGCGTGGCCGTCGTACGGGGAGCTGTACGGCGACGGGTGACGGGCCGGGCGCGGCGGGCGCGCCCCGGCGGTCCGTTCCGGGCGGGCGAGTGTCCCGGTTCTGTCACGGTGGGCCGCTCGCGGGGGGCGGCGGGAACCCGGGCGGCCGCCGGCCCCCTCTTCCTTCCCGTAAGCGAGCGGATCACCCGACATCACATGAACATGGAGCAGCCCGTGACAAGGCCGGACATCGCACCTCGGCGCGCACTGGCGGCCTGTGCCGCCCTGGTGGCCGGCGCCCTCGCCCTCACCGCGTGCAGCGGCGGCACGGACACCGGGGGCGGGAACGACGGCAAGGGCGGCGGGGACTCCGCCAGGACGTCCGTCGCGAGGATAACCATCTCGGCGAAGGACGGTTCGACCGGCGCGTCCATCAACAGCACGGGGGTGAAGGTCAGCGGCGGCCGGCTGACCGGGGTGCGGATGACGGTGGCGGAGACCGGGCAGGCGGTGCCGGGTTCGGTCTCCGCCGACGGGCGCGCCTGGAAGCCCGAGGAACAGCTGGAGCGCGGGACGAAGTACCGGATAGCGGCGACCGCCGAGGACGGCGACGGCCGCACCGCGGCGGCCGACTCCGTCTTCACCACCGTCACTCCGGCGAACAGCTTCATCGGCACCTACACCCCGGACGGCGGCACCACGGTCGGGGTGGGCATGCCGGTGTCGTTCACCTTCGACAAGGCCATCACCGACAAGAAGGCCGTGCAGTCCCACATCACCGTCACCTCCAGCAGCGGGCAGGAGGTGGCCGGGCACTGGTTCGGCTCGCAGCGGCTGGACTTCCGGCCCCGGGAGTACTGGAAGGCCGGCTCGAAGGTCACGATGAGGATCGACCTGGACGGCGTCGAGGGCGCGGACGGCGTCCACGGGGTGCAGCGGAAGACGGTCACCTTCACCGTCGGGCGTTCGCAGGTCTCCACGGTCGACGCCGGCACCCAGACCATGACGGTCGTGCGGGACGGGAAGACGGTCAGGTCCGTCCCGATCTCGGCGGGCGACGCGCGGCACACCACGTACAACGGGCAGATGGTGATCTCAGAGAAGTTCACCGAGACCCGGATGAACAGTCAGACGGTCGGCCTGGGCTCCGAGTACGACATCCCGGACGTGCCGCACGCGATGCGGCTGACCCGGAGCGGCACCTTCATCCACGGCAACTACTGGTACGACAAGGGCAATCCGCCCTTCGGCCGGCAGGGCACCAGCCACGGCTGCATCGGCCTGCAGGACGCCCGGGGGGCCCGGGGCGACACCCCCGGCAAGTGGTTCTACGACAACTCCCTGGTCGGGGACGTGGTGATCGTGAAGAACTCCCCCGACACCACGGTCGCGCCGGACAACGGCCTCAACGGCTGGAACATGGACTGGAGTCGGTGGACGGCGGGCGGCGCCGCCTGAGCCGGGGCGCCGGCGCGCGGGCGGGCGGGCGGAGCTCTTGGGGTCCGCGGCGGGCCGCGCGGGAATCTTTCACGCGGCCCGCTCGTTTTGCCACCGTACGTTTTCTCGGTTCCCGGACACGATGTCCGACCGAGGGGCTACGGTATGCACCCACAAGGTGACATGCAGCAACGCCGGGAGAAGCCTTGAGCGTTCCGTACGAGACGGCAGCGTGCGAACCACCCGACTCGCCCGAGTCCCAGTCTCCCGAGGAGCACCTCGCGCGGCTCCTCGGCCGCGCCCTGAACTCCTTCGAGCTGCCGGACGAGGCGATACGACGGCTGGACTGCGCGCTGGCGTACGACGGTTCGCTGCACTCCGCGCACCACAGCGCGGGCCTGCACCGGGAGACGTACCGGCACACCTGGCTGCTCGCCGACGGCTGTGCGCTCACGCTCTGGGAGCTCGTCCACAACACCGCGCCGGGCAGCGAGCCGCAGCACGAGCTGTACGCGGACGAGGAGGAGCTGCGCGTCGCCACCTCCCGGCTGCCGATGCCGCCGGACGCCTCGGACTTCGAGCTGCCGGTGACGGTGCAGCTCCCCCCGGTGCCCGCGCCCCGGCACGCGTACGTCCCCGACGACTCGGCGGATCACGCGCGCCGTTTACTGCGGCGCGCGGAGAACACCGACCGGCCGGGCCCGGAGACGGCCCGGCTGCTGTCCACCGCGTTCGCGTACCAGATCACGCAGGCCTTCGGCCGCCCGTCCCGGGCGGGGCGCCCCGCACTGTGCTTCTCCCTCTACGAGCACGCGTTCCTGCTGCGTGACGGCAGGGAGGTCTCCCTGTGGGAGGTCGAGCACACGGCCACGCCCGACGGACGGCACATGTGCGAGGTGTACGTCACCGAGGACGCGGCCCGGGAGGCGATGGAGCGCCGGGCGGCGCAGGTCCCCTGAGACCCGGCCGCACCCGCCGGCGATCCCCAGCCGCCGGCGGCCCCCACCACCGCCACCACCGGTGACGCTCACCCGCCGGTGACGCTCAACCGCCGACGGCGCTCAGTCGCCCTCACCGAAGCGCCGCACCAGCCCCGCGAACGCGTCGCGCTCCGCCGGGGTGAGCCGCACCGCCTCCGCGTGCGGGCCCGTCCGCCGCTGCCTCGGTATCACCGGGACCGCCGGCACCGGTGTGCTTCCGTGGTGCCCGTGCCGCCGGACGGCCTCGGCGTGCTCGCGCTCCCGCGTCCTGCGCCCGCGTCCGCGCCGCAGCGCCTCCGCCAGGCCCGCCGTGCAGGCCACGGCCACCAGGGTGAGGGCGGCGGCGCCCGTCACCCTCAAGATCGCGTCGTGCTCAGACATGCGCCCCAGTACACACCACGGTCCGGGGCCGTAGACCCCGGACCGTGAGAAGAGTGATCTATCTCGCAGTAGGCATGAATGGCCCACATCACCCATAAGGAACAAGGCGCCGGTGTCCCGCGGGCGCCCCGCCCGGGTGCGTCACGCGGCCACCGGCTGCTCCTCCCGCGCCGTCGGGGCCGGCGCGCCGTCGGGGCCGGTCGCGTCCGCTCCCGGGGCTGGCTTACGCAGGCCCTTCAGGATGATCACCAGGGCCGCCGTGACGCAGACGCCCGCGGCGATGGCGACGAGGTAGAGGAGCGGGTTGCCGATCAGCGGGACCACGAAGATGCCGCCGTGCGGGGCGCGCAGCGTGGCGCCGAAGGCCATGGACAGGGCACCGGTGACCGCGCCGCCCGCCATCGAGGCGGGGATCACGCGCAGCGGGTCGGCGGCGGCGAACGGGATCGCGCCCTCGGAGATGAAGGAGGCGCCCAGCACCCAGGCGGCCTTGCCGTTCTCCCGCTCGGTCCGGTTGAAGAGCTTGCCGCGGACCGTGGTGGCCAGGGCCATCGCCAGCGGCGGGACCATGCCGGCCGCCATCACCGCGGCCATGATCTTCATGGCGGAGTCGCCGGGGCTCGCGACGGCGATGCCGGCCGTGGCGAAGGTGTACGCGACCTTGTTGACCGGGCCGCCGAGGTCGAAGCACATCATCAGGCCGAGCAGGCCGCCGAGCAGGACGGCGTTGGTGCCGGTGAGGCCGTTCAGCCAGTCGGTCATGGCCTGCTGCGCCTCGGCGATGGGCTTGCCGATGACCACGAACATCAGGAAGCCGACGACCGCCGAGGAGATCAGCGGGATCACCACCACCGGCATGATGCCGCGCAGCGCCGCCGGGATCCGCGCCTTCTGGATCGCCATCACCACGCCACCGGCGATCAGACCGGCCGCGAGGCCGCCGAGGAAGCCGGCGTTGATGGTGAGCGATATCGCGCCGCCGACGAAGCCGGGCACCAGGCCGGGCCGGTCGGCCATGCCGTAGGCGATGTAGCCGGCCAGGACCGGGACGAGGAAGCCGAAGGCGACGCCGCCGATCTGGAAGAGCAGGGCGCCCCAGCTCGCGGCCTGGGTCCACGCGAAGTGGTCCATGACCGACGGCGCCTCGTTGATCTCGTACCCGCCGATCGCGAAGCCGAGGGCGATGAGGAGACCGCCCGCCGCGACGAACGGGACCATGTAGCTGACGCCGGACATGAGCCAGGTGCGCAGCTTGGTGCCGTAGCCCTCGCCGGACGCGCCGGCGCGCTCCACGGGCGTGCCGCCGGGGCCGTCGGCCGTGCCGGGCCCGGCGGCCGCGGTGACCTCGCCGCGCTCGGCCTTGCCGCGGACCTCGGCGATCAGGTCGGCGGGCCGGTTGATGGCCGCCTTGACGCCGGTGTCGACGGTCGGCTTGCCCGCGAAGCGGTCCTTCTCCCGCACCGGCACGTCGTGGGCGAAGATCACACCGTCCGCCGCCGCGATCACGGCCGGGTCGAGCCGGGTGAACCCGGCCGAGCCCTGCGTCTCGACGGCGACCTCGACGCCCGCCTCCCGCCCGGCGTTCTCCAGCGACTCGGCCGCCATGTAGGTGTGGGCGATGCCGGTGGGGCAGGAGGTGACGGCGACGATCCGGAACGGACGGTCCGCGCCGGTCCCGGTGCCGACGGCGTCGGTGCCCGGGGCGGCACCGGCGGAGGCCGCCGCCGGTGCCGCCGCGGAGTCCACGGAGCCGGAGCCGGATGCGGGACCGGAGCCGGCTGCGGGGCCGGAGCCGGCTGCGGGGCCGGAGTCGGCTGCGGCCGGCACGGGTGCCTCCGCCGCGTCCGCGGCGGTGTCCCCGCCGGCCGTGGGCGGCTCGTCCCCGCGGATGAGCGCCGCCGCGGCCGACGCGTCGTCCACCGACCGGAGCGCGTCGGTGAACTCGGCGTTCATCAGCTGCCGGGCCAGCGACGACAGGATCGTCAGATGGGCGTCGTCGGCACCGGCCGGCGCGGCGATGAGGAAGACCAGGTCGGCGGGGCCGTCCGCCGCGCCGAAGTCGATCCCGGCGGTGCTGCGTCCGAAGGCGAGCGTCGGCTCGGTGACGTGCTCGCTGCGGCAGTGCGGGATGCCGATGCCTCCGTCGAGGCCGGTCGGCATCTGGGCCTCGCGGGCCGCGACGTCGGCGAGGAAGCCCTCCAGGTCGGTCACCCGGCCCAGGGCCACCATGCGTGCCGCGAGGGCGCGCGCCGCTGCTTCCTTGGTGTCGGCGGACAGGTCGAGGTCGACCAGGTCCGCGGTGATCATGTCACTCATCGCGAGCTCCTTCGCACGCGTGCCGCCCGTGCGGTGGGGTGGGCGGAAAGGGGGACGGGGGTGCGGTGGGGGGCGGTGGAGAAGTGGGGGAGGACGGGGCCGGGGAGCGCCCGTCCGCCGGGCTGCCGCGCCGCGGCGGCGGCGGTGTGCGGGGGGCGGACACGGACCGGCCGGACGGGGGGCGTGCGGGGGTTCACGACACCGGCTCCTTCAGTACGCGGTCCACCGGGACGTCCGCCGTGACGGTCACCGCGGCCGGGTCCAGGTCGCCCGGTGCCGGCATCAGGCTGCCGGGCAGCTGGACGGCCGCCGCGCCGTGCGCGACCGCGGAGGCGAGCGCCTCCGGTCCACGGCCGCCGGCGACCAGGAAGCCGGCCAGCGAGGAGTCGCCGGCGCCCACGTTGCTGCGGACCGCGGCCACCCGCGCGGTGCCGAACCAGGCGCCGTCCTCGTCCACGAGCAGCTGCCCGTCGGCGCCCAGGCTGGCGAGCACGGTCACCGCGCCCAGGGCGCGCAGTTCCTCGGCGGCCTTCACCGCGTCGCCCACGGTGCTCAGCGGACGCCCCACGGCGCCGGCGAGTTCCGCGGCGTTCGGCTTCACCACGTCGGGCCGCTCCCGCAGGGCCGCGAGCAGCGCGGGTCCGGAGGTGTCCAGGGCGACGCGCACGCCGGTGGCGTGGACCCGGGCGACCAGCTCGGCGTACCAGGAGGGCGCGAGTCCGCGCGGCAGGCTGCCGCAGCAGGCGATCCAGTCCGCGCCCCGCGCCTGGTCCCGCACCGTCTCCAGGAGGAGTTCCTGTTCGGCCGCCGTCAGGTGCGGGCCGGGCGCGTTGATCTTCGTCAGGACGCCGTCCGCCTCGGCGAGCGCGATGTTGGAGCGGGTGGCCCCGGCGATCGGGACCGGCGCCACCTCGATGCCCTGCGCGTCGAGGAGCTCGGCGACCAGGGCGCCCGGCGCACCGCCCAGGGGCAGTACGGCCACCGTGCGCCGGCCCGCCGCCGTGACGGCGCGCGAGACGTTGACCCCCTTGCCCCCCGGGTCCACGCGCTCGCCGGTGGCCCGGACGACCTCGCCGCGGTCCAGCGAGGGGACCTCGTAGGTGCGGTCCAGGGAGGGGTTGGGGGTGACGGTGAGGATCATGCGCGTACCACTTCCGTGCCGCCGCGTTCGATCGCGAGGGCGTCTTCCGGGCTCAGCCCGCTGTCGGTGATCAGCAGGTCCACGTCGCCCAGGCCGCCGAAGCGGGCGAAGTGCTCCTGGCCGTGCTTGGAGGAGTCGGCGAGCAGCACCACGCGGCGGGCGGCGGCCATCGCCGCCCGCTTCACCGCGGCCTCGGCGAGGTCGGGGGTGGTCAGGCCCTGCTCGGCGGAGAAACCATTGGCGGCCACGAACAGCACGTCCGCGCGGATCTCGCCGTACGCGCGCAGCGCCCAGGCGTCGACGGCGGCGCGCGTGCGGTGCCGCACGCGGCCCCCGACGAGGTGCAGCTGGATGCCGGGGTGGTCGGCGAGGCGGGCCGCGATGGGCAGGCTGTGGGTGACGACGGTGAGGGAGAGCTCCCTCGGGAGCGTGCCGGCCAGCCGTGCCACCGTGGACCCGGCGTCGACGATCACCGTGCCGTCGGCGGGGACCTCGGCGAGGGCGGCCTTGGCGATGCGGTCCTTCTCGTCGGCCGCGGTCGTCTCGCGCTCGGCGAGGTCCGGCTCGAAGTCGAGGCGCCCGGCGGGGATGGCGCCGCCGTGCACCCGCCGGACCAGGCCCGCGCGGTCGAGGGCCTTCAGGTCCCGGCGGATCGTCTCGGCCGTCACCTGGAACTGCTCGGCCAGCGAGATCACGTCCACCCGGCCGCCGTCCCGGGCGAGCCGCAGGATCTCCTGCTGGCGCTCCGGTGCGTACATGCCCGCTCACCTCCGCCCATGTCCGAACGTGTGGTTTCGCTCGAAGGGTACGTCCGAATGTCCGAAAAGTAAACGGTCATCAAGAGAGCCGGGCATGAGTGGACGTCCGTTTGTGTCCGTTCCCTTCTCGGCGGGGGTCGTGTCCCGAAGCCGTGGCCGATGGAGGACGGAACCTGTCCTCCTTCCGCGGCATCCTCGGACCCATGACGACGGACACCCCCGGCCGGCTCCTGACGCTCCTCTCCCTCCTCCAGACGCCCCGCGAATGGCCCGGCGGGGAGCTCGCCGAGCGGCTCGGGGTCTCCCGGCGCACCATCCGGCGGGACATCGACCGCCTGCGGGGGCTCGGCTACCCCGTGCAGGCGACCTACGGCACGGACGGCGGCTACCGGCTGGTCGCCGGCAAGGCGCTGCCGCCGCTGGTGCTCGACGACGAGGAGGCGGTGGCCATCGCGGTCGGGCTGCGGGCCGGCGCCGGGCACGCGCTGAAGGGCGTGGACGAGGCGTCCGTGCGGGCGCTGGCCAAACTGGAGCAGGTGCTGCCCGCGCGGCTGCGCCACCGCGTCAGCACGCTCCAGGCCGCGACCACCCCGCTGACCAGCGGCGACGGGCCGAACATCGCCCCCGGGACACTGACCGCCATGGCCTCCACGGTGGCGGGGCGCGAGCGGCTGCGGTTCGCCTACCGCGCGGCCGACGGCACCACCTCCCGGCGCCTGACGGAGCCGTACCGGCTGGTGTCGACCGGGCAGCGCTGGTACCTCGTGGCCTACGACCTCGACCGCGCGGACTGGCGCACGTTCCGCGTGGACCGGGTGAGCGAGCCGTTCGCGACCGGGGCGCGGTTCGCCCCGAGGGAGCTGCCGGCCGGAAGCGCGGCGGAGTACCTGCGGCAGTCCATGCAGCGGTCGCAGGAGTCGTACGAACTCGTCGTCGCCTTCGCCGCGCCGGCCGAGGCCGTCGCGGCCCGGCTGCCGGGGTGGCTGGGCCGTCCCGAGCCGCTGGACGGGCACAGCTGCCTGCTGCGCGCGACGGTGAGCGACGCCAAGGACTGGACGGCGATGTGGCTGGCGGTGGTCGGCTACGACTTCACCGTGCGGGAGCCCGCGGAACTCGTCGAGGAGGTGAGGAAGCTGGGCGAGCGGCTGAGCAAGGCGGCGCCGCCGGCGGGGCGGTGAGGCACCACGGCCCGCCGGTCGTGTCACACGTCCGCCGGTCGTGTCACACGTCCGCCGCCGGCTCCTCCCAGGGGAAGTCCCGCAGCGCCGCGAGGTGGGCCAGCGCCAGTGCCGCCGGTCCCCGCGGGCCCTCGGCCGGGCCGTCGCCCGCCGCCCAGGCCTCCAGGGCGACGCGCACGGCGGAACCGGCGACGGCGGCGGCGAAGCGCGCCCGGACGGGGACGGCAACGTTGTCGGAGCCGTCCGGGAGCCGGCTGCCCGCCGCCTCCCCCGCGGCCGTCCCGCCGTCCCCCGCCCGCCCGTCCGGCACGCGTCCGGCCCGCGCCCGCTCCGTCAGCACCTCCGCCAGGATCCGCTCCGACTCCTGGCACACCTCGGCCCACACCCCGCGCAGGGAGGGGGCCTCCCCGGCCAGCCGGATCAGGGCGCGCACCCACCGCCAGGAGTCCGCCGACACCCCGCGGCCGGGCGTCAGCGTGTGGCGCACCGCCTCCTCCAGGGCCCGCGGCAGGGGAACCTCCGCGGGAGCGGTGCGCACCGCCTCCACCCAGCGCCGGGCGCCGGCCTCGTAGAGGGGGCCGACGGCCTCCTCCTTGCCGGCGAAGTACCGGTAGAAGGTGCGCGGCGCGACACCGGCCGCCCGGGCGACGTCCTCGGCCCGGGTGGCCCGCAGGCCCTGCCGGACGAAGAGGCCGGCCGCCGCCCGGGCGATCTCCATACGGGTCTCGGCCTTGCGCCGCTCGGTCAGCGACGCGGCGGTACCGGCCGCGGAATGCGGGGGAGGAGGCGTCGGGGTGGTGCTGCTCACGCCCGGCAGGCTATGCCTCTGTGGCACAATCTGCCATCTGGTGGGCCACCCCGGGGTTCAGGTCCGGGGTGGCCCATCCCCTCCGAACACCCCGCCCCGCTCCCGGCCGCGTTGACACGTGCCCACCCGGGTCGGTTCCTGCCCGTTCACACGGCGGTTCGCGCCCGCCCGCGCGTCGGTGCCCGCCCGCCCACGCACCGGTTCTCGCCCGTCCGCGCGTCGGTTCCCGCCTGTCCGTGCATCGGTTCTCGCCCGTCCGCGCGTCGGTTCCCGCCCACCCCGCTTCGGCCGTGACCGCCCCACGCCGGCTCGCGCCCACCGCGTCGGTTCGCGCGCCCCGCGTCGGCCCGTTCCCGCCCGCGGAGCGCATCCGCCCGGACACGAAGGAGGCCGGGTCCGGCGCCCGGGGGGAGGGCGCCGAACCCGGCTCTGGGAAGTCCCGGCGCCGGGGGGGTGGTGCGTCGGGACGTGGTTCGGGGTGTGGTGCGGCTCAGGCGGGCCGGGAGCGGGGCTCCGGGGCCCGGACATCTGGGCTCGGAGTTCTTGTTCCCTGGGCCCGGTGGGTTGAAGCGACGCGGAACGGCCATGTTTTGCGCGGTCTTTCGCCACCCGGCGTACGCGGCCGGGGGCGGGAATGCGGCCCACCGCTCCCTCGTCGGCGAGCGGTGCCGCTCCGCCCCCGCGGCCCGCGTGAGTGCGCCGTCCGCGCCCCGCGGTCCGCGCGCCGGTCTCACGCCGCCGCGTCGAACCCGGTGTCGCGGGCCAGCTTCTTCAGCTCCAGCAGCGCGTGCTTCTCGATCTGGCGGATGCGCTCGCGGGTCAGGCCGTGCTCCTTGCCCACCTCGGTCAGCGTGCGCTCCCGGCCGTCCTCGATGCCGTAGCGCATCTTGATGATGGAGGCCGTGCGCTGGTCGAGGCGGCCGATCAGGTCGTCCAGCTCCTCGCTGCGCAGCAGCGTCAGCACCGACTGCTCCGGCGACACCGCGGAGGTGTCCTCCAGGAGGTCGCCGAACTGGGTCTCGCCCTCGTCGTCCACCGACATGTTCAGCGAGACCGGGTCACGGGCCCAGTCGAGCACGTCGGTGACGCGCTCCGGCGTGGAACCGAGTTCGGCGGCGACCTCGGCGGGCTCCGGGTCGCGGCCGTGCTCGCGGTTGAACTCGCGCTGCACGCGCCGGATCCGGCCGAGCTCCTCCACGAGGTGGACGGGCAGGCGGATGGTGCGCGACTGGTCGGCTATGGACCGGGTGATGGCCTGACGGATCCACCAGGTCGCGTACGTCGAGAACTTGAAGCCCTTGCGGTAGTCGAACTTCTCGACCGCGCGCACCAGGCCGGCGTTGCCCTCCTGGATCAGGTCGAGGAGGGGCAGGCCGCTGCGGGGGTAGCGGCGCGCCACGGCGACGACCAGGCGGAGGTTGGAGCGGATGAACACGTCCTTGGCCCGCTCAGCCTCGTCGACCAGGGCCTGGAGCTCCTCGGGGGTGGCTCCGACCTTGTTCGCCTCGTAACCGTCAAGGATCTGCCGCGCGAACACACCCGCTTCGATGATCTGGGACAGCTCGACCTCCTTGGCGGCGTCGAGCAGCGGTGTGCGCGCGATCTCGTCGAGGTACATGCCGACCAGGTCGCGATCGGCGATCTCGCCGCTGTGGGCGCGGACACTGCCTGCCGAGTCGACCGTCTCACCTGCGGTGGACTGACGACGGGCGACGGCACGGGTTGCCATGCGTGCTCCCTTGCGATGTGAGGTCAGCGGGTGGTCCTGCGGACGCTCGGCACGTCCGTCAAGCCCTTCCGGACTGTGCTCGGGTGCCCTGCATCCATGGGAAACAACGACTGGAATCCGGACAGAATTCCCAACCCGGCCGTCAATTTTTCTGATCATGCAGTACCCTGTCCGCCCGCACTGGGGGCGAGGCCGCGCCGGAGTGCGCGGAGGCCCAGGTCAGAACGGGAACGGAGGGGCCTCAGGAGGCCCTCACCGCTCCGCGTCTCCCCCTCCGCACGTGAGACCGCACTCACACATACGGCACCGTGTTCACTCGGGAGGAGTACCACCCCCGACGGCTCTCCCCACCCTGTAGACGGCCCGCGCCCCCCGATGGTTGCCTGGGCGGCCGGCCCGTCGGCCGCCGGCGGGACACGGCCCGACACGGGGCGGGGCGCCGGCCGCCCGGGCCGCGCCCGGCACGGGCTGCCCCGCACGACTCGTGCGGCACGGCCCCGCCCGGTGCGGTCCGGTGCCGCCCGGTGCGGCCCGGTGGGTGCCGTCCGGTGCGGCCCGGTGGGTGCCGTCCGGTGCCGCCCGGTGCCCCTCAGCCGAACTGCACCGACCGCTTCGCCAGCCCCATCCAGAACCCGTCGATCACGGACTTCTGTTCCCCGAGCTCGCCGACGGCGTCCGCGGCGCCCATCGTGACGAAGAGCGGCGCGAAGTGCTCGGTGCGCGGGTGGGCGAGCTGACCGGCCGGGGACTTGCGGAGGAAGTCGAGCAGCCCGTCCACGTCGCCGGAGTCCAGCGCCCGTCGGCCCCAGTCGTCGAACTCCGCCGACCAGGCCGGGATGCCGCCCTGCCGCAGCGCGGCCAGGTTGTGGGTGAAGAACCCGGAGCCGATGATCAGCACGCCCTCGTCGCGCAGCGGCGCGAGCCTGCGCCCGATCTCCATCAGCTTCACCGGGTCCAGGGTCGGCATGGACACCTGGAGCACCGGGATGTCGGCCTCGGGGAACATCTCGACCAGCGGGACGTAGGCGCCGTGGTCCAGGCCCCGGTCGGGGACGTCCTGCACGGGCATGCCGGGCGCGCGCAGCAGTTTGCGCACCGAGTCGGCGAGCGCGGGGGCCCCGGGAGCGCCGTAGGTCACCCGGTAGTAGTGCTCGGGGAAGCCCCAGAAGTCGTAGACGAGGGGGACCGTCTCGGTGGCACCGAGGGCGAGCGGCGCCTCCTCCCAGTGGGCGGAGACGACGAGGATCGCCTTCGGGCGGGGCAGCCCCGCGGACCAGGCGGCCAGCTCACCGGGCCAGACCGGGTCGTCGGCCAGGGGCGGGGCACCGTGGCTGAGGTAGAGCGCGGGCATGCGCTCCTGAGTGGCTGCGGTCATGACGGCGACTCCCTCCGGGGGTACGGACCTTCCGGTCTTCCAGTTGCTTGAACTATCAACTTTCACCGTCGACCCTACGCCTTATTTGTTTAAGATTCAAAAAGAGTGGACGTAGAGTGGAGTACATGAAGACGGCACCCGGATCGGCACACGCCGACGCACCCCGCTGGCTCACCGAAGAGGAGCAGCGCGTCTGGCGCTCGTACATCGAGGCGACCACCCTCCTGGAAGACCACCTCGACCGCCAGCTCCAGCGTGACGCGGGGATGCCGCACGTCTACTACGGCCTGCTGGTCAAGCTCGCCGAGTCCCCGCGCCGGCGGCTGCGGATGACGGAGCTGGCGAAGCTGGCGAAGATCACCCGCTCCCGCCTCTCGCACGCCGTGGCCCGCCTGGAGAAGAACGGCTGGGTGCGCCGGGAGGACTGCCCCTCCGACAAGCGGGGCCAGTTCGCGGTGCTGACGGACGAGGGCTACGAGATGCTGCGCCTCCATGCGCCCGGTCACGTGGAGGCCGTGCGCCAGGCGGTCTTCGACCGGCTGACCCCCGAGCAGCAGAAGTCCCTCGGCGAGATCATGCAGATCGTCGCCGAGGGACTCGAGCCGGGCGAAGCGGGCGCGGACCTGCCCTGGCTCCGCTGACGCGCCGGCACCGGGACAGGTCCGGGGACCGTGCGGACGGGCGTCCCCACCTCGCCCGCCGGTACGGCCGACCCGGAAGGGCCCCGAGGGAAACGGAAGGGAACCGAGGAAACCCGGAGGAACCGGGGGAACCCGGGGGAACCGAAGGGGTACGGCCCGAAGGGGCGGTACGGGGCACGCACGGACCGGGACCGCGCTCGGCCCGCGACCCGCACCGTGGCCGCGTACGGCCCGCGCCCCGCACCGGAACCGTCAGCGGCCGGCGGCCGGCGGCCGACCCGACCCGACCCCCGGACCGTCCGTGGACCCGATGAGCTCACCGGACCCACCGGACCCACCGGACCCATGCGGCTCGATCAGCTCAGTGGGCGATCACCGGTACCACCGCCTCCCCCCGGTCGGCCCCGTCCGAGGACGAGGCGGCCGCGGGAGCGGCCGGCCGGCCGGCGTCGACGAGGACCAGGGCGATGGCCGCGGCCACGACCAGGATCCCGACGGCGAACCAGATCGCGCTGGTGTAGCCCTCCACCTGCCCCTGGAGCTGGATCAGCCGCTGCTGGGACCGGCTCGTGGCGCCACCGATGCGGTCGGCGACGTAGGCCGTGGTGGCCGAGGCCGCGATCGTGTTCAGCAGGGCCGTGCCGATCGCGCCGCCCACCTGCTGCGAGGTGTTGACCATCGCGGAGGCGACTCCGGAGTCCCGGGGCTCGACACCCTGGGTGGCCAGGGACATGGCCGGCATGAACGCCGTCCCCATGCCGAGACCGAGCAGCAGCATCGCCGGCAGCAGCAGGGCCGGGTACGAGGAACCGATCTCCATCCGGGTCAGCAGCAGCATGCCGACGGCCGCGACCAGGAAGCCGGGGCCCATCAGCAGCCGGGGCGCGACCCGGGTCATCAGGCGGGCGCCGATCTGGGTGGAGCCCGTGATCATGCCCGCGACCATCGGCAGGAAGGCGAAGCCGGTCCTGACCGGCGTGTAGCCCTTCACGACCTGCAGGTAGTAGGTCAGGAAGAGGAACAGTCCGAACATCGCGATGATCGCCAGGCCGAGCGAGAGGTAGACCCCGCCGCGGTTGCGCTCGGTGACCACGCGCAGCGGCAGCAGCGGTGCCCTGACCCGGGACTCGACCAGTACGAAGGCGGCGAGCAGCAGGGCGGAGGCGACGAACACGCCGACGGTCACGGAGTCGCTCCAGCCGTCGGACTCGGCGCGGGTGAAGCCGTAGACGAGCGCGACCAGGCCCAGGGTGGACAGCAGCACGCCGGGGACGTCCAGCGGCGAGCGGTTGCGGCCGCCGGCCGGCTCCCGGATGACGAAGTACGCGCCGGCCGCGGCGACGAGGGCGAACGGGATGTTCACGAAGAACGTCCAGCGCCAGTCCAGGTACTCGGTGAGGAAACCGCCGAGTATCAGGCCGACGGCGCCACCGCCGCCGGCGATCGCGCCGTAGATGCCGAACGCCTTGGCCCGCTCCCTGCCGTCGGTGAACGTCACCGCGAGCAGGGAGAGCGCGGCGGGCGCGAGCAGCGCGCCGAACACGCCCTGCAGCGCACGGGCGCCGAACATCGTGATCTCGTCGGTGGCCGCGCCGCCGAGTGCGGAGGCCGCGGCGAAACCGCCCAGACCGAGCACGAAGGCCCGCTTGCGGCCCCACAGGTCGGCCAGCCGCCCGCCGAACAGCAGCAGTCCGCCGAAGGCGAGGGCGTAGGCGGTGACGACCCACTGGCGGTTGCCGTCCGAGATGCCGAGGTCCTGCTGGGCCGAGGGCAGGGCGATGTTCACGATGGTGGCGTCCAGGACGACCATCAGCTGGGCGATCGCGATGAACACGAGCGCTTTCCAGCGGTGGGCGTCGGGAACGCCGGACGGACCGGGCGAACCGGGAGCGCCGAGTGTCTTTCCTGAAGCCGCTGAGGCTGTTTCAGACATGGGGGTACCCACTTCGGGACTTCGTGACGGAAATCAGGACGGTGTGACGGGAAAAAGGTGTCGTCGAGGAGCGGCGCGTCCTCGGGGACGGCCGCCGGCGCGGCCGCCCGTCATCCGGACGGGCGGCCGTCGGTCAGGGATCGCCGTGGTTCAGCTGCGCAGACCCTCCATGGTCACGGCCGCGCCCGGCAGGACGGTCCGGGCCGGAGCCCGCATCCCGTCCAGGAACAGCTGCAGATGGCGGTGGACGAAGCGGTCGGCGCTCGTGCAGCCGGTGCCGGCCGGGGGCCGGCTCAGCTGGGCGACGCCCATCATCAGGTCGCCGTACTCCACGTCGGTGCGGAGCTGACCGGCCGCCTTGGCCCGGTCCATGAGCCGCGCGACGAGACTCTCGACACGCCGGCGCGCGTCCTCCAGGTCGGGGTGGTGCTGGTCGAAGGTGCTGGAGACCATCGGGCACAGCGCGCTGACCCGTTCGTCGGCGGCGGCGTGCGTGAAACGCTCCAGCGCCTCGAAGGCGTCCCCGGTCTCGGCGAGCGCCAGCTCGGCCGCCCGCGCCGTACGGTCCATCACGGAGCAGACGACCTCGCGCACCAGCGCGTCGCGGTCGGGGAAGTTGCGGTACACCGTGGCGTTGCCCACGCCGGCCCGGCGGGCGATCTCGTCGAACGGCACCTCGGGACCGAACTCGACGAACATCTCCCGGGCGGCGGTGACGATCCGCTCCCGGTTGCGCAGGGCGTCGGCGCGGGGCCGGGGCGTCCTGCGCGGTGCGGGGTCGGCGGTCTGCACGGTGCACTCCTCGGTTGCTGCTGTGTGTCGGTGGTGCCCCGCGACGATCCGGGGAAGGAATCCCCGTTTCGCGCGGACACAGGTTCAAACGGGGAGACGGTCCCCGCTTATTTCCCGCACCGGGGGCTTCCCGCGTGATGCGCGTCACAGAAATCCGTCATGAGTACCCCCGTCCGGCCCACCTGATCCCCCTTTCCCGCGCTCACCCCACGATCGGCCCCCTCAGCGAGCGTCCACCCGGCCGGTGACGCAGGGTGATCGCAAGGGTGCAGCCGGAGACCGGCGGCTGCCGTGCGGAGCGGAGGTTCCCCCATGCAGCCGCATCCGAACCGGCGCCGAATATCCCGGATATCCCCGCGCCGCCTGGCCGCCCTGACCTCCGTGACCGTCCTGACGCTCGCCGTCACCAGCTCGGCCGGCAACAGCCGCCTCTCCCCCGGCCCCTCCGCCGCCGGCGCCGGACCGGTCCCGCCGGCCCACTTCTCCACGCACGGCCCCTGCATGATCAGCAGCAGCCGCGAGGTCCAGCTCTCCGAGGGCATCCCCACACCCCCCGGGTACTCCCGTTCCACCGGCACCGTCCGCGCCCTGACCCTGATGATCGACTTCCCCGACGCACCCGGCGAGGGCGACGCCCTGGACCGCTACGGGGAGTTCTTCCCGCAGACCCGCGAGTGGTTCCGCGTCAGCTCCTACGGCCGCCTCGACTACCGCCCCGAGATCCCCGTCCCCGACTGGCTGCGCATGCCCCGCCCCTTCCACGCCTACGGAATAGAGCGCGGCGCCCCCTTCGACCCCGGCTACCGCGAACTGGTCCGCGACATCGTGGAGGCGGCCGACCCCGAGGTGGACTTCCAGGCGTACGACCTGCTGAACGTGCTGGTCACCCCCAACGCCGGCCCGCCCGCCCTCGACACGGTCCTGTCCGTCACCTTCGCCGGCAACACCGAGGCCCCGAGCGCGGACGGCATCCCGGTGGCCAACGCGTCCTTCGTCTACTCCCGCCAGGACGACGGCTCCGGTTCCTACCACCGCAACGGCTACCGCGTCCTGCCGCACGAGAACGGCCACGTCTTCGGCCTGCCCGACCTCTACACGGCCGGGGGCGGCGGCGCGGTCGGCCACTGGGACATCATGAGCGAGGACTGGGGCGCCAACAACGACTTCCTCGGCTGGCACAAGTGGAAACTGGGCTGGCTGGACGCGGACCAGGTCGGCTGCGCGGCGGACGGGGGGACGAAGGAGTACACCCTGACGCCGCTGGCGGAGGCGGGCGGCCCGAAGCTCGTCTTCGTCCCGCTGGACGACCGTTCCGGCTACGCCGTCGAGCTGCGCACCCGCGCGGGCAACGACGAGGTGGTGTGCCGCCCGGGGGTGCTGGTCTACAAGGTCGACGCGGACGTGGACACGGGCATGGGCCCGATCACCGTCCACGACTCCCGCCGCGACAGCGGCGGTTGCACCCGCAGCCCGAACGTCCACGCGGAACTGTCGGACGCGACGTTCGTCCCGGGCGAGAGCTTCGTGGACCGGCAGGCGGGGGTCCGGGTGACGGTGGTGGCGGCGGACGAGGACGGACACACCTACCGGATACGGGTGACACGGGAGCCCCGGAGCGCGCAGGACTGAGACGGTGGCGGAGGAGGACGGACGACGGGACGGAGGAAACGGATACGGAACGAGGACGGAGGGCACGAGTGCCACGGAGGCACGGGCACCACGGAGGACGCGGGGGTCACGAAGAACGCGGGGGCCACGAAGAACGCAGGCGTCACGAAGAACGCGGGCGCCACGGAGGAAACGACACCACTCGCCGACCACCGCAGGCCCGCCGCGCCCACCGCCCCGAAGAACCGACGCCCGCCCGCCGCCTGACGACCCCCACCCCCACGATCGTCGATCCGGTACCCTGACGCATGTGGTCCTCACGGCCCACGGGGCTGCGCACGCGGCCCGGCTTGCCTTCGTAGCTCAGGGGATAGAGCACCGCTCTCCTAAAGCGGGTGTCGCAGGTTCGAATCCTGCCGGGGGCACACGGCACAGGGCCGGTTCGAAGGGCTTGATCTCTCGAACCGGCCCTGCTGCGTGATCACATCCGTGCCCCGGTGTGCTCCCACCGCACCAGTGCCCTGCCGTCAGCCTTCGTGAGGCACCCTCGGGCGGGTGACCGGCACGACGGTGAGGAGGTCATCCAGCCCTCTGAAGTCGTCGGGGTTGGTGGTGAAGAGGGGAAGGTTCTCAGCCACGGCGATGGCAGCGATCATCAGGTCGGCCACCCGGCGGCGTGGCTTGCGGCCGGCGCTGATCACTGCGGCACAGATACGGCCGTAGATGCGGGCCGCTTCGGCATCGAAGGGGATGGGGTCGAACTCGTTCTCAGCGCGTTGCAGGACGTCAAGCCTGCGGGCGCGTTCGGCGTGTTCGTCATAGCTGCTCTGTTCGTCGTTACGGCGGACCTCGTGCGGGCCGGCGGACAACTCGGCCAGGGTGATGGCGGTGATCGCCATTTCGTCCGGTAGCTCCTCGGGTGCCACCCAGCGGCGCAGAATCATGATGTTGGTGTCGAGGAGGCCCTGCTGATGCGTCGAGCGGTCAGCGGTCATAGGGGTCGTCCGGGTAGGTGTCGGCCGTGGCGTCCTGATCGGCGCGGAACCTGTCGAGGTCGATGCCGGGGGCGCTCCTGGACATCGCGGCGAACTCCTGGCGGGAGACGAACCGGCGGCGTCGACGCAGTGGGACGAGCTGGCCGATCGGATGTCCGTCGCGGGTGACGGTGAACGACTGACCGCCTTGTATGGCATCCATGATCTCTCGGGACCGGCTGCGTAGATCCCGTTGGGTGATTTCGGGCTGAATGCTCATATCAACCAAGGTAGCACCGCGTGCTACCAGGTGACACATGACAGCCCAACGCTTGCGCCGACAAACTTTCGGCCGTAGCGGCCGGGTATGACCTTTGCTGATCGATCCGGCTGGGGCTACGGGCCCAAGAGGTCGCTGACATCCACGGCTGACATCAACGATGCCGGACGGAGTCGCACCCCAGCACCCCTGTCCGGCCGCCGTGCCAGTGATCAGTGGCGGCAGGGAGGGCCACGGATCGACCTCCTAAAGCGGGTGTCGCAGGTTCGAATCCTGCCGGGGGCACGGAGAAAAGGGCCAGCTCAGGAGGGGTTTCCTCCCAGGCTGGCCCTTCGTCGTGTCCGGGGTCGTGCCACACGCGTGCCACTACGCGCTACCAGGTCTGGAGCCCCATCCCTCAGCGCGTGTCCAACGGGTCGCGTGACACAGCACCACCCCTCGACGTCCCGGACGAAGCCCTGGTGGCCCTCGCCCGCGGCCCGACCCATCCGCTGCCGAACTGTACGGTCCACTCCCCCGCACCATCCGGTATCCCCTACGGGCCCCGAGGGGGTTTCCCCTTTGCAGCTCGGGGGGTCGCTCCATGTCCCAGCGGAGCGGCCGGCGGACATGATCCACCCATGACTTTACGACGAACAAGCATCCGAATTCTGGCTGGCGCGGCGGTCCTCGGCGGTGTGTCCGCCCCGGTGGCTCCGGCCTCGGCGGCGGGCGGCTCCCACAGCGAGCGGGCACAAGGCGGGGCCGTCGTTTCCGTCGAGCAAGCGGCCGACCTCACAGCGGAGGAAGTGGCCGGGGAGCTCCGTGGAAAGATCGATTCCTCCCAGGTCCGCTACGGCGTGACCGCCTACCGGGTCACCTACCGCACCACTGACAGCGCAGGCGCCCCCACGACCGCGAGCCAGCCCGTCGTCCTGCCCAAGAACGGGGCGCGCCACCTGTCCACCGTCTCCTGGCTGCACGGCACCACCGTCTACCGCAAGGACGTCGCCTCGGAGAATCCGAAGTCGAACGACCGGCTCGTCGCCCTGCTGTTCGCCTCCACCGGGCGGGCCGTTTCGGCACCCGACTACGTGGGCCTCGGCTCGGGCGAAGGTTTCCACCCCTACGGTGACCCTCGGGCCACCGTCGCGGCCTCGGTGGACGGCCTGCGCGCAGCCCGGACCCTCGCCCACCGCAACGGCCGGGAGCTGAAGCGGAAGGTCCAGGTCAGCGGGTTCTCGCAGGGCGGCCCCGCGACCATGCTGGTAGGCCGGGCGCTTCAGCAGGAGGGCGCCGACCGCCACTTCAGGCTGGGGGCACTCGCCCCGGTCAGCGGCCCCTACAACCTCTCGGCCTTCGAGGCCGCCGCGGCCGACGACAAGATCGCCAAATCCGGCATCTACCTCGCCTACTTCGTCACCGCCTGGAACAAGATGTACGGCCTCTACACGTCACCCGGCGACGTCTTCCGCTCCCCCTACGACAGCAAGGTGGAGGATCTCTTCGACGGCCATCACACCGCCGGGCAGATCGTCAGCGAACTCCCGGCGGCTTCCAAGGACCTGTTCACCGAGGACTTCCTGAACAGGATCCGCAAGCCCGACGGTGTCCTGAAGGACAAACTGCGTCCGATGGACAACACGTGCGACTGGCGGCCGAACGTACCGGTGGAGATTTTCCACGGCCGGGGCGACAAGGACGTCGACATCAGTCACGCGGCCTACTGTGCCGACCAGTTGACGAGGAACGGCGCCGCACATCGGCTGACCGACGTCGGCGAATACGACCACAACGAATCGGTGCGGCAAGCCCTGCCCCGGATCGTCAGGTTCTTCGACGAGTCGGCGAAGACCGGCTGAAGCGCGCCACCGTCAACGGCCGGTCGGGCGAAGGGTGCGCCCGACCGCGCCGTTCGTCACCTGTCGGACGTGCCCTAGTCCGGAGGCGCCTCATCCTCACTCTCGCGGATCATGGCACCAAGCCCTACCGCGCAGACCGAGTTACAACTTTCTCCACTGGCTGAAGGCGGCTCGCTCCGCTCACCGCGCGCGGCCCGGCCCCCGGCCGGGCCTACGCTCCTGCCTTCGTCCCGCTCCAGCCCGGCCGGCGCCCGTGCCGCGCTGCGACTCCATGGTCTCCATGATGCAGCGCGCCCCGCCGCTGCGGGGTGCGCGGCGAGGCCTGGGGGTGGTGGTCAGCGTTGCGCGACATCAGCGATCAGAAGTCAGTTCGGGACGCTTTGATGGTCTTGCACTCGAGCTTCTCGGCGTCCTTGATCTCGTCCGCGTTCACCAGCGCCCCAGCGTTCTTGTCGGTGAACTCCTGGCCCGGGGCGAGGTTCTCGGCGGTTGACATGAAGTCGTTGACCTTCTTGCCGTCGGCCAGGACCTCGCCCTCAACGAAGTACGAGTATCGACGGTCGCCGTTGTTGGCGTAGTCGACGTGGATGGCCATCTCCTTGATGCCGAAGTCGCCGGTGACCACGTCGCACTTAGTGACTTCGAAGTCCTTCATGACCTCGGACTCCTTGGCGCCGCCGGTCTTGGACTTACCGTCGCCGACGGTGGTGGAGTCGTACGACTTGTCCAGCTCCTCGCTGGCCTTGTCGACGGCGGAGAAGAACAGGGCGTTCATGGCGAAGAACATCATGATCGCTACGGCCGACGTGACGAGGCCGGTGATGCCGGCGCCCTTGCCCTTGCGGACCTTGCCCGCCTTGGAGAGGCCGATGGCGCCGAAGATGACGCCAAGGATGGCGAGCGGCCAGACGACAACGTTGAGGACAGGGATGAAGCTGACTACGACGGCGATGATGCCGAGGACGAGTGCGGTGGTGGCCAGGCCGTTGCTGCCGGGCTGCTGGGGCTCGCCGTAGCCGGGCTGCTGGGGCTGGGGCGGGTACTGCTGGCTCATGGTCCCCCCTGGGGCTTGCGTTGTGAATTGCGAGTGTGTGACTTGTGGAGCTGCTGTGTGGTTGCCTCGATCTGGTGGTATTCACCTGATCGTTACAAACTGCCGGGGGCTGCGAGGCCGGGCCCGCTGCCTGGCGGTGAGTGAGCTTGCGGTGAGCGTCAGAGAGGCCGTTTACGGGGGCACTTGAAGGCCCCGACGGCTATCCCGTGGTGCGCCGGGAGAGCGTCGAGCGCGCTCTGGAGCGGAGTGCGGAGGAGCTCACCGAGGCTCAGTGACCCGCCAGTGGGGCAGTGACTTTCCACTCGCTGCCCCACTGGATCACCTCACTGAACGCTTGTCATCGTGTGGTTTGCGGGTGACGGCGGCTGATGGCCAGGGACCGTGACGCGGCAGGACTCCTGGTTGTTGCGGCTGGTGATCTCACTCGCCAACGTCTCGCCACAGGAGCCCTGTCGGTCCCGTATCGTGCCATGCTCGACGTCCCGCACGAGGTCGTTGAGCACGTTTCCTGGCTCATCTACGCCCGAAGGTGTGAGCTGAACTCCCGCTGGCGCAGGCTGGGCTGCTTCCGGCAGGCCCTGCTGGTCCTGGTGCACCTGCGCAAGAACGAGACCCCGGCCCAGGTCGCTGCGGGGTTCGGCGTCGCCGTCACGGGATGAACGTGCGGGTCGTGGCTGCCCCGGACGGAACACCCCTGTGGTTCTCTCGAGCGCCGCCCGGCCGCACGCACGACCTGACCGCAGCCCGCGCACACGGGGTGATCCAAGCCTGTCCGTCCCGCCAGCTCCTCGTCCTGGCCGACCGCGCTTGTCAGGGTGCCGGCGTCACCGTCCGCACCCTCTACTACCGCCACCACGAGCTTCCCGAGCACCACCAGCAGTACAACCGGGGCCACGCCCGGCTGTGAGCACCAGGCGAACGCGCCTTCGCTCGCCTCGAGCAATGGCGGCTCCTCCGCGAGGTTCGGTGCAGCACCAACCGCATCGGTCGCACGGTCGCCGCCCTTCCCGTCATCGAGATCGCCTGGCGCTCGGGATGAGAAGCGTTCACTGACGCTGACCAGCGAAAGAGCGATCAAGTGAGGCAGTGAGGCCGTTTCCAGAGGTGCCCGGCTCCTCTCCGTACTCCGCCAAAAACACTTTCAGCCGGCCGCCGTGCTCGTAGACGGCGTGGTTGCGCTTCTTGAGGCGGTGCAGGACCTCGGTGGTGCGCAGCGGCTTCTCGTCGCATACGACGGCCGCGAGGTCGGCGAGGTGGTCGACGGGCTGCACAATCTCCAGCTGGTGCACGGTGGCCACGGCCTCGCGCTGGGACTTGGCCCGGTCGGTGAGCGCCACGGCGTCCTCGCCGGGGATGAAGTGCGTGCGGACGGTGACGGAGGCCTTCCCGCTACCGCGACCGCTGCGCCCTCAGCCACAAGAAGTCCGACCACCTCGACGCCAAGGTCCTGGTCCACCTCCTGCGCACCGACCCGGCCGAACACCGGCCCCTGCCCGCGGACAGCCATCTCGCGCAGGCCATCACCGTGCTGGCCCGAGCCCAGCAGGACGCCGTCTGGGACCGCGTCCAGGCCGGCGCCCGGCTGCGCTCCCACCTGCGCCAGCACTTCCCCGGCCTCCTCCCCGTCTTCACGCACTACCGCGAAGGCCTCGCCTCCCCCGTCACCCGCGCCCTGCTCGCCGCGGCCCCCATCCCCACCCAGGCCGCCCAGCTCACCCGCTTCCCCACCGCCCGTGCCCTCAAGGCCTACGCCGGATCCGCCCCCATCACCCGATCCCTCCGGACGCAAGACCACCGTCCTGGCCAGACACATCAAGAACCAGCGCCTCGCCTCAGCCGGCTACCTCTGGGCCTTCGCCGCCCTCACCGCATGCTCCGGAGCACACGCCCACTACGACCGCCGCCGCGCAGCCGACGAGCGGCACGTCGCAGCCCAGCGCAACCTCTTCAACCGGCTACTGGGCTGCCTTCACCACTGCCTCACCCACCGCATCCCCTACGACGAGCAGACCGCCTTCCCCAACCCGGCTTGACTGATCAACCGCATCGGATGTCTCTCTCCGCCCCGCTCCAGGCCGGCCGGCACCCGGGTCGGGCTACGAGCGACCCGCCCGTTGAGACCGGATGGCCCGTGTCGCTGCCGTTCGAATCCCGCCGGGGGGCACAGAGCAAAGGACCAGTTCAGGAGGGGTTTGCTCCCAGGCTGACCCTTCGTCGTGTCCGGGACGTGCGCCTCGGTCAGTGCCTCCGGCTGTTGCGTTTTCACGGTGGGAAACCAGCTGTGAAGGAAGGGGAGTCCGGACGAGGATGTCTGTATGCGGGTAGGAGTGGTAGGGCTCAGGATGGGGCTTCATCTGGCGGAGTGGTGCCGCAAGGTGGGTTTGGAGGTCGTGGCGGCGTGCGACCGCGATCCCGAACGCCGTACCGTGGCACGGGCTCAATTATCCGGCGCGGTGCTGGTGGAACGGTGGCAGGAACTGCTGGAGCACCGTCTTGACGGGGTCGTCCTGGCCAACGACTTCGATGAGCACGCGCCGTTGGCCATCACGTTCCTGGACCGTGGGGTGCATGTGCTGTCCGAGTCGGCGGCGTGCGTGGACGCCGCGGAAGGTGAGCGGCTCATCGCGGCGGCGGACAGGTCGTCCGCGACCTACTCCTTCGCCGAGAACTACGTGGCCCATCCGCACGTCCGTCTCATCCGGCAGGCGATCGAGGCCGGGGAGCTGGGCCGGATCAGCCTGATCGAGGCGGACTACCTGCACGGCATGTCCCCGGCCGAGGTCACGGGCCTGATCGGTGATCCGGCGCACTGGCGTGGGCGCATCGCTCCCACGGCGTACTGCACGCACACCCTCTCCCCGGTGCTGGCCCTCACGGACGCCTGGCCGGTGGAGGTGTCGGCGTTCTCGGTGGACGAGGCGAATCCACGCGCCGCGGTCGTCATGGCGGTACGGCTGTCCACCGGGGCACTGGCCCTCACCCGGCACGGCTTCCTCCAGGGCGAACCCGACAGCGACTGGAGCTGGATCTCCGTACGCGGCACCAGGGCGCTGGCCGAGTCCGTCCGGGCCGCCGGCGAACGGTCCTGGTCGGTCCGGGTCA
Source organism: Streptomyces sp. NPDC034670 (assembly GCF_055574875.1). Classification (NCBI taxonomy): domain Bacteria; kingdom Bacillati; phylum Actinomycetota; class Actinomycetes; order Kitasatosporales; family Streptomycetaceae; genus Streptomyces; species Streptomyces sp. NPDC034670. Next base: position 100,177 of record NZ_JBVITR010000003.1, read on the forward strand.
GAACGGAGGGCTGGGCGACCCCGGAGGGCCACGCCCGCGAGGAGGAACGCACCCCTGAGCCGCTCGTTCTCGCCGGGGAGCCCGTGGCACGCGGGGCCGAGGGCACCGTGGCGGTCCTGCACGCCTTCCGGGCCACGATGGAACGCGGAGAACCACCGCTGGTACCGGTGCGGCCCGCCGTGGCCGCGTCACTGGTCGGCGTGGCCGGCGCGGAGTCCCTGGCCAATGGTTCCCGCCCGGTCCCGGTGCCTGTGATGACGACCGGTCCGGAGAGCCACTCAGACGGTTCCTGACATCTACATCTGACATCAACGACGCCGGACGGGGACGTACACCAGCGTCTCTGTCCGGCTGTCCCACCAGCCGACGACCGCAGCCTGAGAGGCCCCGGATCGAATTCCTGAAGCGGGTGTCGCAGGTTCGAATCCGCCCGGCCACGGCTCCTGCCTTCGGCCCGCTCCGCGCACGCTGCGCCGACGCGCGCCCACGACGAGATGGGGCCGGGGCGGCAAGGCGGGTACCGCGCAGCCGGGGCCGCGGTGAAGGACATGCCTCCGGCGGGGGCGCTCGGGCACCGAGAGGGCGGGGCGCCGCTCGCGGGTGCCGGCCGAGTGTGGCGGGCGCGGAGGAGCTCCCGTCCCGTCCGCCGTCGACCCGGGCAGACGGGACGGGAGCTGGGGTGAGTGGTGGCCTGGGAGGCCCTGGAAGGTCCGCCGTCCTGGGTCCCGTCCGGGTGGACCGTGATGAGATGGTGCCGTGAGCCGCGCTGCAGAAGAGACCAATCGCCGTATGCTCCGAGCGCGTGACGTGATGGACCGCGACTACGCGCAGCCACTGGACGTCCCCGCCCTGGCCCGCGTCGCACACGTGTCGCCGGCCCACTTCACGCGTACCTTCCGGGCCACGTTCGGTGAGACACCGCACCGCTACCTGCAGCGTCGCCGCGTGGAACGGGCGATGTTCCTGCTGCGGGAGACCGACCGCAGCGTGACGGACATCAGTTTCGAGGTCGGCTTCACCAGCCCGGGCACCTTCAGCCGAACGTTCCGCGACATCGTCGGCCGGTCGCCCCGGACGTACCGCAAGGAAGCGGTTGCCGTGGCCGTGCCGACGTGCTTCACGATGGCGTGGACCCGACCGCATGCCTGACTAACCGTCAGGACGTCTTGCTCGCCGAGCAGTTTTGGATAAGTTCTCGTCCTGACTGATCGCTAGTGTCAGTGTCATGTTCAACGCCATCACGCAGTCGCAGATATACGTCCTCGACCAGAACGAGGCCATCGACTTCTACGTCGGCAAGCTCGGCCTGGAGATCACCGCAGACGTCGACATGGGTTTCATGCGCTGGCTGACCGTCGGCGTACCGGGTCAACCCGAGCGACAGATCCTTCTGGAGAAGCCGGGTGCGCCGGCGATGTCGGAGGAGACGGCGGAGCAGGTGCGCGAGCTGGTGACCAAGGGGGCCATGGGCGGCTGGCTCATCCTCACCACGGACGACTGCCGCAAGACCTACGAGACGCTGCGCGAGAAGGGGGTGGAGTTCACCGAGGAGCCCACCGAGCGTCCGTACGGGATCGACTGCGGTCTGCGTGACCCCTTCGGCAACCGCATCCGCTTCACCCAGCCGAAGGCCTGAAGCACTCCGGCACTTCGACATCCACGAACGGTCACACCCGGGCCCGGCGCGCAGCACAGAAGTACAGCAACCGCAGTGACTTGCAGCAGACCACAGTGACACCATCGGCTGCCGGGAGCCAGTTCGTCGGTGGGGTCCTGACCGTCGGCACCGTCGCCGGTCACCCCTGGTCGCGCTCCTGGGCCGGGACGGCGTACACCAGCAGGTTCCGCTGGTAGCCGCCGCGTTCGCGGTCGTACGGGGGCGCGCAGGTGACCAGGGTCAGGACCGGCCGTCCGTGGCGCCGGAACACCTCCTCGGGGAGCCTGTCCTTGTCGACCACCTCGCGGGCCGTCACCCTGTACCGCACGGGGGGCGCGTCCTCGCGGGCGACGGTGGCGTCGTCGCCCTCCCGGACCCCGTACAGCTTGGCGAAAGCGCCCAGGTCGCCGGTGTGGTCGTCCACGTGGCCGATGAGGACGGCGGATCCGGCGGGGGCGCCCGGCGCGGGGCCGTAGCGGTACCAGCCGGCCTGCCCCGCGCTGTCGGGGATCTCCACCGTTCCGTCGTCCTTGACGCCGACGCCCTGGATCCGGGCGTCCAGGGAGACCCGTGGGATGCGCAGCGCCGTCGGCTCGGGTGGGGAGCCGGACGCGTTCCCCGCCTCGGCCGGTCCGCCGTCGCGGGTTCCGGACGCGGGTCCGGCCGTGGGCTCCTGGGCCCGCGGCCGGTCGCCGAAGGCCGACGGCGCCGAGGTTCCGGACGTCCGCAGCGACCAGGCCAGCAGTGCCGCCAGGACGGTGGCGACGACCGCGGCGGCCCCGACGGCCGCCGCGGAGGGCCGCCCACCCCTGGGGAAGGAGCGCATGGCCGTCAGTCGCTCCGGGTGTACCGGCGGCGGGCGGCCAGCAGACCGGCGACCGCGACGGCACCCGTGGTGCCCCAGACGAGCCAGGCGGTGGCGGACTCGTTGTCGGCGGCCATCGCGCCGCTCCCACCGGCGTCCACACCGCGCGGTGCCGAGTCCATGCCGCTGATCGTCTGCGTCTTCAGCGCGAGGTTCTCGTCCTCGGCGCTGCCCCAGGCGTAGACGACCGTGTGGGTGCCCTCGGCGAGGTCGAGGTCGGCGGGGCCGATGACCACGGTGCCGGTCCCGGCCAGGACGACGTCGGCGTTCACCGTGCCGGCGGGCACCTCGAGCGACTTCTCGTTCGGGTTGGTCAGGCCCTCGACGACCGGCTCGCCGCCCGCGCGGACGTCCACGGCGGGCGCCGCGGCCACGTGGCGGACGGTCAGCCGCGACTGACCGGCCGGGACCTCGGAGGTGTCGTTGACGAACGCGGTGAGCGCGGGGTCGCCCTGCGCGTCGAGGTGGGCCGCGAGCGTGGCGTTCGCCCCGGCCGGGACCTCGACGCTCTTCTGGACGGCGGGGTCGCCGTCGGGGCCCTCACCGTCGGCGAAGACCGCGATGTCGTAGGTGCCCGGGTTCAGGGGCCGGGGTTCGCTCAGGGTGCCGGGCTCGAAGTCGGGGAGCAGTTCGTTCCCGTTGGCATACACGTCGACGGTGAGGCCCGGAACGCCGTGGAAGACGGACACGGTCGCCTTGCCGTCCTCCTGCGCCGTACCGCCCGCGGAGGCGGGGACGGCCACGGCGAGGACCAGGACGCAGGCACCGGCGGTGGCGCTGACGGTGGCGGTGGCGGTGGTGATCTTCCTGCTGCGCGAGTTCGTCATCGGAACTCCCTTCGGGGGACCCCGGTCACACGTGGGGCCCGGCTTCCGGATGAGCGGATCTTCGGATGCATCGCACGACGAGTTCTTCGGTCGGATGCCCGGCCGGCCTCTCCCTGGAGTCCGGCGGCCGTCGTGCTGTCGCACGCGGTCGCGGCCGGTGCCACGGGTGCTGTCGGGAGGGGTGTCACGGGTGTTGTCGGGCTGTGCTGCCGGCCGTGCTGTCGGAAGAGAGGGGGCCGCCCGGGCGGGTCTCCGAAGGGGCCCAGCACTTCGGTGCCGGCCGCCGCGGGGCGACGCAGGCGCTCCTCGTCGAGCGGCCTGCTCCCCGTGACACCCGATCCAGCATGGGGTGCCATGCGGCATTGCGCCACTTGTGCCCGGAATGCCCCGACCGGAAACGGCACGCCGACCCGGCCGGCCCCCGCCGCCCTCACCTGACCTTGAGCGGGAGGGGCAGGCCGGCGGTCTTCGCCGAGACGGGCACCCCGCCCGGGCGAACCGTGGCTGCGGGTGCCGGGGACGGGGCAGCCGACGGGGCACCCGTCGTCGATCTCCGGTCCGGCCCCCGGTGGCCGCCACGCACCACGCCGATCGTCGTCGGCGTCCACGGCGGCATGGACCACGCGGGGAGGGGCCGTCACCCCTCCCCGGGAAGACCGGGAAGAGGGGATCCCCGGGAAGACCGGGAAGAGGGGAGCGGTCGGTCCGTCGCCGTCGGTCTCGGGCCGTCCGCCCGGCCGAAGTGCGCCGACACCGAACATTGCGGAAAGTGGAAGCCAGGAAGGGAGCGTTCCATGAGCTGTCGGTGCGGACACGGCCCTGGCACCACCCTGTCCGTCCGCACCCGCCACCCCGCGGTTACCGTCCGGCACGCCATCCTCACGTACCGTCGCCGACGGCCCCGCGCCCGGGCCGCAGACGCGGAGGAGGCCGGGGACCGTCTGCGGCAGTTCCGGGACGGGACCTCAGGCTGTCGGCGGGACGTGGACGAGCCGGGGCGCCGGTCCGGCAAGCCGGAGCGGCGACCGTCGATCGTGGTGGCGGCGTGCCACGCCGCCCGGGGAGGGCCACCACCGCAGCGACCGACCCGTACGACACCTTGAGAAAGCAGGCCCTCTCATGGCAGCCACACCCGTCATGCAACTGCCGGTCATCAGCGAGTGCGCGGCCGAGAGCTGCGCCTACAACCACGAGCACACCTGCCACGCCGCGGCGATCACCGTGGGAGACGCCGGTGCCCCCGTCTGTGACACGTTCATGAGCGCGGACATGGAGGGCGGGGAGCCGTCCGTCACCGGCCGGGTCGGCGCGTGCAAGATGGCCGACTGCCGGCACAACACCGGGCTGGAGTGCCACGCCCCGTCCATCACCGTCGGTTACGAGCACGAGCAGGTCAACTGCCTCACCTACGCGCGGGCCTGAGCGACGGGCGCAGCCGTCGCGAACCGCCGGGGTCGCCCTACGGCGGCGGAGTACGGCGACCTCGGAACCGTCCCGTTCCGGCAGCGTCCGCCGGAAACCGGGAAGCGTCGCTCCGGGCCCGGCTCCCCCGCGTGACCCCTCCGCCCGTCCCGTCGCCTGTGGGGTGATCACGCCACCGGGGAAGGGAGTGGCGCGTGCCTCAGGACCGGGAGCGATCCCTCGTCGAGAGCCCCGGTTGGATGGTGCTGTGCCTCGTCTGGTCCGGGTGGTCGGCCGCCAGTACCGGCAGTCCGCCGTGGGTCCGCCTCGGCTTCCTGGTGCTCTTCGTCGCCTGTGCCGCGCTCCTGCTGCGTCGTGTGATCGGGGACCGCCGGAGAGGCGGGTCCCGCCTCTCCCCGTAGGGCGGGCGGGGGACGGCGGGGACGCGCGGGTGGGGGCGGCCGGGCCCGCGGAGGCCGCGAGCCGGCCCTTCGGCCGGGACGGCGTCCGCGCCGGGCCTCCGGTGTACGCGGCTTCCCGGGCCGGGGCTCCGGCATCCACCCCCCGCCCGTGGCCGGCGTCGTTCTTCCGCGGGGCCTGGTCGCTCCGCGGCGCGGTGGGCACACCGCCCGGTCGAGGATGGTCGAGCACTTCGTGCGCGCGGGCCGGCGGGCGGCCGGGGCCCTGACGCCGGCGCCGCTCCTCGCCGAGCCGGTTCCCACGGGGCGTGCGGGACGGCCCGGACCGCTCCGCGGCGGAGCCGGGTCACGCTCTTCGACGGCGGGGCGAGTCCGACAGCCACTGGAGCTGGATCTCCGTACGCGGCACCAGGGCGCTGGCCGAGTCCGTCCGGGCCGTCGGCGAACGGTCCTGGTCGGTCCGGGTCGGTCCGGGTCGGTCCGGGTCAGGACGGAGGGCTGGGCGGCCCCGGAGGGCCGCACCCGTGAGGAGGAACGCGCCCCTGAGCCGCTCGTTCTCGCCGGGGAGCCCGTGGCGCGCGGGGACGAGGGGGCGGTGCGGCTCCTGCGCGCCTTCCGGGCCACGGTGGAGCACGGCGCGCCACCGCTGGTACCGGTGCGGCCCGCCGTGGCCGCGCCGCTGGTCGGCGTGGCCGGCGCGGGGTCACTGGCCGACGGCTCCCGTCCGGTTCCGGCCGGTGCCGGCGCCCGTGGCGCCGAGCGGTCCGCGAAGCCGCGGGTCGGGTGGCCCCTGACGTCCCCGGCCGGCATCGGCGGTCGGGGACGTCCCGGTGCCGGTCCCGGCCCCCGGCACGTTGCCGGGGGCCGGCGCGGTCCGCGAGCCTCCGCGGCCCGGCCGGTCAGCAGGCGCCGGCCGGTTCGGAGGTCCGGCAGAGGTTGTCGGCGAACTCGTTCTCCTTCCCTTCGTCGTCGCGGGTGGCCAGATCGGCCGGACGGTTGCCCAGCACGAGGTTCTCGCGGATGACGTTCCCCTCGTTGGAGACGCCGTCCATGCTGCCGAACACGACGATCCCGCCGGAGTAGGGCGAGTCGCCCACGTTGTCGCGGACCGCGTTCTGCGTCACCAGCACCTTCTCCGTACCGACGAGGACGATGCCGGTCCCCTGGAGGTGGGGCAGGCGCGCGGCGGCGGGGCAGTACCTGTTGTTCTCGTGGACCGCGTTGCGGCGGATGGTCAGGTCGCCCGTCGTGCGCGGCAGGATGACGAAGATGCCCGCGCAGTTCCCGGTGGTGACGTTGTGCTCGACGGTGAGGTTGCGGAGCCGACGGGTGGTCATGCCGATCCGGTTGCCCGTCAGGAGGTTTCCGCTGATCACCGTGCCACGGGTGTCGAGGGTCCTGCTGTCCGCGTCGGCCTCGAACACGTTGGCGGTGTAGAGCCCGGCGTCGCCGTTGCCGCTCGCGATGTTGTGGCGGAACGAGGCGCGGGTGGAGCGGTCCTGCGCGATGCCCCACCGGCCGTTGTCCCGGGCGGCCACCCGGTGGACCTCCAACCGGTCGGTGCGCGTGGCCGAGACGCCGTTCTTCTCGAACCCCTTGACGGTCAGCGACTGGATCCGCACCCCGGTGACGGGTTCCTCGTCCGTGCCGGTGACGCAGATGCCGCTGCCCTCCTCGGCGCACGCGCCCCGTGCCTCCTCGTCCTTCCCGGGCACGATCACGGTCTGCTCGCCCGCGCCCCGCAGGGTCAGCCGCTTGGTGATCGTGACGCTTCCGGTGTAGGTGCCCCGCGTCAGGACGATGGTGGCGCCGGGGTCGGCCGCGTCGACGGCCTCCTGGATGGACTGGCCCGGACGGACCACCTGCTCGGCCTCGCCGTGGGCGGAGGCGGCCGGGGCGAGGGCGCCCGCGCCGACGATGAGGGGCGCGATGGCGCAATTAAGGCTTATGATCTGGTATTTCCTCATGCGTCAGACGCTAGGGGCCACTTCCGCGACACCGCCACTCTGGGCGACCATATGGACACAAAAAGCCACCGATGGGGCTCGCCCCGGCTCCGGTGCGGTGCCGGATCCGGCGGGGGGTCGCGCCCGGGCGGGGGCCTTCGGCGGGTACCGCGTGGTTCCGCGGCGGTGTTCCGCGCGGGAGCCGGAACCGCCCGGGACGGGCGACGGCCCGGCGTCGGCCCGCGCGGCGCCGGCCGGGTCGCCTTACGCCCCGGCGACGAGCGCCGGGCCGGCTCTCCGTGCCCGTGGGCGGGGGCGGCGGGAAGGCCGTGGGGCGCGCCGGGCCGGTGTGCCGGTGCGTCACGCTCCCGGCGCGCCCCACGGGTTCGCCCGTGCGGTGGCCGGAGCGGGCTCCCGGGCGGGTGGGCCCGTTCAGATGCCGAGGACGGTCCTGATGGTGCGGACGACGCCGTCGTCGTGGTGGGCGGGGGCGAGGTGGCGTGCGCGGCGGATGACGTCCGGGTGGGCGTTGGCCACGGCGTACGACCAGTCGGCGGCGTCGAGCATGCCGAGGTCGTTGAGGTAGTCCCCGAACACCATGGTCCGGTCCGGTCCGATGCCCAGGCGCTGCTGGAGCCGGCGCACGGCGGCGCCCTTGTCGGCGGTGGGGTTCATGAGGTCGGTCCAGTGCTCGCTGGAGACGACCACCCGGTGGGTGTCGGCGAAGGCGGCCAGGGCCGGTGCCGTGGTGCGCTCGGCCGGGCCGAAGTCGAAGACGGCGACCTTGACGATCTCGTCGTCCACCGCGGTGGCGTCCTCGACGAGGCGGTGCGCGCGGTAGTACTTGTCCACTTCGGCGAGGAAGGCGCGGTCGCCGCGCTCGGTGTAGGCCGAGTGCTTGCCGCAGACGACGACGCCCGCGTCCACGCCCTCGTCCACCAGCTGCCGGACGGTCTTGACGACGCGGGCGGACACCGCGGGGTCCAGCGGGTCCGAGGAGAGCTCGACGCCGTCGCGGACGACGAGGGCGCCGTTCTCGGCGATGTAGACCATGCCGTCGTCGGCGCCGGCGAACAGGTGGGCCAGGGTGGCGTACTGGCGGCCGCTGGCCGGACTGAAGACGACGCCCCGGCGGCGCAGTTCGGCCAGGAGCGGCCACAGGCCCCGCGGTACGCGTCCCTCGGCGTCCAGCAGCGTGCCGTCCATGTCGGTGACGACGAGTCGGATGTCGGGCCGCGCGGAGGACGGGGGGCGGGGGGTGTGCCGTGTGCTCATGGTGGTCCTGGGAGGTGGGAGACGGGAGACGGGGGACGCGTGAGGGCGCGCAGCACGTTCTCGTCCGTCAGGCCCCGCAGCAGCTCCGGCGACGGCTTCGGCGGGCTCATGGGGCCATCCTAGTAAGGACTCCTCATCGAAGGGTTCGGGGGATGTCCGGCTCCGTTTCGGGCAAGGAGTCCCGGCTTCCGTAGGGAATTCCGGCTTCCGTAGGGAATTCCGGCTTCCGTGAGCGGTCCCGGCCGGACGGGGCCGGGGACCGGTGGGCCTCGGCCGACCCGCCGCCGGGGCTGCGGCGGCGGGTCGGATGCGCGCGTGCCACCATGCTGGCATGCGGGTCGTCGTGGTCGGAGCGGGGCAGGTCGGTCACACCGTGGTCAAGTCGCTCGCCGAGACGCACGAGTGCACGGTGATCGACATCGACCGGGCGCGCCTGGAGGCCGTGTCGCACGCCTACGACGTCCGGATCACGCACGGCAGCGGCACCCGGCGCGAGACGCTCCTCGAAGCCGGCGTGGCCGACGCCGAACTCGTCCTGGCCTGCACGTCGCGGGACGAGGTGAACCTGGTGACCGCCATGCTCGCCCGCCGGCTGTCGTCGGCGCGGACGGTCGTGCGCGCCACCGGAATGGACTACCTGGCGGCCTGGCACGCGGGCGACCTCGACGTGGACCTGCTCGTCTCGACGGCCTTCGAGACCGCGAGCGCCGTCGCACGCGCCCTCCACGTGCCGGGCGCCCGGCACGTGGACCTCTTCGCCGGCGGCGAGGTGGTCGTGCTCGGCGTCGACGTCCCCGAGACGGATCCGCCGTGGCTGGTCGGCCGCCCCCTGCGCGAGGCGGGCCTGCCCGGGGCGTCGCGGGTGGTCGCCGTCGTGCGCGACGGGAACTGGATCAGGCCGACCGCGCACGAGGTGGTGCGGCCCGGTGACTGGGTGATCGTGATGGCGTCGCTCGCGGCGGCGCGCGCGTGGAGCCGGCTGGTCACCGGGGCCGAGCCCGTCGACGACGTCGCGCTCTTCGGCGCCGGGCGCATGGGGACGGCCATCGCCCGCGTGCTGCTCGACAAGGGGATCTCCGTGCGGCTGATCGAGCCGGACGCGGCGCGGGCCCGCGCGGCCGCCGACGCGCTCGACCGGGTACGGGTCTTCCACGCGACGGGCCTGGACCCGGCGTTCCTGCACCGCGAGCGCATCGGCACGGCGGGAGCGGCGGTGCTCGCCGGCGGGGACGACGCGCGCAACCTGTACGCGGCGGTGCTGGCGAAGGTCCACGGGGTCGGCCTCACGCTGGCGGTCCTCGACGATCCCGCCGCCGCCGAGGTCTTCGAGGCCGCCGGCGTCGACGTGGCCGTCGACCCGGGCGACGAGACCGCCGAGAAGATGGCCCGCTTCACGTTCGACGAGCGCACCCGCCAGATGGCGATGCTCGGCGACGACCGCTTCGAGGTCCTCGACATCACCGTCCGGTCCGGCAGCCGGTTCGCGCACGCCCCGGTCGACGCGCTTCCCGGGGCCGGCGTGGGCGCGATCGTCCGCGACGGCAGCGTGCTCTTCCCCGGCGGCGGGGACGTGCTGCGGCCCGGGGACCGCGTCGTCGTCCTCACCGAGCCCGACCGCGTCCCGGCGATCGAGCACGACCTGTGAAGCCGTCGCGCTCGTCGCCGCGTCCGCACCGAAAGCGCCCGCGCAGGCCGGCCGGCGTCGACCTGCGGACCGTGCTGGGCGTCGTCGGCGCCCTGCTCGCGTGGTTCGCGCTCGCGTTCGTCGCGCCGGCGGCCGTCGCGCTGGCGGCCGGTGAGCCCCCGTGGCCCTTCCTCGTCACCGGGCTCGCCGTGGCCGTCACGGGCCTGGCGCTCAAGCGTCTGACGGGCGAGCGGCCCCCGCTGGGCGTCCGGGAGGGCTTCCTCGTCGTCGTCGCCGTCTGGCTGCTCGCGCCCGCGTTCGGCGCGCTGCCGTTCGTGCTCGGTCGCGTCCCGCAGCTCGGCCACCCGGTCGACGCCTACTTCGAGGCGATGTCGGGGTTCACCGCCACCGGCGCGACCGTCCTGACCGACGTGGGCGCGCTCGGACCCGGCATGCTGTTCTGGCGTCAGCTCACCCACTGGCTGGGGGGCCTGGGGATCATCGTGCTCGCGCTCGCGGTGTTGCCGCGGCTCCGCATCGGCGGCCGCGAGCTCCTGCGCTCCGAGCTGCCGGGGCCGGTCGAGATGGAGTCGCTCGGCGCGACCGTCCGCGAGACCGCCCGACGGCTCTGGAAGGTCTACCTCGCGGTGACGGCGGTCGGCGTCCTGGCCCTGGCCGCCCTGGGGTGGACCGGGCTGGACCGGCGGATGGGCCTCTTCGACGCGTTCTCCTACGCGACGTCCGCCGTGTCCCTCGGCGGGTTCGCCCCGGAGAACGACTCGGCCCGGGGCCTCGCGCCGGTGACGCAGTGGGTGCTGTGCGGGCTGATGGTGGTGGCCGGGGTGAACCTGCTGCGGTTGTACCGCCTCGCCGCGCTGCGCCAGATCAGGTCCGCGACCCGCGACGAGGAACTGCGCCTGTATCTCGGCCTGCTCCTCGTGGGCACGTCCGTCCTGGCGGTCGAGCTGTCCGTCGGCGGCGTGGTGGACGGGTTCGGCGGCATCCGGCACGCGGCCTTCCAGACGGTCTCGGTGATGACCACCACCGGCTTCGCGACGCTGGACTGGGCGGACTGGGGGACGCTCGCCACGCTCACCCTGCTGGCGCTGATGTTCGTCGGGGCCTGCGCCGGGTCGGCGAGCGGCTCGGTCAAGGTCGTCCGCCACCTCGTCCTCTTCCGCTTCGCCCGCCACGAGCTGGAACAGGCCGTCCACCCCGACGCCGTCCTCCCGGTGCGGGTGAGCGGCCGGGTGATCGACAACCCCACGCTCCGCTCGACGCTCGTGTTCGCCCTCCTCTACCTGCTCGCCCTCGCGCTCGGGACGCTCGGCCTCGCCCTCGACGCCGAGACGGACACGGGCGGAGCCGGGGTCTTCACCGCGCTCGGCGCCGCCGCGGCCTGCCTCGGCAACGTCGGCCCGGCGTTCGGCGAGGTCGGCCCGTTCGGTTCCTACGCGCCGCTCGGGGCGCTGTCGAAGGCGATCCTCACCGCCCTCATGCTCCTCGGCCGCATCGAGATCGTCCCCCTGGCGGTACTGCTCCGCCGCAGCTACTGGCGCGCGTAGGCGGTGGGGGGCGGCCCGCCCCGCCGTCCTGCCCGGGGGGCCCGCGCCCCGCCGGTCCCCGCCCGGCCCCGGCCGGTCAGGCGCCCGGGGCGGTGCGCACGAAGAGGCAGAACGGGTGGCCCACCGGGTCGTACAGCACCCGTACGTCGTCCTGCGGCTGGAAGTCCGCCGGGGCCGCCCCCAGGGCGAGGGCGTGCTCGACGGCCCGCGCCAGGTCGTCCACCTCGATGTCCAGGTGCATCATCATCTGCTGCTCGGACCGGTCGGAGGGCCACCGCGGACGGGTGAAGAGCGGTTCCGTCTGGAACGACAGTCCGGCACCGCCGTCGGCGGGCCCGATCTCGACCCAGCCCGGTTCCTCCTTCCTCGTCGGCCAGCCGAGCAGGCGCCGGTAGAACCGCGCCAGCTCGCGGGCGTCCGGCGCGTCGAGCGTGGTCGCGGCCAGGGTGAAACGCGGTGCAGGCTTCATGCGGGGCTGTTACCCGGTTTCCCCTCCCCCCTCCCGTGCCGCTCCCGTCCGCCGGCCGTGGTCCGGCGTCCGCGCGGCGAACGCCGGACCGGACCGCGACGGCCATCGAGGATGATGTCCGTATGCAGAACAGGGACGGGAACGGTGGGGCGGCCGCCAACAAGGCGCTGGCGACGGGCATATCGGTGGGGCTGTCGCTCGGCACGGCGCTCGGCCTGGTGCTGGGACTGACCGTCTTCGGCAACCTCGGGCTCGGTCTGGCCCTGGGAATGGCTCTGGGCATCGGGGCCGGCACCGCCGTGGGCGTGGCGGCGGGGACCAAGGGCGGGGGCGGGGACCAGGGCGGGGGCGGGCGGGAGGAAGACCGGCGGGGCTGAGGGGCGTCGGGCTGCCGGTCGCGGATGCCGGGGGCGCGGGGAAGCGGACCGGTCGTCCGCGCGACCCCGTCGCCGTACCCGTCGAGGCCGTTCACGTCGCGGGACGACACAGCCAGGGCCTTTGGTCCGGCTCGGGCCGGCCCCCGCGAGCCCGGCCCGAGCCGGACGAAAGGCCCTAGCATCTCGGTCATGACGAACGCAGAGAACAGCGGCAGCAACGGCACCGGTGGTGCCTCCCCCCTCGACGTCGAGATCGGTGCCCTGAACGGTGGCCCCGCCGGGCTCGCGCAGTACGCGGGGCGGGTCGTGCTCGTCGTGAACGTGGCCTCCAAGTGCGGGCTGACGCCGCAGTACGCCGGGCTGGAGCGGCTGCACGAGCGGTACGCGGAACGCGGGTTCACGGTGCTCGGCGTGCCCTGCAACCAGTTCCTCGGGCAGGAGCCGGGGAGCGCGGAGGAGATCGCCGAGTTCTGTTCGGCGACGTACGGCGTGACCTTCCCGATGACCGAGAAGATCGAGGTGAACGGGGAGGGCCGGCACGCCCTGTACCGGCGCCTGGTCGGTTTCGCCGACGCCGAGGGGCACAGCGGGGACGTCCGCTGGAACTTCGAGAAGTTCCTGATCGGGCGGGACGGCGAGGTCGTCGCCCGCTTCTCGCCGCAGACCGAGCCGGAGGCGGCCCAGGTCGTGGCGGCGGTGGAGAAGGCGCTCGGCTGACGTCCGCCCCCGGCCCGGCGGCCGGCCCGGCCGGGGGGTGCGCTCCACGGACCGGGACGCCACGGGGCCGGGGACCCGGCGTGTGACGCGGCGTTCCCGGTGGGCTGGGCGCGGGGAGGCCGGGGCCGTGCGCCGAAGCCCTCTCGGCTAGGACGGCGAACTGGTCGAGAGGGCCCGGTCGGTGGTGCCGGTGCCGGTGGCACGCGGGCCGGCGGCGTCCGCACCGGTGGCGTCCGCGCCCGAGGCGTGCGTACCGGCGGGTCCGGCACCGGTGGTCCGTGGAGCGGCCGCCGGTCCGGTCAGTCCTTCACCGAGGCCACGAAGGCGTTCCACGCGTCCACGGGAAAGGCCAGCTTCGGCCCCTCGGGCACCTTGGTGTCCCCGAGCTCCAGCGCTTCCTCGACGGTCGACCTCACCATCACGCACGCGCCGTTGTTATTCGTGTAGGAGGATGTCGTCCACGTCTCCGTGGCACCCAGACGAATTGCCATGTTCGCTCCGTAGCCAGTTGCTGAGTTGCCGTCCCGGGCTGCGCATTCCGGCAGGGACCCGCAGAACGGATTACGCCACCCCACGCTGGGGGGTGGCGTGATCGACGCTACTCGCCGGCATCCGCTTGCGAAGCGTGCGTTCACTCGACCGGATGGCATATTCCGGGCGAGGCTTTCCGCCGGTCATGCCAGGGGTGTACGCTCCGCCCCCGCTTGACGGCGGATCAGCGTGCGTACTCCTTCGCGATGCGCTCCACGAGCTGACGGGACTGGTCCACGTTCAGGGACTGGGCCCGCAGGTGCTCGTACATCACGGTGTACTTCTGCACGTCGTGCGGCTTCTCCAGGTACAGGTCGCTGGTCACGCCCTCGATGTACACGACGCTCGAGTCGGCCGCGTCGGCGAACTCCAGGATCGAGTACTGGCCGTTGATACCGGCGTGCGCGCCCACCTCGAACGGCAGCACCTGCACGGTGACGTGCGGCAGCTGGGACAGCTCCATGACGTGCTCCAGCTGTTCGCGCATCACCTGCCGGCTCCCGACGACCCGCCGCAGCGACGCCTCGTCCAGGACCACCCACAGCCGCAACGGGTCCTTCTCCGCGGTGATGCGGCTCTGCCTGCGCAGGCGGACCTCGACCCGCTTGTCGTTCTCCTGCCCGGACGACTCCGGCGAGCCCCCCTGGACGATCGCCTCGGCGTACGCGCGGGTCTGCAGCAGGCCGGTGATGATCTGGGGTTCGTAGACCCTCAGCGACTCCGCGTCCGTCTCCAGGCCGATGTAGACGCTGTACGGGATGTCGCCGAAGGCGTGCCACCAGCCCTGCTGGCGCGAGTCCTTGGCCATCTGCATCAGCGAGTCGACGACGCGCTGGTCCTCCACCTCGTAGACCCCGCACAGGTCGCGGACGTCACGCTGGCTGATGCTGCGCCGGCCGTTCTCCAGCCGGCTGATCTTCGACTGCGACACGAGCAGCCGCTCCGCCACCTCCTCGGCGGTCATGCCCTTGAGCTCGCGGAGCCTGCGCAGCTCCTGGCCCAGCCGGCGCCGCCTGACGGTGGGGTTGACATTGGATGCCACGGGACGTGCACCTCCGGCTGCGTGTCTCGTACTTGCCACTTCGCGTGTCCGCTGTCGAGCAGAGTGCCACCAAGGTGCTTCCTGCCGCTGGGAAACGGTGGATGTGCGGCGGGTACGCGTCGGTCCGCGGGACGGTGGCGGCGCGGACGCCGGTCCGGGGCACGCCGAGCGGGGGGGGGGGGGGGGGGGGGGGGGGCGCCCCCCCCCCCCCCCCCCCCCCCCCCCGCTCGGACAGCGGCTCCCGTGACCGGGTCTGCGGTGCCGTGCCGTGGGTCCGCGGTGTGTCGTGGGCCCCTCGGGGACCCGCGGTTCAGTGGGCCACCACACGCTCCATGGATCCGCGGCGCGGTTGCGACGGAACGCCTCGGGCGGGCTCCGTCGCGCCCCGGCCGCCGGCGGGGGCCTGGCGGCCCGCCGAGGCGGGGCTGCGGCGCGGCTGGGCCGCCGCGCCGTTCTGGACGTCCATCACGGCGTGCGCCACGAGGCCGCCCATCGGGTCGTGCCGGATCAGGTCCCGCAACCGGGAACGCGAGGAGCGCCCCTCGTTCCCCGGGTACAGGTGCTTGCCGAGGCCGACCGCGTGCGCCAGTGCGGCGAGCGCCGCGGTCCGCGGGTCCGGCGGGACGCCGGTGCGGATCGCGGAGTCCAGCCGGGCCCTGATCTCCCGGCTGATCTCGGTGTCCGTCGCCTGGTAGCGAGTCGTCGGCAAGACCCCGCACATCTGTCCGGCCACGGCGTGCACCATGCCGCACCGCTCCAGATGCGAGAGGTAGGTCTGGCGGAGCCCGAGACGCGGCCCGCCGATCCAGTGGACGGCCCGTACCGGAGCGCCGCGCCTTCGCAGCAACTCCAACGCGCTGTCCAGTGTCGGATCTCCAGTCGGCCGTGGCACCACCACGGCGATACGATCCCCGTCTGGGGCTATCCGTCCGGCCAGCGCCAGCTCCACTAGCTGTGCTCCGGCCAGACCGAGGTCGAGCGACTGCGGCTGCGCAGTGGTACCCGTGGTCGGGTCCAGTGCCAGCAGCAGAAGCTCCTCCGGAAGTGTTCTGCGGCTCCTGCCCATCCATGCCTCCCCGCGTGGATGTCTGACAGGGTGACCCCTCTCACATTGGTCTGTCGAGGGTGCGTGACCGGTTCGTAAGGGAACCGACAGGTATGTCGTTCTCGTCTACCACGTGGGACCGGTCCGCGACACAGGACACTGGTACAGGGCTCGGACAGCGCTGCGGAGCGTTGTCGCGGGCGATGGTTCACGGTTGGGTTGGCGCACGCGGGGCGTGCGGCGCATGGAGGAGGCATCGGTGGCGGGCGAGTCCCCCGACAGGTCGAAGCAGCGCGAGTCGTCGGCGGAACCGACGTCGGGGAGCGCGGGTCCGGTTCCCGAGGCGAGGAACTCCGCCGGGAAGCGGGACCCGCGGTTGGCGGTGGCCCGCGAGGCCTCGCCCTCGGGGAGCCGCACGGGCGGTGACACGGCCACGCGGGTGCTGTCGGTGCGTGAGGCGACGGAGGACGGGGCGACGGCCGACGACGCGCCCGCCGGGGGCCGTGACGTTTCCGCCGGGGAGGGCGACGGCCGGCTGCGCGAGGCGGTGGCCTCGTGGGTGCGCCCGGCGGGGCCCGGGGGCGGGGCCACCGCCGAGGACGGCTCCGACGCCGGTACGGGGACCGGGAACGGCGCGGAGGCCGCCTCCGCGCAGGCGGCCCCCGCCGCCGGGGAGTCGAGGACCGAGGCCGAGGCCGAGAGCGTGGACACGGACGCGGACGCGGACACGGACACCGACGCCGGCGAGGGCGCATCCGACGTCCGGGAGGCGGGGGTTGACGGGCCGTCCCGGAAGGGCACTGCCGGCGAGGACGAGGCGGGGTCCGAGGACGCCGTACGGGAAGCCCCGGAGGACGACCCGGTCCAGGACGCGGCCGACGGGGCCGAGGACGCCCGGGACGCCGAGGACACCGGGAACGAGGCACCCGCCGGTACGGCGACGTCCGCCGTGACCGACGCGGACGACACGGCCCGCGAGGAGGCCGGCGACGGTTCCGCGGCCGAGGACGGGGACGAGCCCCGGGGCGGCGGCGTTCCCGCGGCGACAAAGGACGCGGACGGCGCCCCCGGGGCGGACGCGGCCGGGGACGACGACGCGGCCCCGGGCACGGACCCGTCCTCGGGTTCACCGAAGGCCGCTCCCGCCGTGCCGGCCGCCGGTGCCGACGACGACCCGGAGTCCGGGGACGACCCGGAGGCCGACGACGCGTCCACCGGCACCGGGACCGGGGACGACCCCGAGGCCGAGGACAAGGCCGGGCCCGAGGCCGAGGGCAAGAACGAGGCCGAAGCGGAGCCCGGGCCCGAGGACGGGGTCAAGGGCCCCGTCGACCAGCCCACCGCCGTCTTCAGGACCGGACGTCCCTCCGCGCCCCCCGTCGACCAGCCCACCACCATGCTCAAGCTGGGCGACGCGGGCGCCAAAACCGGACCCGGCGGTGCGGACGCCGCCCAGGACGGCGAGGACGGGACCGGGACCGACACCGCGTCCGGACCCAAGGCCGATCCCGCGTCCGGGCCCGAGGCCGGACCCAAGACCACCCCCAAGGCCGGACCCAGGACCAACCCCAAGTCCGACCCCGCGTCCGGACCCAAGACCGGCCCCGCGTCCGGGCCCGAGGCCGGCCCCGGGTCCGAGTCCGAGTCCGACGCCGAGCGGACCAGCAAGTTCGTCGCGCTGAAGGAGTTCGACGACCCCGGCGTCCGCAAGCCGGCCCGGGGCGGGGACGCCACCACCGCGCTGCGCACCGTGACGCCGGCCGCGAAGCCCCCCGTCCCCGCCGACGCCACCGCCTCCGTCCCGCAGGTGGGGCCCGAGCGGACGACGCAGCAGCCGCTGCCGCCCAAGCCGCCGCTGGACCTGCTGGCCGAGCTGACCAACACCCCGCCGCCGCCGGAGACTCCGCTGCGGACGGCCGTGCGGCGGATCAAGATCTGGACGCCGCTGGTCCTGCTGCTGGTGATCGTCTTCGCGGTCGTGCAGAACGTCCGCCCGCTCCCGGCGCCCACGCTCGAACTCACCGCCCAGGACAGCTACACCTTCGAGGGCGGCAAGGTCGACATCCCGTGGCCGGCGTCCGGGCAGGCCGCGCTCGACGTCCAGGGCATCGGCACGTTCGGCTCCTCCGGCGAGCAGAAGCCCGTGCCGATCGCCAGCGTCGCCAAGGTCATGACCGCGTACCTGGTCCTGCGCGACCACCCGCTCAAGAGCGGCGCCGAGGGCCCGATGATCAAGATCGACGAGACCGCCGAGAAGCAGGCCGACGCCGTCAACGAGTCGACCGTCAAAGTCACCGCGGGCGACGAGATCTCCCAGCGGGAGGCGGTCGAGGCCGTCCTGATCGCGTCCGCGAACAACGTGGCGCGACTGGTCGCCCGTTGGGACGCGGGGTCCGAGGAGGCGTTCGTCGCGAAGATGAACGAGGCCGCGAAGGACCTCGGCATGACCGACACGACGTACACCGACCCCTCGGGCCTGAACAACACCACCGTGAGCACGGCCGTGGACCAGGTGAAGCTGGCCAAGGCCGCGATGCAGCAGCCCGTGTTCCGCGAGGTCGCCGCGATGATGTCGTACGACGACTACAAGGGCCGCAACCACCCCAACTGGAACCAGCTGGTCGGCAGCAACGGCGTCGTCGGCATCAAGACCGGCACCACCACCTCCGCGCTCGGCAACCTCGTGTTCGCCGCGAAGAAGGAGGTCGACGGCGAGACCCGGCTCATCATCGGCGCCGTGGTCCGCCAGCCCGCGGGCGGCAAGGACAACACCATCCTGTCCGCCGCCCTCACCTCGAGCGACCGGCTGATCCGGGCCGCGCAGGGCGCGCTGGAGTCGGCGACGATCCTGAAGAAGGGCACCGTGGTCGGGTACGTGGACGACGGTCTCGGCGGCCGGACGCCCGTCGCCGTCACCGAGGACGTCAAGGCCGTCGGCTGGGCGGGGCTGTCGGTGAAGCTGACGTTCGCCGCGGGCGACGACCTGCCGCACCGGGCGGAGGCCGGCACCGAGGTGGGCACGCTCACCGTCGGCGACGGCACGAGCAGCGCCGTCAAGGTGCCGGTCGCCCTCCAGGAGGACCTGGTGGAACCCGGCTTCACGGACAAGCTGACGCGCGTCTCCTGATCCGGGGCGAAAGCGCGCGGCGACCGCGCACGCACCCCGCCGGCCGTCACCCGCCCGGGCGACGGCCGGCGGGGTGCGTGCTAGCGTCACGAAACGGGCAGGCCGCCGGTCACCGGAGTGCGGCCGCGCACAGGAGACGGGACACGGGGAGTGCCTTCAGGTGGCCACTGCGGAGCCGACACGCGCCGACGACGCCGATCCGGACCCGGGCGGCGGTCCCCGCACCGGCCCGGGCGGCGGCTCGGGCACCGGCTCGGGCACCGGTCCGCGCATACGCGTGCCCGGCGCCCGGTCCCCGGAGGACCCCGCGGCCCCCGCCCCTGACGACGCCGGGGAGGCCTCCCGCGCCTCCCGTCCCGGGGCCGCCGCCCTCGCCGTGCGCGCCCGCGTGCTGCGGCACCCCGTCCTGTCCGTCACCGGTCTCGCCGGTCTCCTGCACGTCGTCTGGTTCTTCACGTTCGCCAACAGCGGCGGCGACCTGGCGGCGCAGGACGCGTGGGCCGAGTTCGTCGGCCGGCACCCGGACTCCGCGTACAACCTGGCCTGGTACGGCGGCATGCACCCGGTGTCGTACAGCGTGGTGTCGCCGTACCTGATGTCGCTCCTCGGGGTGCGGACGACGATGATGGTCGCGGGGACGGTGTCGGCGGGGCTGCTGACGCTGGTCCTGCTGCGCAGCCGGAACGTGCGCAATCCCCTGTGGGCGGCGCTCGCGGGCGTGTTCGCGCTGCTGTGCAACGCGGCCTCGGGACGCGTGACGTTCGGGCTGGGCACGTTGTTCGCGCTCGGCGCGGTCGCGGTCGTCTTCTGCTGGCCGTACCGGTGGCGCTACAGGCGCTGGGCGAAGGCGCTGTGCGCGGCCCCGCTGGCGGCCCTGGCCACGATGGCCTCGCCGGTCGCGGGCCTGTTCGTGGGCCTGGTGGCGGCGGCGCTGTTCCTCCAGAAGCGCCTGCCGGGGGCGTGGGCGCTCGGACTGGCGCCGAGCGCGGTGGTGGCGGTGTCGGCCTGGCTGTTCCCGTTCTCGGGGACGCAGCCGATGGCCTTCGGCTCGGCGGTCCTGCCGTTGCTGTACGCGGTCCTGGTGGTCGTGCTGGTGCCCCGGGAGTGGAAGACCGTCCGCCTCACGTCCGCGGTGTACGGGCTCGCGGTGGTGCTGGTCTGGCTGATCAGTTCGCAGATCGGCTCGAACATCACGCGGCTGTCGATGCTGTTCGCGGGTGTGGTGCTGGTGGCCGCGCTGCCGTTCGCGGCGCCGAGGTCCCTCAAGTGGTACGCGATCGCGGTGTCCGTCGCCGTCTTCACCGGCTGGATCGGCTTCAAGTCGGTCGACGACGTCGTGAACACCACACCGCGGGCGTCCTGGGCGCGCGAGCTGGCGCCGCTGGTGAACCAGTTGCAGAAGGTCGGCGCCGAGCGGGGCCGGGTGGAGGTCGTCCCGGCCCGCTCGCACCGCGAGGCCTCCGCCCTGGCCCCGTACGTCAACCTGGCCCGCGGCTGGAACCGGCAGGCCGACATGAAGCGCAACCCGCTCTTCTACGACGACACGCTCAACTCGGCGAACTACCACGAGTGGCTGAAGCGCTGGAGCGTGCACTTCGTGGTGCTGCCGAAGGACGAGCCGGACGGTGACGGCGGCCAGCGGGAGCGGGAGCTGGTGCAGCGCGGGCTGCCGTACCTGAAGCAGGTCTGGGGCGACGCCAACTGGCAGCTGTTCGAGGTGAGCGACCCGACGCCGCTGGCCGAGCCGCACACGGTGGTGGAGCGGGCCGATCAGGGCGGGATGACGCTGCGCGTGGAGCGGGCGGGCCGCGTCCTCGTCCGCATCCCGTACTCGCCGTGGCTGGGCATCGTCGACGCCGAGGGCGAGAAGCTGGACCCGCCGCAGGAGACCGAGGAGTCGAGGAACCGCCCCGAGGGCGAGCCGAGGACGTACGAGAACGTCCACGGCTGCCTGAGGGAGACGGAGGAGGACGCGAACGGCGACCGGTGGACGGTGCTGCTCGCCCCGGAGCCGGGCACGTACCGGCTGGAGGCGCCGTACGAGTGGTCGCGGGGCACGCCCTGCCCGGAGGAGCTGCGCTGAGCCGGTCCGCCCGGCCGGTTCCGGGGCGTCCTTCCCCCCAGGGTCCTTCCGACGGATCCCCGTGGCGTCGGAAGGGCCCCGGCCCCCAGGCCCGCGGTGCGGGTTCCGCACCACTCCCGTGGTTCATGTATGTGAACCATGGTCGCCTAGCCGAACATTTTTGCTTCCTCTTGACCTGACGTTTTCTTGTCGCGTACACGCCGCCCCACCCACGATGAGCGGGCACTTCGCAGCCCTTCTCGCCCCTACCCCACTCAGGCGAAGTGTCAACCGGATGAGTGGAGTTCACAAGGCGGACCCCGGAAGGGGGGACATGAACAGTCTCGACTGGGCGGTGCTCATCGGCTACTTCGCCGTGATGATCGCCATCGGCATCTGGTCCCACAAGCGGGTGGACAGCGTCAGCGACTTCTTCACGGCCGGCGGCCGGATGCCGTGGTGGCTCTCCGGGATCTCCCACCACATGTCGGGCTACAGCGCGGTGATGTTCACCGGCTACGCCGGCATCGCCTACACCTACGGGGTGACCTCCTTCGTCACCTGGTCCTTCCCCATCGCCCTGGGCATCGCCATCGGGTCGAAGCTGTTCGCCCCGCGGATCAACCGGCTGCGCTCCCGGCTCCACGTGGCGTCCCCGCTGGAGTACCTGAAGAACCGGTACGACCTGAAGACCCAGCAGGCGCTGGCCTGGTCCGGCATGCTGCTGAAGATCGTGGACGTGGGCGCGAAGTGGGCGGCGATCGCCACCCTGCTGTCGGTGTTCACCGGCGTCTCGATCAACCAGGGCATCCTCGTCACCGGTGCGGTCACGGCGGTCTACTGCACCATCGGCGGCCTGTGGGCGGACGCGCTGACCGAACTCGGCCAGTTCGTCATCCAGTTGCTGGCCGGCCTGGCGATGCTCTTCGCCGTCCTCGCCGAACTCGGCGACCACGGCGGCTTCCTCGGCGTCTGGGACGAGCCCGAGCTGCAGGGCCACGGGGAGCCGCTGGTCGGCCCGTACGGCACGGTCTTCCTGCTGGCGTTCCTCTTCATCAAGCTGTTCGAGTACAACGGCGGCATGCTCAACCAGGCCCAGCGCTACATGGCCACCCCCACCCCCCGGGAGGCCGAGCGTTCGGCACGGCTCTCCGCGGTGCTGTGGCTGGTCTGGCCGCTGGTGCTGTTCTTCCCCATGTGGATGTCGCCGCTGCTGGTGGAGTCGCAGAAGGCGGACGGCTCCGACTCCTACGCCCTGATGACCGAGCAGCTGCTGCCGCACGGCCTGCTGGGCCTGGTCATCGTCGGCTTCTTCTCCCACACGATGGCCATGTGCTCCTCGGACGCCAACGCCATCGCGGCCGTCTTCACCCGCGACGTGGCACCGGTGCTGTCGGCCGGGGCCCGGCGGTGGGGCGAGCGTGCGGGCCTGGTCGCGGCGCGGGTGACGACGGTGGTCTTCCTCGCCCTGTCCATGGCGGTGGCGACCCAGGTCGACTCGCCGGCCTTCAAGGACATCATCACGGTCGTCATCAAGTGGGTGGCCGGGCTGATGGGCCCGATCGCCATCCCGATGATGCTGGGCCTGCTGCGGCCGTTCCGCCGCTCCGGCCCGACGGCCGCGCTCACCAGCTGGGCGGCGGGCCTGCTGGTCTTCTGGCTGGTGAACTACCCGGTCCACTGGAGCGTCGAGGGCGGCGTGCCGCTGGAGTACCAGGTCTCGATCCCGCTGGCCGTCTCCCTGGTCCTGTACGTCCTCGTCGGCTGGGTGAAGCCGGAGGACACCCCGGAGCGGCTGGCGCTCATCGAGCGCGTCAACACCGACGGCGACGGCCCGGCCGCGGCGGCGGTGCCGTCCCCGGCCGGGGACGCGGCTCCCGCGCCGGTGAAGGACTGACCCGCGCCGGCGGGGAACCCTCCCCCGCCGGGTGGGGAGCCGCCCCGCCCCGCGGGGCTCAGGCGCCCCGCGGATACCGCGCCAGCCACGCGGCGGACGAGCCGCCGGGCCCGTGCAGGGCGGGGCCCTGGGTCATCTCCATGGCGAAGTCGTCGGCGAGCTCCAGGATCGTGGGGCGGCCCTCCAGTTCGACCAGCCAGGCCGGCGGGAGGGCCGTCTCGCCGTGCAGGGCGCCGAGCAGGCCGCCGGTGAGGGCGCCCGTCACGGCCGAGGGCCCGTCGTGGTTGACGGACAGCCGCAGCCCGTGCCGCACGTCCTCGCCCACCAGGGCGCAGTACACGGCGGCGGCCACGGCGCCCTCGGCGGTCGCGGCGCCGATCAGCCGGCTCACCCGCTCCGGTGTGGGAGCCCCCTGCCGCACGGCCTCCAGCGCCTGCCCCAGCGCCTCCGACACCGGCTGGTGGCCGGGGCGCGCGGCCAGCAGCGCGAGCGTCTGCCGCACCGCCGCGTCCGGGTTCCCGCCCCGGGCCAGCGCGTGCACGATCACGGCGTACGCGCCCGCCGCGAGGCAGGCGGTGGGATGCCCGTGGGTCTGTGCCGCGCACTCCACCGCGAGCTGGGCGACGAGCTGCGGCTCCCAGCCGACGAGCAGGCCGAACGGCGCGCTGCGGGCGGCGGCCTCCGGCCCGGCCTCACCGGGGTTCTTGGGCGCCGCCGGCGTCCCCATCGTCTCGTCGCCGAGCCCGACCAGCAGCGCGCGGGCCGGGTCGCGGCGGGTGTACAGCCATTCCTCGCGGGCCAGCCAGCCGTCCTCCTCGCGGCGCTCGTCCGGGCCCCAGTCGCGCTGGGTGACGGCCCAGCGCAGATACGCCCGGTGCAGGTCGGTGGGCGGGTGCCAGGCACCGGTGTCGCGCCGCACCTGGGCACGGATCAGGCCGTCCACGGAGAAGAGGGTGAGCTGGGTGTGGTGGGTGACGGCGCCGCGCCGGCCGTAGGCGGGGGCGAGGTCGGTGAGGCCCCCGGCGCCGTGCGCCCGGCGGATCGCGTCGAGGTCCAGCCCGTCCACGGGCGCGCCAAGGGCGTCCCCGACGGCCGCCCCGAGCAGCGTCCCGCGCACCCGGCTGCGGAAGTCCTGCTGCTCACGGCGCCCCCACACGGGTCCGGCAGTCGCGCCCACCCAGACCTCCCAGGCACCGTCCACACGTACGACGCCCAGCACTGTAATCGAACGGGGGCCTCCGCTTCAGCGGCGGAAAGGCGGGGGAGGTCGCGGGGGCGACGGAAGTGACCGGAAGTGATCGGGCGCCGGCCGTGCCGGGGCGCCGGCGGCCGTCCCCGGGCGGCTGTCCGCCGCCCCACTGCCCCGCTACTCCACCACCCGCACCGTCGTCCCGGCCGTGCCGAAGGCCCACAGGGCCTCGCCGTCGGACTTGGCGACGCGGATGCCGCCGGTCGCGGCGCCCGGGGCCGCGGGCGGGGGCGAGGAGCCGTCCACGGCGTTGGAGAAGGCGACGGAGACGCCGGACTTCGCGGCGAAGTAGAGGATGTGCTCGATCTGCACGCCGTCGCTGCCGGTGGTGGCCTCGGTGCGGGGACCGACCGTGTAGGAGCCGGGGTCCGGGGAGACCGTTCCCGGCCACACCGTGAAGGAGCGGCGGGCGGCGTCGCTGGCGTCGACCAGCCACACCCGCTTCTGGCCGAGGGAGTAGACGATCCGGCGGCCCGTCCCGGAGCCGGCCGGCACCGCCACCGGTTTCTCCTCCTCCGGTTCCGCGGACGGCCCCGCGGACGACTTCGCGTCCGCCGTCGCCGACGCGGCCGGCCGGCTCGTGGCGGCGGTGGGCTTCGTCCCCTGGTCGGCCTGCACGGCCAGGACGGCCACCACGGCTATCGCCCCCGTGGTCAGCCCGGTCACCCAGGCCCACG
This sequence comes from Streptomyces sp. NPDC034670, assembly GCF_055574875.1. Taxonomy (NCBI): domain Bacteria; kingdom Bacillati; phylum Actinomycetota; class Actinomycetes; order Kitasatosporales; family Streptomycetaceae; genus Streptomyces; species Streptomyces sp. NPDC034670. Next base: position 124,949 of record NZ_JBVITR010000003.1, read on the forward strand.
AAGGAAGACGGGCTGGCACCGGTACGCATCTCCTCGATCGGACGGAGTTCCGACCCCCGACATCAGGGGTCGGATCATCCTACTGCCAGCTTGTGCCCTGGTCCGTCCCCGCTCCCCCCGCCGTCCCGCCGCCCGCGTCCAGCACCGGCAGCAGCTCCGGCAGGTGCCCGTCCGAGGCCTCGGCCGCGCGCCGGCGCTCCTTTGGGACCTCCCCGTACAGGGTGGTGCGCGGCTTCGCCGGGCGGCCGGCCGCCTCCGCGACCGCGATCAGGTCCTTGACCGACTTGTAGGAGCCGTAGGAGGAGCCCGCCATGCGGGAGATCGTCTCCTCCATGAGGGTGCCGCCGAGGTCGTTCGCGCCCGAGCGGAGCATCTCGGCCGCACCCTCCGCGCCCAGTTTCACCCAGCTCGTCTGGATGTTCGGGATGTGCGGGTGGAGCAGGAGACGGGCCATCGCCGTGACCGCGCGGTTGTCGCGGACCGTCGGGCCGGGGCGGGCGATGCCGGCCAGGTAGACGGGCGCGTTGGTGTGCACGAAGGGGAGGGTGACGAACTCGGTGAAGCCCCCGGTCCGCTGCTGGATCCCCGCCAGGGTCCTCAGGTGCCCCAGCCAGTGGCGGGGCTGGTCGACGTGGCCGTACATCATCGTCGAGCTCGACCGGATGCCCAGGTCGTGGGCGGTCTCGACGACCTCGATCCAGGTCGACGCGGGCAGCTTGCCCTTGGTCAGGATCCAGCGGACCTCGTCGTCGAGGATCTCCGCCGCGGTGCCGGGGATGGTGTCCAGGCCGGCCTCCTTGGCTGCGGTCAGCCACTCGCGGACCGACAGGCCGGTGCGGGCCGCGCCGTTCACCACCTCCATCGGGGAGAAGGCGTGCACGTGCAGGCCGGGGACGCGCTCCTTCACGGCCCGCGCGATGTCGAAGTACGCGGTGCCGGGCAGGTCGGGGTGGATGCCGCCCTGCATGCAGACCTCCACCGCGCCCACGTCCCAGGCCTGCTGCGCCCGGTCGGCCACCTGGTCCAGCGAGAGCGTGTACGCGTCGGCGTCCGTGCGGCGCTGCGCGAAGGCGCAGAAGCGGCAGCCGGTGTAGCAGACGTTGGTGAAGTTGATGTTGCGGGTGACGATGTACGTCACGTCGTCGCCCACCGCCGACCTGCGCACGTCGTCCGCCACCCGGCACAGCGCGTCCAGCGCCGGGCCGTCCGCGTGCAGCAGGGCGAGGGCCTCGGCGTCGGTCAGCCGGGTCGGGTCGTCGGCCGCCGTGCGCAGGGCCGCGCGCACGTCGGTGTCGATGCGCTGCGGCGCCATCCCGGGGACGGCGGCCTCGCGCAGGGCCTCCCAGTCGCCGTAGACCTCGTCGAAGTCGTCGCGGCGGTCGGCGGTGCGGCCCTCGGTGTCGATGGTGCGGTGCAGGTCGGTGCGGCCGGTCGCGGTGAACGCCTCGTCCGGCTCCTGCCAGGGGCGGCCCTCGGCCACCGCGCCGGGGCGGGCCAGGCCCGTGGCCGGGTCGGCGAGCGCGGCCACGTGCGGGCGCAGCCGCGGGTCCAGCCAGGGCTCGCCGCGCCGGACGAACTCCGGGTAGACGCAGAGGCGTTCGCGCAGCTCGAAACCGGCCTCCCGGGACTTCTCGGCCAGTTCGTCGATCCGCGGCCAGGGGCGCTCGGGGTTGACGTGGTCGATGGTGAGCGGGGAGACGCCGCCCCAGTCGTCGATGCCCGCCGCGATCAGCCGGCCGTACTCGGAGTCGACCAGGTTCGGCGGGGCCTGGAGGCAGGCGGACGGGCCCAGCACGTGCCGGGCGACGGCGACCGTGGCGACCAGTTCGTCGAGTTCCGCGTCCGGCATGCCGCGCATCGCGGTGTCCGGCTTGGCGCGGAAGTTCTGGATGATCACCTCCTGGATGCCGTGGTGGGCGCGGGAGACCCTCCGCAGGGCGAAGAGGGACTCGGCGCGCTCCTCGTACGTCTCGCCGATGCCGATGAGGATGCCGGAGGTGAAGGGGACGGAGGAGCGGCCCGCGTCCTCGAGGACGCGCAGCCGTACGGCCGGCTCCTTGTCCGGGGAGCCGTGGTGCGGGCCGCCCGGCTCGGACCACAGGCGGGTCGCGGTGGTCTCCAGCATCATGCCCATGGAGGGCGCGACCGGCTTCAGGCGCTGGAAGTCGGTCCAGGTCAGCACGCCCGGGTTGAGGTGGGGCAGCAGGCCCGTCTCCTCCAGGACGCGGACGGAGATCGCGCGGACGTAGGCGATCGTGTCGTCGTAGCCGTGCGCGTCGAGCCACTCGCGCGCCTCGGGCCAGCGGTCCTCCGGCTTGTCGCCGAGGGTGATGAGGGCCTCCTTGCAGCCGGCGGCGGCCCCCTTGCGGGCGATGTCCAGCACCTCGTCCGGCGACAGGAACATCCCGTGCCCGGCGCGGCGCAGCCTGCCGGGCACGGTGACGAACGTGCAGTAGTGGCACCGGTCCCGGCACAGCCGGGTCAGCGGGACGAAGACGCTCTTGGAGTACGTGATGACACCGGGGCGGCCCGCCGCCTCGAGCCCCGCGTCCCGGACCCGGGCGGCCGAGGCGGACAGGTCCTGAAGGTGCTCGCCGCGCGCCTGGAGCAGGACCGCCGCCTCGGAGACGTCCAGGGAGACGCCGTCCCGGGCCCGCTTGAGGGCGCGACGCAGGGAGTTCTCGGTGGGGCCGGTTCCGGAGGCCGCGGAGGTCGTCATCCCTTGAGCATACGTTCGGGGTGATCAGGGCAAAGGGCGGCCGGGCGGGTGTCCGGGCCGGGTGTCCGGCGGGTGCTCACCCGGCGTCGACGAACGGCTGGCAGGCGTCCAGCGCCCGCAGCACCTCCGCCTCCCCCGCCGCGGGCAGCTGCACCACGGTCTCCTCGATGCCGAGCCCGGCGAAGTGCTCGAGCTTGCCCGGGGTGGGCAGGACGGCGTACGGCACGACCTGGAGCGCGGCCGGGTCGCGGCCCGCGTCGGCCCAGGCGGAGCGCAGCGCGGGCAGCGACCCGGACAGGCCGCGCCCGCCGATGGGCAGCCAGCCGTCGGCGTACTCGCACACGTGGGCGAACAGCTTCGGCCCGGCCGCCCCGCCGATCAGCGTGCGCGGGCCGACGACCGGGCCGCGCGGCTTCCGCACCGGCTTGGGGTGCGCGAGGCTGGCCCTCACGCTGCCGAACTCGCCCTCGTACGCGGTCGGTTCCTCCGCCCACAGCGCCCGCATCAGGCCCATCCGGTCCCGCACCAGCTCGCGCCGGGTGCGCCAGCGCACTCCGTGGTCGGCGGCCTCCTCGACGTTCCAGCCGAAGCCGATCCCGAGCGTGAACCGGCCGCCGGAGAGGTGGTCCAGGGTGGCGACCCGCTTGGCCAGGTCGATCGGGTCGTGCTGCGCGACGAGCGTGATGCCGGTGGCGACCCCGAGCCGCTCGGTGACCGCCGCCGCCTGCCCGAGCGCGACGAAGGGGTCCAGGGTGCGGCCGTACTCGCGGGGCAGCTCCCCGCCCGCCGGGTACGGGGTGGTCCGCTCGACGGGGATGTGCGTGTGCTCGGGCAGGTACAGCCCGGCGAACCCGCGCTGCTCCAGCTCGCGGGCGAGCCGGACGGGGGTGATCGTCTCGTCGGTGAGGAAGATCGTGACGGCGATGCGCATGGGCGGCCTTTCGTACGCGGGCGACGGCCCCATCAATACCGCCGCCCGGCCCCCCTGTCCATACCGACCGGTCGGCATCGAGCCGGTCCGCCGAAGCGACCGCCGTCCGCACCGGTCCGGGAGGGCGGGGCCGGCGGTAGGCTCGCCCCGATGACTCCTCGGACTCCCAGGGATCCTCGGGCTTCCCGGGCTTCCCGCGCCGAACGCAGGTACCGGGCCGCCACCGCCTTCCAGCGCCGGATCAACCCCGTCCTGCGCCGGCTTCCGTTCCAGACCGTCCTGGAGACCACGGGCCGGGTCTCCGGCCTGCCCCGCCGGACGCCGGTGGGCGGACGGCGGGTCGGGGACTCCTTCTGGCTGGTGTCGGAGTTCGGCGAGCGGTCCCAGTACGTCCGCAACATCCGGGCGGACCCCCGGGTGCGGGTGCGCCTGCGGGGCCGCTGGCACACCGGCACCGCCCGCCTCCTGCCCGACGACGACCCCGTCGCCCGTCTGCGCACCCTGCCCCGCCTCAACAGCGCGGCCGTGCGGGCCTTCGGGGCGGGGCTGCTGACGGTACGGGTCGACCTGGACGGCTGAGCGGGCGGAGCGCGCCGCCGCGCCGGACGTTCCCGCACGCCCCGCGGGCGTCTGACGAAACGTCACTTCCGCGGCGGAGGTGACGCCTTCGCCCCCGCGTACGCAGAACGGGTGGGGGCCGGCGACGGACCGCCCCGCACGCGTGTGATCGCCGTCTCGCACGGCTGACGCATCTGCCGTGAACAAGGCAAACTGGCGTAGTGGCTCAGGACGCATAGGGGGACGACTGCATGGACGGTGTACCGCGGGTGCCGGAGCAGCCGCGCCCCGGCTCCCCGGCGGAGCCCGCGGCGTTGCGCTTCGGCGTGCTCGGGCCGGTGCGCGCCTGGCACGGCGACGAGCCGGTCAACACCGGAAGCCCTCAGCAACGCGCCCTGCTCGCCGCCCTGCTGCTGCGCGAGGGCCGCACCGCCACGGCGGCCGAGCTGATCGACGCCCTGTGGGGCGAGGAGCCGCCCCAGCAGGCGCTGGCGGCGGTCCGCACCTACGCCTCCCGGCTGCGGAAGGCGCTGGGCCCCGGGGTCCTGGTCAGCGAGTCCGGCGGGTACGCGGTGCGCGGACTCGGCGAGGGCGTGCTGGACCTCGCCCTCGCGCAGGAACGGGCGGCCGAGGCGGAGAAGGCGAGGAACGCCGGGGACCTGTGTCACGCCCGCGCGGTGCTGGACCGGGCCCTGTCCCTGTGGGACGGCGAGCCGCTGGCGGGCGTGCCCGGCCCGTACGCACAGGCCCAGCGCGTCCGCCTGGAGGAATGGCGGCTCCAACTGCTGGAGTCCCGGCTGGACATGGACCTGGAACAGGGCTGCCACGCGGAGGCGGTCTCCGAACTGACGGCCCTGACCGCCGCGCACCCGCTGCGCGAGCGGCTGCGCGAACTCCTCATGCTCGCCCTGTACCGCAGCGGCCGCCAGGCGGAGGCGCTGGCGGTGTACGCGGACACCCGCCGCCTGCTCGCCGACGAGCTCGGCGTCGACCCGCGCCCGGGCCTGCGGGAGCTCCAGCAGCGCATCCTCCGGGCCGACCCGGGGCTGGCGGAGCCGTCGGCGCCGATGGCGGAACCGGCGACGGCACCGGTGCGCCCGGCCCAGCTCCCCGCCACCGTGCCGGACTTCACGGGACGCTCGGCCTTCGTGCGGGAACTGGGCGAGGTCCTGGTGGGACCGTCCGGCTCCGAGGCCCGGGTGATGGCGGTCTCGGCCCTGGCCGGCATAGGCGGCGTCGGCAAGACGACCCTGGCGGTGCACGTGGCCCACGAGGCGCGGTCCGCCTTCCCGGACGGGCAGTTGTACGTCGACCTCCAGGGCGCCGGCGCGCGGGCGGCGGAGCCGGAGACGGTCCTCGGCTCCTTCCTGCGCGCCCTCGGCACGGCCGACTCCGCGATACCGGACTCCCTGGAGGAACGGGCCGCCCTGTACCGCTCCGTCCTGGACGGCCGCAGGGTCCTGGTCCTGCTGGACAACGCCCGCGACGCGGCCCAGGTGCGCCCGCTGCTCCCCGGCACGGCGGGGTGCGCGGCGCTAGTGACGTCGCGGACGCGGATGGTGGACCTGGCCGGGGCCCACCTGGTCGACCTGGACGTGATGTCGCCGGACGAGGCGCTGACCCTGTTCACCAGGATCGTGGGCGAGGAGCGGGTGGCCTCGGAGCGCGAGGCCGCCCTGGACGTGGTGGCGGCGTGCGGCTTCCTGCCGCTGGCGATCCGCATCGCGGCCTCCCGCCTGGCGGCGCGCCGCACCTGGACCGTCTCGGTCCTCGCGGCCAAGCTCGCGGACGAGCGCCGCCGCCTGGACGAACTCCAGGCCGGCGACCTGGCGGTGAAGGCCACCTTCGAGCTGGGCTACGGCCAGCTGGAGCCGGCCCAGGCCCGCGCCTTCCGCCTCCTGGGCCTGGCCGACGGCCCCGACATCTCGCTGGCGGCCGCGGCCGCGGTCCTGGACCTCCCCCCGGAGGACACCGAGGACCTGCTGGAGTCCCTGGTGGACACCTCCCTGCTGGAATCGGCGGCGCCGGGCCGCTACCGCTTCCACGACCTGGTACGGCTCTACGCGCGTGCGTGCGCGGAGCGGGACGAGCACCCCCCGAGCGAACGGGAGGCCGCGCTGTCGCGGCTGCTGGACTTCTACCTGGCCACGGCGGCGGGGGTGTACGCGATCGAACGGCCGGGGGACCGGCTGGTGGACGACCTGGAACCCACCGAGTATCCGGGGCTGCGCTTCGCCAACGGATCCGCCGCTCTCGACTGGCTGTACAGCGAAGCCTCGCCCCTGCTGGCCTGCGTGCAACAGGCCACCGAGGCCAGCAGGTTGAGACGAGGAGTGGACCTGCTCTGGGCGGCCAAGGACCTCACCGAGTCGGGGGCCAACTCGCACCAGTACGAGACGACGGCCCGAGCGATGTGCGACGCGACGCAGGCCGCCGGTGACGCCCGCGCAGAGGGGAGAGCGCGGACGACCCTCACCAACGTCCTCCTGGTCTATGGGCGCATCCAGCAGGCCGGGGAAGAAGCGCGACGCGCCATGGAACTGGCGGTCTCCGTGGGGGATGCGACCGCGGTCAGCTGGGTCGCCAACGACCGGGGACTCATCTGCCTGCACCAGGGCCACTACTCGGATGGCGAGACCTTCTTCAACCAGGCGATCGGGGGACACCGCGCCGCGGGCAACCGCCTCGGTGAGGCCGTCACTCTGGCCAACCTCTCACGGGCCTACCTAGAGCTGGGCAGTGTCTCCAGGGCCGTCGACATCGCTCAGCACAGCCTCGCCCTCCACTCGGCACTGGGCAGACCCATGCGGCGCGCCAGCGCACACTTCGCGCTGGGCCTGGCACTGGCCAAGGCCAACCGCCACGCCGAGGCGCTCAGCCAGTTCGTCAACGCTCAAGGCATCTTCACCGAGCACCGGCAGCGGCTCTGGGTCGGAAACACCCACTTCCGTATGGCCGAGGTGCACCTCAGTGCCGCCCGCCCCGCACAGGCCGCCCAACACGCCGAACAAGCCCTTGCACTGGGCTGCGTGGGTGGCGACAGGATGCGGGGCAACGTCGTGGCCCTCCTCGGCCGCGCCCTCTCCGAACTGGGGCAGGCGGACCGGGCGAAGGCCTGCTGGCAGGACGCCCTCAACCTGTACGACCAGTGCGGGGCCGTCGAAGCCGCCGATATACGCGCCCTGTTGAACGGCACGCCGACAGCATGACGAGCCGCCCGGCCGCCGACCGTGCGCAGGCGTTCAGCATTCGTTTATCGGGGTCCGGCACTCTCGAAGCAGTCGGACCGTCGCGTCGGGGGGCAGGCGGTCGGACAGGAGCCCGACCGGTTACTGTGCGGCTCCGAACGCCCGTCCGGCGGCCCTCGGGGGAGCTTCCGGGCGGGCGTTCCCTGCCCGTCACCACACAGAGGAAGTCACGCCATGAGCGACACGAAGGACACGGACGCCACTCCGCAGGACAACAGCATGCCCGCGCCGCCGAAGGACGGAGGCGCCACCACGCAGGACAACAGCATGCCGAGCGAGCCCGCCGCGGGCGAGGCCATCACCACGCTGGACAACAGCATGCCCGCCCCGCCCGCCCTGGGCCTGGACCAGGGCGGCAGGTAGTCCTTCCTCTCGCACGGGGATCGGCCGCGGCGGCGCGGAGGGGGAGCCGCCGCGGCCGAGGTGTGTCCGCGGAGATCTTCCGGTCAACCTTTGACGCGAAACGTTCGAATCGCTCGAACAACCGCCCCTGCCGGATCTAGCGTCCCTTCCTGAACGGTTCTGCTCTTTAACAACAGGAGCTCGAATGACCCGCACCAAGAAGGCCCTCACCACCCTCGCCCTGGTCCTGGGCGTCACCGGCGCCGCCGCCGGTCCGGCACTGGCCGACAACCACATGCCGGTGGGCCCGCAGGACGGTGTCGTGACGACGCTTGAGAACCCCATGCCCTGACGCGACCGCGCCACCCGATCACCGGCGGGGCCGAGGGAGAACCTCGGCCCCGTCGTCGTACCACCGTCCTCCACGCACCGTCCGGCGGCGCCCCGGCGCGCCTCAGCCGGCGGCCGGGGCCAGGGGCTCGGGGTCGCAGTCGGTGATCCGGGGGGCCCGCCCGGCGTCGTCGACGGGCACCCGGACGGTCGCCGCGTCGCCGCCGGCCACCTCGACCCGCTGCGACCGGGAGACGACCTTCGCCCCGTACGCGTTCTCGAAGACCACGGTGACGGTGAAGACGCCGTCGACGGCGTTGGGATTGGTGACCTCGACGGTGGCGTACGGGGCCTTCTTCGAGACGCAGCCCAGCAGCTCCACGGTGGCGTCCCGCAGGGACGAGGTCTGGTTCCCGCCGCTGCCGCCGGAGGTGCCGCCTTCCTCGTCGTAGTCGTTGTCGTAGTTGTTGCCGCCGCCGTAGCCGTAGCCGTCGTCGTCATCGTCGTCGTCGTAGCGGTGCGAGCCGCCGCCCGAGCCCGAGGACGTGTCGTGGTCCTGGCCGGAGCTGCTGCACCCGCCTCCCCCGCCGTCGCCGCTGCCGCTGCCGCCGTGGCCGCGTCCGGTCGAGAAACCGGTGAGGCCGAGGACGACCAGGACCGCCACCGCCGTGAGCTTGAGTGTGTTCCCCCGAGAGCGCATGGCCGTCAGATTAGCGGCTCTCGTGTCACGGGCATGCCACTGCCTGGAAACCGTCGCGCACGGGGCGTAGCGTCCGCGGTGGGAACGGCGACGGGCCGCTCCCCGCGGTGACGGCCGCCGTCCGGACCCCTTCCGTCGCACCGGCACGACGGCCGTCCCGCCCCCGCCGACACCCGGCCTACGCCGTCCGCGCCGTCCCCGTCCCCTTCTCCGCGTCCAGCGCGTACACGCAGCGGTCCTTGCTGCACGCGTAGACGACGCCGTCCCGCACCACCGGGGAGCCGGTGATCTCGCCGCCGGTGGCCAGCTTCCACCTCAGCCGGCCGTCGTCGGCCTTGAGGGTGTAGAGGAGGTGGTCCGTGGAGCCGAAGTGGATGCGGCCCTCGGCGACCGCCGGGGCGCCCACGATGTCGCCGCCGGACTGGAAGCGCCACTTGGGGGTGCCGGTGACCGCGTCCAGGGTGTAGAGGCCCTTGCCGCTGCCCACGTGGACGTGGCCGGCGGCGACCAGGACCGGCTCGACGGAGGAGCGGGCCTCGGTGGCGATGCGCCAGCGGTCGCGGCCGTCGGTGGCGTCGAGGGCGTAGACGGTGCCGAGGTAGTCGGCGAGGTAGACGCCGCCGCCGGTGACGGCCGGGCCGGGCACGAAGGCGGGCGGGCAGAGGAAGACCGCCGGGGCCTCGAAGTGCCAGCGGACGTGCCCGCCGGCGACGTCGAGGGCGATGACGCGGGTGCCCGCGGAGACGTAGACGTAGCCGTCGGAGGCCTGGGTGAGGCGGATCGGGACGCCGCCGCAGGAGGCCGCGTCGCCGATGGGGTACGACCAGCGCTCGTCGCCGGTGCGGGCGTCGAGGGCGCGCAGGCGGGCGTCCTGCCAGACGTAGACGGTGCCGTCGTGGACGGCGGGGCCCGCCTCGGGGGTCTCGAAGTCGGTCTGGCAGCCGGTGATCTCCCACAGCTTCTGGCCGGTGGACGCCTCCCAGGCCTGGACGCCGCCGCCGCGCGTGCCGGTGACGACGGTGCCGCGGTCGGCCTGGAGGGAGTACACCCAGGCGTCCGTGGACAGCCGCCACAGGTCGCCGCCCTCGCGGGCCTGGAGGGCGTAGAGGGTGGGGCCGTCGGAGGCGTGGATGCGGCCGTCGGCGACCGCCATCGACCAGGCGACGTCCCGGGTCTTGAAGCGCCGGCGTCCGGTGGCCACGTCGAGGGCGTGCACCTCGAAGGAGGTGACGTAGACGAGGTCGCCGTCGACCGCCGGGGTGCCCCACAGGTCGTTGGACATGCGGAAGCGCCACGGCCGCCAGCCGGCCGGGTGGTGGTCCGGCGGGGCGGTGGGCGCCGCGGTCGCCGGTACGGCGGGGTCGGCGCCGTTGACGCCGGGGCGGGGCTTGGACCAGGAGGCGGCGAGGGCGGCCTCCGGCGGGGGCGCCTGGACGGCGGCGGCCCGGACGTCGGCGACGCGCGGGCCGGGGCCGATGGGCACCGGGGCGCCGGCCAGCCGCACGGGACCGGTGTCGGGCGTGCCCGCGGGGACGCCCACCGGCGCGGGCAGGGACGGGGGCGGCGGCGGGACGACCGGGTCGTGCGGCGGCGGGGGCGGCGGCGGGACGACCGGGTCGTGCGGGGGCGGGGGCGGTACGTGGGAACGGACGCTTCCGCCGCTGTGGCCTCCCCCGTGGGCGGGTCTGGGCGCCGGACGGCCGCCCCGGCGGGCCTCGATCAGGCTCACCGCGCGCTCGGGCAGCCAGGCGGAGGCCGTGCCGCTGTCGTCGGAGCCGGAGCCGAACAGGTGCGGGGCGAGCTGGGCCTGGAGGTCGGCGGGGGTGGGCCGGGCCGAGGCGTCCATCTGCATGCAGGCCTCGATCAGCGGGCGCAGCTCGTCCGGGAGGCCGTCCAGGTCCGGGCCCTCGCGCAGCAGCATGAAGACCGTCTCGACCGGGTTGGCGCCGTGGAAGGGCGCGTGTCCGGTGGCGGCGAAGACGAGCGTGGAGCCCAGGGAGAACACGTCGCTGGCGCCGGTGACGCTGCGGGAGTCCTTCGCCTGCTCCGGGGACATGTAGGCGGGGGTGCCGACGGCGACGTTCGTCATGGTCAGACGGGTGTTCGACACCCCGGAGGCGATGCCGAAGTCGATCACCCGGGGGCCGTCCTCGACGACGAGGACGTTGGAGGGCTTGAGGTCGCGGTGGACGAGCCCGGCGCCGTGGATGGACTGCAGCGCCTCCGCGACCCCGGCCGCGAGCCAGCGCACCGCCTGGGCCGGCAGCGGCCCGCACTCGTTCACTATCTCCTCGAGGGAGGGGGCGGGGACGTACGCGGTGGCCAGCCACGGCACGGCGGCACGCGGATCGGCGTCCACGACGGCCGCCGTGTAGAAGCCGGAGACCGCGCGGGCGGCCTCCACCTCGCGCGTGAAGCGGACCCGGAACAGCTGGTCCTCGGCCAGCTCGGTCCGGACCGTCTTGATCGCCACGCGCCGCCCGGACGCCGAGCGTGCGAGATAGACCAGCCCCATGCCGCCGGCTCCCAGCCGTCCCAGCACCTCGAACGGCCCGATACGCCGCGGATCGTGCTGCGTCAGCTGATCCACCACTTGCCTGCCACCTCCCCGTACGAGTCGCGCCACCACCTGTGCACGCGACCGAAGTGCAGCGTCTCACCACCGCACCGCCGCGGCGGCACGCACCCCGATTGTTCCTGTCCGGGCCCCCGGTTGCGAACCGGCCGACAAATAGGGTGTCCAGGTTGACACACGGCACGGGGGGACGGACCGGCGGGCCGCCGGCCCCCGGCGCGCCGGATCAGCGGCGCAGCAGCGCGAAGGACGCCCCCTGGTCGTCGGTGACCACGGCCACCGTGCCGTACGACGTCCCGAAGGGCGGGACCTGGACCCGGCCGCCGAGCCGGGTCACCTCCGCCAGGGTGGCCGCGGGGTCCTCGACGGCGAAGTGGACGAGGAAGTGGGGCGGCATCTCGGCGGGGAAGACGTCGGAGACCGGCGCGCGGCCGAAGTCCGGGTCGGCGCCCGGACCGAACAGGGCGTCGTGGAAGAGGTCCCCGTAGAAGGCGTTGGCCGCCTCGGTGTCCCGGGTGTAGAGCTCGGCCCAGGCGAAGGTGCCCGGCTCGCGGCGGCGGCCGAAGCCGGGGTGGCCGGCCGGCTGCCAGAGGGCGAAGACGGCCCCCTCGGGATCGGTGACGAGCGCGGCGACGCCCAGGTCGCCGACCGGCAGCGGCGCGGACACGACCTGCCCGCCGGCCGCGCGGATCCGCCCGCACAGCGCCTCGGCGTCCGGGGTCGCGAAGGACACCGTCCACACCGTGGGCATCCGGCCGTCCGTCTTGTGCACGAGGGAGGCGACGGGCTCACCGTCCTTCAGCGCCCGGACCGCGTTCCGGGGCCGGGCGGGCTGCTCCCGGAAGGTCCATCCGAAGAGCTCGCCGTAGAACCGCTTGCCCGCCTCCACGTCGGGCAGCTGCGCGTCCACCCAGCACGGGGTGCCCTCCGTGTACTCCGGTGCCCTGTTTTCGGCCATGCCGCCAAAGTAACCGCGTCCTCCGCACCCCGCAGACCAGGCACACCAGCCCCCGTGCCCCCGCACACCCCATTTGCAGTCGGCCGAATCGCGCTCCCATCACCCCTCGGTAAGCTGACGACATGACAGGACAAGTGCGTACCGTCGACGGCCGCGTGGCCGGCCGGCGAGGGCAGGCGACCCGGCAGAAGCTGCTCGACTGCCTCAGCGAGATGCTCAGCTCGTCACCCTACCGGGACGTCAAGGTCATCGATGTCGCACGCAAGGCGGGGACTTCCCCGGCGACCTTCTACCAGTACTTCCCTGACGTCGAGGGCGCCGTCCTGGAGATCGCGGAGCAAACGGCCGCCGACAGTGCCGGGTTGACCGAGCTCCTGGAGGGCCGCTCCTGGGCGGGCAAGGCCGGCTGGCAGACGGCCCAGGAACTCGTCGACGGGTTCCTGGAGTTCTGGCGGAAGAACGACGCGATCCTGCGCGTGGTGGACCTCGGCGCGGCCGAGGGCGACAAACGCTTCTACAAGATCCGCATGAAGATCCTGAACTCCGTGAACGCCTCCCTGGCGGACTCCGTCGCCGCGCTGCAGGCCAAGGGACGGGTCGACAAGGACGTGAACCCGTCGGCGATCGCCGGCGCGCTGGTCACGATGCTCGCGGCCGCGGCCTCGCACCAGAAGGGCTTCTCCTCCTGGGGCGTCAAGCAGGCCGAACTCAAGCCCAACCTGGCGCTGTTGGTGCACCTGGGGGTCACCGGCAAGAAGCCGGCGAAGTAGGCGCCCGGCGACACGTCCTCCTCTTTCACCAGTCCTGTCCGACGGGCGGCGGTCCACTGCGGTGGGCCGCCGCCCGTCGTGTGTGCCGGCACCGCGGCGGGTGGGAATCCCCCGGCCCGTGCCATCCATGGGGTGGATCCTGCTCCGGGAGGCGCCTGCGCGGGGAAGGACGGGAACGACAGCACTCACCGAGTCGCAGGAGGAATCCGCGATGGCACTGACCCGCGAAGAACGCGAACAGTTCCTGGCCGAGCCCCACACCGCCGCGCTCGCGGTCGACGCGGGGGCGGGACGCGCCCCGCTCACCGTGCCGATCTGGTACCAGTACGCGCCCGGCGGCGACGCGTGGATCCTGACCGGCCGGGACTCCCGCAAGAACAAGCTGATCGGCGCGGCCGGGCGGTTCTCGCTGATGGTCGACCGGACCGAGCCCACCATCCGGTACGCGTCGGCGGAGGGGCCGGTCCTGGAGACCGTCCCCGCCACGATCGAGCACCTGCGGGAGCTCGCCACCCGCTACCTCCCGGCCGACAAGGTCGAGGGGTACGTCGACTTCGCGTGGCGGAACCACGGCGAGCAGGTCGTCGTCCGCATGCGGCCCGAGCGCTGGGTGTCGTCCGACCTCGGCTCGGTGTGAGCGCGACCGCCCCGCGCACGAGAATCGGGGCATGGAAACCGATCTCCACGCGTTGCTGAGGTCACTGCGGGTCTGGGACCCGGAGGTCACCGAGCTGCCGGAACTGGACCCGGCCGCCGCGCCCGCCGAGCCGCTGCCGCTGTTCGCGCGGTGGCTGGCCGAGGCGGCGGCGGCCGGGCAGGCCGAGCCGCACACCGTGTCCCTGGCCACGGCGGACGCGGACGGGCTGCCGGACGTGCGGATCGTGGTGCTGCACGGCGCGGACGCCGACGGCTGGTCCTTCGCGACCCACGCGCACAGCCGCAAGGGCGGCCACCTCGCCGCCCGCCCGTACGCCGCGCTGGCCTTCTACTGGCCGGTGCTGGGCCGCCAGGTGCGCCTGCGCGGCCCCGTCACCGCGGCCCCGGCCGAGGAGGCGCAGGCCGACCTGCACGCCCGCTCCACCGGGGCCCTGGCCGCCGCGCTGACCGGTCGGCAGAGCGACGTCCTCGGCTCGGTGGAGGAGCTGGCCCGGGCCTCGGAGGAGGCCTGGGAGCGGGCGCGGCGGGAGCCGGACGCCCCGGCGCCGTCCTGGACCCTGTACCGGCTCGGGCCGGAGGAGGTGGAGTTCTTCCAGGGCGACGCCCTGCGCCGGCACGTACGGCTGCGCTACCGGCGGGCCGGGCAGGGGTGGGCCCGGGAACTGCTCTGGCCGTGACGCGGGGCACCCGGGCGCCCCGGTGGGCGGTGACGCCGCACGCCGTGCCGGGCGACACCGGGCGCGATGCCGGGTGACGCCGGGCGCGGGGCCGGGTGACGCCGGGCGCGGGGCCGGTGACCTCGGGCGCGGGGCCGGTGACCTCGGGCGCGGGGCCGGTGACCTCGGGCGCGGGGCCGGTGACCTCGGGCGCGGGGC
>NZ_JBVITR010000003.1:139708-144533 GCF_055574875.1 Streptomyces sp. NPDC034670
ACCGGGCGCGGGGCCGGTGACCTCGGGCGCGGGGCCGGTGACCTCGGGCGCGGGGCCGGTGACCTCGGGCGCGGGGCCGGTGACCTCGGGCGCGGGGTCGTCCTACCCCGTGAAGTCGTGCACCGCGAAGTCGGCGACCGGGCGGTAGCCGATCCGCTGGTACAGGCCGTTGCTGGTCGGGTCGGCCAGGTCGGTGAAGAGCAGCACCTCCCGCGCCCCGGACGCCAGCGCGATCCGGCTGACCTCGGCCGTGGCCGCGCCGGCGTAGCCGCGTCCGCGCAGCCCGGGCGGGGTGTACACGCCGTTCACCCGGATCTGGCCGGCGACCTGCGGGCTCAGGCACGCCATGGCGACCGGGGTGCCGTCCGGGGTCTCCCAGAAGGTGACGTCCCCGCGTGCGGCGCGCGCGTCCGCCCACTCCCCGGGTTCCTGCCGGTGCCGCTCGCCGAGGGCCTCGCAGAACTCGGTGTACCAGGCCCGGAGCCGTTCGCGGTCCGCCTCCCCCGCGACGCGCGGCCGGCCGGGCGGGGCGGGCCGGGGCACGGTCAGGTCGCCCAGCCGGTACAGCCGCTGCCGCTGCCGGATCACGGCCGTGGCCCCGGTACGGCGGTGCCAGGCCTCGGCGAAGGCCTCGGCGGTGCCGCGGTCGGCCTGGACGCCGGGGAGCCGCCGTCCGAGGCCGGCCAGGCGGTCGGCGAGGGCGCCGGCGTCCTCGCCGGAGAGCGCGGTGAGGTTCAGCCGGTGCGGCGGGGTGCGGAAGAAGGCGGCCCGGACGGCCCCCTCCCGCTCCAGCACGCCGAACTCCGGCGTGCCGTCGCCGTAGGCGTGCGGTCCGCGCGTGCGCAGGTTCTCCGTGACGGTCAGCGCCACGGTGTGCAGGGCGGGCTCGGTCCGCAGGAAGGCGCCGGCGCGTGCGAGGAAGTCGTCGAGGTCTTCGGTGAGTCGCCAGTCATCGGAACGCATGCCTCATGATGCCGCCGGGCGTTCGCGGGCCGCCCCCGCATTACGTCCGGAGCGCTCCGTCGTCCCGGGGCCCCGGCACGGGCGGCTCCGGGTCCGTGGCGAGGCGAGCGTGCAGGTGGGCGTCGCGGAAGGCGTCGTGGCGGCCGGCCTCGAAGACCGCTCCGCGCAGGGTCCCCTCGTACGCGAACCCGCACCGCTCGGCGACCCGGCAGGACGCCCCGTGCCCCAGGGCGTGGTCCAGCTCCAGCCGGTGCAGACCCCGTTCGGTCAGCGCCCAGCGCGCGACGAGCAGCAGCGCCCGGGTGGCCACCCCGCGGCCGCGCGCCTCCGGGAGCACCCAGTAGCCGATCCGGCCCAGGCGTCTCACCGGGTGGATGTCGTTGACGCCGAGGTGTCCCAGCACCGCGCCGCTGCCGGCGTCGGCGATCCGGAAGGACGCCCCCGTGCCGTCCGCGTCGCGCCGCGCGCCCCGGCGCAGCGACTCCCGGGCGCCGGCCAGGTCCGTGAGCGGCCGGAGCAGGGTGTTCCAGCGCCGGAACTCCGGGTCCGTGACGCCGCGCAGCCACGCCCGGGCGTCGGCCCGGGACGCCGGGTCCCAGGGGCGCAGGTGCAGACCGAGGCCGTGGAGTTCGGGAAGGAGCCGGGACCGGGTGCGCCTGAGGGGATGGGCCATGGGGACATTCAAACCCGCGGGGCCGTCCGGGACACGGGGTTCTGGCCATCGGCCCCCGCCGCGCGGACGGGCGGACGTCGCCACCCGGTGCCCGCACCCCTTCCGGATGTGATCAATCCGCAACCAATTCCGGTCTTGACCGAGACCCATCAAGCGGGAGCGTGATTACGCTCGCGCTCATGACCGACTCCCCCACGCCCGCGCAGCCCCCCGCGCCCCGGCCGGCGGACCGCCCCGTCTACGTCGTCGGCGGCGGCCCGGGCGGGCTCTCCGTCGCGTACGCGCTGCGCGCCCGGGGGATCCGGGCCGTCGTCCTGGAGCGGTCCGACCGGGTGGGCGCGTCCTGGCGGCGCCACTACGACCGGCTGCGGCTGCACACCACCCGGCGGCTGTCCGCCCTGCCCGGTCTGCCGATGCCGCGCCGGTTCGGGCAGTGGGTGTCCCGGGACGACGTGGTCCGGTACCTGGAGAAGTACGCCGAGCACCACCGCCTGGAGATCGTCACCGGGGTCGAGGTCTCGCGCGTCGAGCGCACCGCCGACGGCACCGGCTGGCTGCTGCACGCCTCCGGCGGCCGTGAGCTGACCGGCGCCGCGGTGGTCGTGGCCACCGGGTACAACCACACGCCCCGCGTCCCCGACTGGCCCGGCCTGGACACCTACACCGGCGAGTTCCTGCACGCCTCGGCGTACCGCAACGCGGAACCCTTCGCCGGCCGGGACGTGCTCGTCGTGGGCGTCGGCAACACGGGGGCCGAGATCGCCGTGGACCTGGTGGAGGGGGGCGCCTCCCGGGTGCGGCTGGCGGTGCGCACCCCTCCGCACATCGTGCGCCGCTCGACCGCGGGCTGGCCCGCGCAGTACTCGGGCGTCCTGGTGCGCCGGCTGCCGGCCGGCCTCGTCGACCGGCTGTCCCGGGTCCAGGCGAAGGTGGCGCTGCCCGACCTGTCGGACCGGGGCCTCCCCCGCCCCGAGGCCGGTCTGTACAGCCGGGTGCGGGAGGGGGCCATCCCGGTGCAGGACGCCGGCCTGGTCGACGCCGTGCGCAGGGGGGCGGTGGAGGTCGTGGGCGCCGTGGAGGGGTTCGAGGGCGGCGAGGTCGTGCTCGCCGGCGGGGAGCGCGTGGGCCCGGACGCGGTCGTCGCGGCCACGGGGTACGTCCGCGCGCTGGAGGGCCTGGTCGGCCACCTCGGCGTCCTCGACGAGCGCGGCAGACCGGTCGTCCACGGCGCCCGCACCCCGGACGGCGCCCCCGGCCTCTACTTCACCGGCTTCACCAACCCCATCAGCGGCAACCTCCGCGAACTGGCCCTCGACGCGCGGCGGATAGCCGGGGCGGTGGCCCGCGCCGGGGCGCCGGGCGTCTCCCGTCTTCCCGGCTGAGGCCTCCGGGGGAACGGCCGCCGGTCCGGGCCGGCGGGGCGGGCGCGGCACGCCCGTGTCCGCCGCCCACGGGCACCGCGCGGCACCGGGGCCGGCGTCCTCGCCTCCGGGGCTCCCCGGGGAGTCGTCCACAGCCTGGGGAAGGACGGGCCGTCGCGCGTCCCCCGCTTCGGCGGCGCGGCGCTCTCCGCCCCGAGCGCGGCAGCGCCGCACCGCCTCCCGACTCCGGCGTTCCCACCCCGGGCTCCCCCAGCCCTCGGGAGCCGACGCCGAACCACGACCCGCACTCGCCGAGGGCCCCCGTCGTCGAAGCCCTCGCCGTCCCCTCGCGGCGGACCGTCGACCACCAGAGTGATCAGTCGGTCACCGCACGTCAACGCCGTTTCGGGTGACTATGAGGAGATTCCGTCATATGCCCGGTTCACCGGCACCGCGCACGGGAGCACACCCGGCGCATCGATTCACACCCCCGCCCGCACGGCGGGCCGGCCGTGCACCCGTGCACCGGCTCCGGCGCCCCGTGCCGCGCCGGCCTCACACCGCCTCGTACGCCAGGCCGCCGTACGCCGCCGTGCCGCCGCAGGGGGCCGCGGCCTCGCGCTCCTGCGCGCAGCGGTCCAGTTCGCACCAGATGCGCTTGCCGGTCCCCTCGGAGCTCCAGCCCCATCGGTCGGCCAGGCCGTCCACCAGGGCGAGCCCGCGCCCGCCGGTGGCCTCCCCGTCCACGCAGCGCGGCACCGGCGCCCGGTCGCTGCGGTCGGCCACCTCCAGGCGGACGGTGACCTCCCCGCCCTCCGCCTCCTGCGCGCCCGGCAGGGACAGCCGCAGCACGGCCGGGCAGCCGGTGTGCACCACGGCGTTGGTGACGAGTTCCGAGACCAGCAGGATCAGCGTCTCGGCGAGCGGCTCGTCGGCCCCTATGCCGGACCCGGCCAGACGCGAACGGGCCCACCGCCGGGCCCGTCCCACCTCAGCGGGGTCGGGCCGGATCTCCAGCTGCACTTGAAGCACCTGCACCGCTCACACCATCCGAACCGGCGGACACTTGGACTCGCGCCTCACGAGGGCCACGATCGTAGCCATCCTCTGCATGACCAGAACAACGACCGGGACGGGGATCACGGAACGTGCATCCCCCGGGGCCCAGCATGGTTGACGCACAGTCACGTCAACAAGCGCTTCGGGCATATTCCAGCGCGAAGGAGTACCCGTGCGGCATACTGTGCGACGCCCGCCGCGAGAAGTCGAACGGGCGGCGCCGCGCGGCCGGACCGCCCGGCGAGCAGCGGCAGGCACCGGTGGATCCGGGGACGCTCCGGGGGTGGCCCCGGCGCGGTGTGTGCTCACGACCACTCGCATCCCACACAAGGTACCGGAGCGGACGTCCGACTCCGGTCCGTGACGGGTCGCGCATCGGACACGCCCCGGTGACCACGCTCCGTGACCACCGCCGCGCCACGTTCCGCGACACGTCCGCGGGGGTTTCCCGCCCCGTCGCGGACGGCGGCCCCGCCGGGCCGCTCCGGGGAGCGGACCAGCGGCGCACGCTCCTCACTCTCCGCGCGCCGGGCCGTACGGTGCGTCCTCGTCCGGGCCCGGGCCGGGGTGCGCACGGGCCGCGGCCGCCGGGCGGGACGGCTTCGCCGGGAGGGCCCGGCGGGGCGTCCGGAACGTTCCCGGGGCCGGGCGTGTTGCCCCGCGCGTCGCGGGGGGGGGGGGGGGGGGGGGGGGGGGGGGGGGGGGGGGGGAGGGACGGGGGGGGGGGGGGGGGGGGGGGGAGGAGAGGGAGGCGGAGAAATAGGCGGGG
>NZ_JBVITR010000003.1:144543-151181 GCF_055574875.1 Streptomyces sp. NPDC034670
CCTGCCCGTTGTAGGGTCGCGGTAACCGTGCCCCGCTGCTCTCGTTGGGCGGTCTTGTTCGTGGGTCTTCGTTGTTTCCTTCCGCCCCCCCCCCCCCCCCCCCCCCCCCCCCCCGCGGGAGCGGTGCGCGGCGGGAGGGCCGGACGCGGGCGGGCGCTACTCGGGAACGGTGAAGTGGCGCGCGAAGGCCCGCACGACCTCCTCCTCGCCGATCCTGCCGTCACCGTCCGCGTCCAGCGCCGCGGCCGCCGTGCGGGCGGGCTCCTCGGGAACGCCGAGCACCCGCAGGGCGCGTGCGACGCCCCCGGCGGCGGCCGCCCCCTCGCCGTCGGCGCCGGCGACGGCGAGGGCCGCCTGCAGGAAGGGGCGGGCGATCTCCGCGAACCGGTCCGGGTTGTCCCGCAGCCGCTTGACCGCGCCGCTCACGAACTCCTCGCGGGTGATGCGCTGGTCGCCGTCCCGGTCCGCGATCCCGGCCATGCCCTGCCAGAACGCCTCGGCGCCGCCGTACAGGGCCTGGCCCCTGTCGGAGCGGGCCGCGACGCCGAACTCGGCGAGCAGCGCCTTGGCCGCTCCGCTGAAGTCCTCCCGGTCGATGTAGCCGTTGCCGTCCTGGTCGAAGGTGGCGAACCGGGCCGCGATCCTGCGCTCGTACTCGCTGGTGACCATGTCTTTCTCAGGCCGCCTTAGGTCGGTGGGTCGTCTCGCTGGGAGCGTACGACGTGCGGAGCCGTCCGGGAGACCGAAGGCGTCCTCCGTACCGGGACCGGGGGAATTCCGGGACGGCCGTGCGGCGCGGGCGGGTGAACGCGCACGGCCGTGCGGGGCCCGGCGGACCGCCGGCGCGCGGCCTCACGCCGACAGGGGGCGCGGGTCCTCGCCGACCGCGGACCGGACGTCCGGGTGGATGTCGAAGAGACGGCGGACGCCGAGCGCGCCGAGCACCTTGTTGACGTGGCTGCCGTCGGCGGCCCCCCGGTCGGGCAGGATCAGCCGCAGCGTGCCCCGGCAGGAGCGCAGCAGCCGCCGGGCGGCGATGAGCACGCCGACCCCGCTGGAGTCGCAGAACCACACGTCGGAGAGGTCGAGGACCAGGCTGTGCCTTCCGTCGGCCACCGCGTCGTGCACCCGCTGGCGCAGCACCGGGGACGTCAGCAGGTCCAGTTCGCCCGACACCCGGAGCACGACCCAGCCAGCCTGCTCCCCGTCGGTCACTTTGAAGGTCACCACCACGCCCTTCGCTCTCCAAACGGAAGCAGCGCCTACGCTTTCTCGCAGCGCAGCTGCCCACCGGCCGTTCCCTGAAACGCGGCCCGGGAAACGGTTACCGAACAGAAAGGTCTTGTTTCAGTCGGCTTCTATCTGATTCGATCGTTTTCGATCAGGGCACCCCGGGGTACGCACACCCTCGAGGGCGCCCGGCGTGCGCGGTCCGCTCCCTTACCACCTGCGGCTCCGCCGGGGGCGCGCATTGCAACAAAGGGGCGTGCGTTCTCAAGCGTGCCGACTACATTTCGTGCAGACGGCGGGCACACGCTGGACCCGGGAACCGACCGGCCCGGGGCACCGGGGAGGACAGGGGGTGAGGGCCCGCATGGCCACGAGGGACGTGCCGCCCCGTTGGGACCGCAGGATGCAGCAACGGCTCGCGCGCGGGGAGGCGGCCGCGCTCGGCGAGCTCTACGACCGGTTCGCCTCCCTCGTGCACGGCCTGGCCCACCGCGTCCTCGGCGAGGAACGCGCCGCCGACGCGATCACCCGCGACGTCTTCGCCCACGTCTGGCAGCACCCGGACACCTACGACCCCCGGCAGGGACCGCTGCGCGCCTGGCTCGCCGCGCTGACCCACCGGCTGGCCGTGCAGCGGCTGCGCACCACCGGCACCGCGGCGCTCGCCCGCGGCGGCCCCGGCACCGCGGAGGACCTGGAGCGCACGGTGCGCCACGCCTCCGTCTCCGCCCGCGCCGACTACATCGTCCAGTCCATGCCTGCACCGCTGCGGGCCGCGCTGGAGCTGGCGTACTTCCAGCGCCGCGACTACCGCCGGACCGCCGTCGACCTGGGCGTCACCGACGACGAGGCCCGCCGCCGCCTCCGCCTGGGGCTGCAGCTGCTGTCCACCGCCCACGACACCGGGGCCCCGGGCTCCCCGCCGGGGATCGGGGGCGCCGCGTGAGCGCGGACCGTCCCGATCCGCACGGCGGTGGCGCAGGAGAGGGGAAGCAGCGTCCCGGGGACGCGGACACAGGCGCGGACGCGGACACGCACGCGGGCGTGCGCCCCGGGCGCGGGACGGACGGGCCGGCCGGGCCGCTCGTGCTGGAGCACCGCGTGCTGGAGTCGCTGCTCGGCGCCTGGGCGCTGGCCGCCTGCTCGCCGGCGGAGACGGAGGCCGTCGAGGAGCACCTCGGCACGTGCGGGCCCTGCGCGGACGAGGCGCTGCGGCTGCGCGCGGCGGTCGGCCTGCTCCAGCGCCCCGAGAGCCTCGACCTGGACCCGGGCCTGCGCACCCGCGTCCTGGAGTCCTGCCTGGAACGGCGGCCGCCGCGCGTCCCGGTGCCGGAGTGGGCCGCCGCCTACGACGCCGAGACCGCGCGCCTGGACGCGCTGCTCCAGGACTTCGGGGACGCCGAGTGGCGCGCGCCGGTGCGGCTGCGCTGGTACGAGGCCGACGAGGCGAGCACGCGCCGCACCACCGTCGCCGGGGTCATCGCCCACCTGCTGACCGTCGACGGGCTGGTCGCGGTCGCCCTCGGCCTGGACGATCCGCTCGGTGACGTCCGGGCCGAGCGCCCCACCCCGGCGGCCCGCACCGAGGCCTACTGGCGCGCCGCCCGCTTCCCGCCCACCCGCTCCGTGCGGGCGCCCTGGCGGGAGCAGGGCCACCGCCTCGTGCGGGCCGCGTCCTTCGCCGGCGGCGGCGCCGGGTGGCCGGCGGTGCCGTACGGCGACTTCGAGCTGCCCCTGCCCGACGCGATGCTGGACCGGGCCTTCGAGTGCTGGGTGCACGCGGAGGACATCGCCGAGGCGGTGGACTACCCCTACGACCCGCCCTCCGGACGGCACCTGCACCACATGGTCGACCTGGCCGCGCGGATGCTCCCGGCCGTGCTGGAGGCCCGCCGCCGGTCCGGACTGGCCTCCCCCGTCGAGCGGCGCCCGGTCGCCGCCGGTGAACCGGGGCGCAGCCTGCGGCTGGAGATCGAGGGGTCCGGCGGCGGTGAGTGGCTGATCCCGCTGGACTCCCCCGCCGCGAAGGGCTCCGCCGAGCACGAGGTGGCCCACGTGGCGCTGGACGGCGCGGAGTTCTGCCGCCTGGCCGCGGGCCACGTGCCCCCGCAGGAGGCGGCCGCCGGCCAGGAGGGGGACCGCGGGGCGATCAGGGACGTCCTGCTCGCGGCAGCCTCCCTGAGCCGGATGTGACGGGCCGGGGCGGGACCCCTGGGGCGTGTTTCGAAAGCAGCGTCGTCTGCCCGAGGGGCGGGCCCGGCGACGTCGTGGGGGTGCCCCCTGCTCGGGCGAAGCCGAGAGCCCGGGGGAGCGTGCGATCGCGAGGCGGAGGGTCGCCCCGGTACCGGGAGGTACCGGGGCGAGCCCGACGACGCGGCGAGCGTGCGTACCAGGCGTCGCCGGGCGGGCGGGACTTTCGACACACGTCCTAGGCGAACACCACCGTGCGGCGGCCGTTCAGCAGGATGCGGTGTTCCGCGTGCCACTTCACCGCGCGGGCGAGCGCCTGGCACTCCACGTCCCGGCCGACGGCGACGAGCTGGTCGGGGGTGGCGTCGTGGCCCACCCGCTCGACCTCCTGCTCGATGATCGGGCCCTCGTCGAGGTCGGCGGTGACGTAGTGCGCGGTGGCGCCGATGAGCTTCACGCCCCGGGCGTGCGCCTGGTGGTACGGCTTGGCGCCCTTGAAGCTCGGCAGGAAGGAGTGGTGGATGTTGATGATCCGCCCGGAGAGCTGCTTGCACAGGTCGTCCGAGAGGACCTGCATGTAGCGGGCGAGCACGACGAGTTCCACCCGCTCCTCGCGCACGATCTCCAGCAGCCGCGCCTCGGCCTCCGGCTTGGTGTCCTTCGTCACCGGGATGTGGTGGAAGGGGATGTCGTACGAGGACACCAGCTCGGCGAAGTCGGTGTGATTGGACACCACTGCGGCGATCTCCACGGGCAGCGCGCCGGTCCGCGCGCGGAACAGCAGGTCGTTCAGGCAGTGACCGAACCGGCTGACCATCAGCAGGATCCGCATCCGCTGGTCGGCCCGGTCGATCCGCCAGTCCATCCGGAAGGAGTCGCCGATCGCCGCGAAACTGGCCCGCAGCTTCTCCACGGTCACCGGGGCCTCGGCCGAGAAGTGGACCCGCATGAAGAACAGCCCCGTGTCGTGGTCGCCGAACTGCTGGCTGTCCTCGATGTTGCACCCGGTCATGAACAGGTAGCTGGACACGGCGTGCACGATGCCCTGCTTGTCGGGGCAGGACAGGGTGAGGACGTACTGGTCGGCCGGGGCCGCGGCTCGGTTGGACTGCTCGCTCATGCTGGAAAGGGTCCCACACGGGGGATCCCGGCCGTCCGGCCGTTCCGCTACGCGGACCGCGTCAGGATCCGCAGCACCTCGAGGGTGCGCGGCGGGGCGTCGGGGTCCTCGCCGTCGCTCGTCGCCATCCGCACGTGCGCGTCCCGCGCGGCCCGCACCGCCTCCGGCCACCCGTGGTGCTCGAGGTAGGCGGTGACCGGCGCGTCCGGCCCGACCTGGTGCATGATCCGCAGCACCCGCAGCACCGCGGTGTCGACGAGCGCCGCCTCCTGGGAGTCGCGGAAGATCGTGCCGACGTACTTCTCGGCGGACCAGTTGTCCAGCCAGGTGTCCTCCACCAGCCGGTAGACCGCGTCGGTGACGTCACCGTAGCCGTCCACCCCGGCCAGCCAGACGTCCCGCTGGAAGGCGGGGTCGGAGAGCATGTGCAGCGCGGAGCGCACGTTGCTGCGCCAGCGCCACCACGGCATGTCGTTGAGCGGCATGCCGCCCATGGTGGAGGAGCGACGGCCGCGACGGGAAGAGTTCTCCGAACCTTGCACGGTCGTCGATCGTACGTTTCCGCTCCGCGCGGCGCGCACCGGACCCCGTAATTCACCTCCGCGTCACCACACGTCGACCGAGGGTCACTCCGGGGTTGGCCATGTGACGGAATGGTGCGCACCATGACCGGCAGGCGACGCATCCGCAGCACGTTCCTCCCCCGTCTCCTCCCCCGGCGGACCAGAGCCGGTGCCCTGACCACGGGTGCGGTGGCGGCGTGCGTCACGCTCACCGCCGGCTGCGGGGTCGTCCCCGGTGTCACGGGGGGCTCCGGGGACGACCCGATCACCGTGATGACCTGGGCGCCCGAGGGCACCGACACCACCAACAAGCCCGGGATGCCCGCGTTCGCCCAGGCCTACGCCCGCTGGGTCAACGCCCAGGGCGGCCTCAACGGCCGCCGGCTCTCCGTCCTGACCTGCAACGAGAAGAACGACACCGTGGCCGCCGCGCGGTGCGCCCGGCGCGCGGTCGAGGAGGGCGCCGTCGCGGTCGTCGGCTCCTACAGCGTGCACGCCGACTCCTTCCTGCCCGCCCTGGAGGGCGCCGGCATCCCGTACATCGGCGGCTACGGCATCACCGCCGACGAGTTCACCAGCCCCCTGTCCTATCCCGTCAACGGCGGTCAGCCGGTGCTGCTGGCGGGCCTCGGCCGCACCCTCGCCGACACCTGCGGACCGGTCGCCCTGGTCCGGCCCGACACCATCGCGGGCGACCAGCTGCCCCCGCTGCTCGACTCGGGCCTGAAGGCGGGCGGGCACGAGCCGGCCGGGGACCTGCGGGCCGCGGAGGACGCCACCGCGTACGGCGACGAGGCGCGGCAGGCGCTGCGGCGCACCGCCGGCGACCCGGCGAAGCCCGGCTGCGTCGTGCCCGCGCTCGGCGACCGCACGAGCACCTTCATGGACTCCTTCCGGCGGGCCCGCGGCGACTACCCCGAGGTGCGCACCGCGACCGTGCTGGGCAGCGTCGACCAGTCGGTGCTCGACACGTCCGGCGGGGCG
This sequence comes from Streptomyces sp. NPDC034670, assembly GCF_055574875.1. Taxonomy (NCBI): domain Bacteria; kingdom Bacillati; phylum Actinomycetota; class Actinomycetes; order Kitasatosporales; family Streptomycetaceae; genus Streptomyces; species Streptomyces sp. NPDC034670. The sequence goes on from NZ_JBVITR010000003.1 coordinate 150,631, forward strand.
TCGGGGCCGTACGAGGGGGCGTACGTCACCGGCTGGTACCCGGCGGCGGGCGACGCGCGCTGGGAGCCGATGAAGAAGGTGATCGAGACGGAGGCGTTCGGCGACAACCGGATCGACGCCGCGGACGCCGGGGTGCAGACCACCTGGATCGCCTACACCGTCTTCCGGCAGGCCGTCGAGTCGCTCGGCGACGGCGAGGTGAGCGCCGACGCCGTGAGCGGGGCCCTGGACGGCGGGCTGGAGGTCGACACGGGCGGGCTCACCCCGACCCTGCGGTGGAAGTTCCAGGACGAGCTCGCCGCCGTCGGCTTCCCCCGCATGGTCAACGCCAACGCCGCCCTGCAGGTGGTCCGGGAGGGCCGGCTGGTGTCGGCCCGCGACGGCTTCACCGACGTCACGGGAACCCTGCTCGAGGCGGACCTGGTGTAACGCCCCTGACGGACGGGGGGGGGGGGGGGGGGGGGGGGGGGGGGGGGGGGGGGGGGGGGGGGGGAGGAGGGGGGGGGGGGGGTGGGGGGGGGGGGGGGGGGGGGGGTGGGTGTGGTGTTGGG
>NZ_JBVITR010000003.1:151191-155878 GCF_055574875.1 Streptomyces sp. NPDC034670
ATGGGGGCCGGCCCCCCCCCCCCCCCCCCCTCCCCCCCCCCCCGCCCCCCCCCCCCCCCCCCCCCCCCCTCCTCCCTCCCTGGGCCCGTCACAGCTGGGTCGGCTGGCGCTGGGGCAGGCCGTGCTGCTGGGCGATGGCGTTCCACAGCCTGGACGCCTTGGTCTTCTCGGCGGTCGCGGTGCCGCTGGCCCGGTTGCCGGCCTGGGTCTGGCCGGTCGTGCGGGCCTGGCCCTTCTTGCAGCCCTTCTTGCCGGCGACCTGGTCGGCCCAGGCCGCGTAGTGGTTGTCGGCCGCCGCCGACGCCTGCCACGCCTTGGTGAGCGAGGCGGTCAGCGCCTCGTGGTCGGGCAGCTTGTCCACGGAGAGGCCGGAGAGGTCGGTGACCAACTGGTTGCGCTGCCGGGCCGCGTCCCGCAGGTCCTTGGCCGCCTGGTCGAGGTTGCGGCAGGCCTTCACGTCGGCCACCGCGTTGATCACGGCGGTCCGGCTGTCGCCGCTGTGGGCCAGCAGCTTGTCCAGCTCGACGGCCTGCTGACGGGCCGGGTCGACGGACGGCGAGGGGGAGGCCGGGGCGGAGGGCTGCTCGCTCGCGGGAGCGGTGGCGGAGACCGGCTGCTTCTTCCCGTCCCCGTCGCTCCCGCCGCCGCCGAGCAGCGCGCCCGCGCCGACGCCGAGCACCGCGATGCCGACGCCGACCGCCGCGAGCAGCGGCACCCGTGAACCGGTCCGGCCCCGGCCGCCGCCCCGGCCGCCGTCGTGGGCGGCCCTCCGGCCGCCGCCCGGGCCGGGCGGGGCCGCCTGCGCGGGCGCGCCGTACTCGACGCGCGGGAGCTGCTGGGTGGAGCCGGCCCGGTCGTCGCCCTCGGCGCGGAAGAGGTTGTCGAACTCGGCGGGCGGCTGCCGGCTGCCGTCGTCGTGGGCCGGGCCGGCCGCCCGGTCGGTCACGGGAGGGATGTACTGGGTGGCCTCGGCGTCGGGGTGGCCGGCCGACGGCAGCGGTGCGGCGCCCGCGCCGGGCACGTCCCGCCGGCCCAGGAACCGGGTCGTCTCGGGGTCGTGTCCGGCGGGCGTCTCGGGCGGCAGCGCGCCCGGGCCCACCGGGGGTATGTACTGGGTCGCCGCCTCGTCGCCGCCGGCGGGCACCGGCGGCAGGAACTGGGTGGCCCCCTCCGCCCCGTCGGGTGCGCCCGGGACGGGCGGCAGGTACTGGGTCGCACCCTCCGGCGACACCGGCGGCAGCGGCGCGCCGGCGGGCGGGGTGCCGTACGCGTCCGCGGCGGACGCGCCGTAGGGGGCGCCGTGCTGGGGCGGCAGCGGGGCTCCCGGGCCGCCGTGGACGCCGCCTCCGCCGGGGTGGCCGCCGGGGTGGCCGCCGTATCCGGAGCCCGGGGGCGGGGCCCCCTCGGGCGGCAGCGGGCCGGGTCCCGGTCGGCCCGCGAACGCGCCGGACGGGCCCTGCGCGCCCCAGGCGGCCTGCTGCTCCCGGGCGCCCCACCGCGGATCGGGCGGGGACTGCCAGTCCTGGCCGGGCGGCGGGGCGGGCGACTGCTGCCCGGAGCCCCACGCGCCGCCCCAGGCCTGGCCCGCGGACGGAGCCGGGGGCGGTCCGGCGGGGTGCCGGCCGTCCGCGGCGCCGGGGCCGGCCGTCATGCTCGGCAGCAGGGGTTCACCGCCGTCGGAGGGCAGCACGATGCCTTCGTGCGCGGGGCGCGCCGAGGGCTCCTCGCCCTGTCCGCTCTGCGTCACCGGGACTCCTACCAATGGGGGACCTTGTGAATCGTCGGCTCACGCTACCGGGTCCCCCGAGGCCGATGCCACGCAGCACCGAACCTGACCTCCTGCCCTGTGAGCGCGGTAACAAAACCGGCTCCCCGTACGCTGATTACGTCACCTGCCCCGCTCCGGCCGCGCCCGCCTCACGCGTCCACCCCCCGCGCCCCCGGTGTTCAGGCGGCCGCCCGGAACTCCACGCGCGCCCCGAACTCCCGGACCACCGACTCCTCCCGGTACGGCTCCAGGCGCTGCCGGAGGTCCTCCAGGTAGGCGGCGCCCCGGTCGGACCTGAGCCCGTCGAGCAGTTCCACCGCCTTCAGCCCCGTGGCGCAGGCCTGTTCGACCTCCCGCTGCTGGACCTGGGCGGTGGCCAGCAGCACGTAGCCGATCGCCCGCCGCCGCGCCCGCGACTCGGGGTGGCCGACCAGGGCCTCCCGGGCGTACCGGGCGGCGGCCTCGGCCTGCCCGAGGTCGCGGTGGCAGTGCGCCAGCTCGTCGGCCAGGTAGGCCTCGTCGAAGTGGGCGATCCACGCCGGGTCGTCCCCGGAGGACGCGTCGGCCGCCTCCATGGCGCTCACCGCGCGCCCGACCGCCTCGTACGCGGCGTGCACGTCGCCCATCAGCGCGTGCCCGCGCGCCTCCGCCGCGTGGAACATCGCCTCCGCGCGGGGAGTCACGCGCCCCCGCGCGCCCTCCTGCGCCGCGCGTGCCAACTGGGCGATCTCGCGCGGGTTCCCGAGCTGTGCGGCCAGGTGGCTCATGGAGGCGGCGAGCACGTACCCGCCGTACCCGCGGTCCCCGGCCGCCTGCGCCAGCCGCAGCGCCTGGATGTAGTAGCGCTGGGCCAGGCCCGGTTGCCCGGTGTCGACGGCCATGTACCCGGCGAGCTCGGTCAACCGCGCGACGGCGGCGAACAGTTCGCGCCCGACGGCCTCCCGGTACGACCCCGCCAGCAGGCCCGAGACCACGCTGTTGAGGTAGTGCACGACGACCGGGCGCACGTGCCCGCTGCCGTACTGGTGGTCCAGGTCCACCAGCGCCTGCGTCATGGACCGCACGGCCGCCACGTCGGACCGGCCCACGCGCGGCCCGGCCGAGCGCGCCACCTGCGCGTCGGGCGTGGAGATCAGCCAGTCGCGGCTCGGCTCCACCAGCGCGGAGGCGGCGACGGAGGAGCCGGACAGGAAGTCCCGCCGGCCCACGTCGCTGCGCCACAGCTCGCAGACCTGCTCGACGGCCCCCAGGACCGTCGGCGAGAACTGGAGGCCGACGCCCGCCGCGAGGTTCTTGCCGTTGGCCATGCCGATCTCGTCGATCGTGACCGTGCGGCCCAGTTTGCGGCCCAGCGCCTCCGCGATGATCGCCGGCGCCCGGCCCCTCGGCTGCTGTCCGCGCAGCCACCGGGCCACCGACGTCTTGTCGTAGCGCAGGTCGAGGCCGTGCTCGGCGCCGCACATGTTGACCCTGCGGGCCAGTCCGGCGTTGGAGCAGCCGGCTTCCTGGATGAGCGCCTGCAGCCGTTCGTTCGGCTGCCGCGCGACGAGAGGCCTTGCGGCCATGGCGTACCCCCTGAGGCTGCGGTGCCTGCCCGCGCACCGAGTTGACGTGTCTTGCGCGGCCGTGCCTCCCGCGTCCCGGCGGGAAGTACGGACGTGAAGATCAATGCCCCACCGCTGTACCGGTAATGCCAGTTTTGCGAAGCTTGCCGGGATAACGGCTGATGCCGGCCCTCCTCGTGGTTACCCATCAGGAGACGCCGATCCTCATGCGCGCCCCCGCACATGCACCCATGCGCCCCGGCCCGGGGCCGGTGCTCCTCCCCCGCGCATGCCCGCGGGCGTAACCCCCGGTGACGGCCGTAGTTGTGTTCATCGTGGAAGAGACGATCCCGGGCACCGGAGCCGCACAGATCCCGACGCAGCGCGGGGCATCGCTGCTGGACACCGCAGTTCGCTACGTCGAGGAGCGGCACTGGGACGTGTTCCCGGGCACCTGGCTGGAGACCGCGGGCGGGACGCACCGCTGCTCGTGCGGTGACGCCGCGTGCCCCGCGCCCGGCGCACACCCGGCCGGACCCGACTGGGCGGCCCGGGCGACCGGCAGCGCCACCGCCGTCCGCCGCATGTGGCGGGAGCGGCCGGCCGCCTCGATCCTGCTGCCCACGGGCCACGCGTTCGACGCGGTCTCGGTCCCCGAGACCGCCGGGTTCCTGGCCCTGGCCCGGATGCGGCGGATGGGGCTGCCGCCCGGGCCGGTGACCCTGACGCCCCGGGGGCGCATGGAGTTCTTCGTGCTGCCGGGCGCGACGGCGAAGGTGCCGGGCCTGCTGCGGGCACTGGGCTGGGCGCCGTCCTCGCTCGATCTGACGGTGCTGGGCGAGGGCGGGTACGTCGCCGCGCCGCCCACGCGGGTCGGGTCCCGGGGGGCCGTGCAGTGGGCCTGCCGTCCGACCCCGGCGAACCGGTGGCTGCCGGGCGCGGAGGAACTGGTCCCGCCCCTGGCCTACGCGTGCGGGAGCGACCGGTAGGGCCGCCGCCCGGCAGTCCCGGCAGTCCCGGCAGTCCCGGCAGTCCCGGCAGTCCCGGCAGTCCCGGGCCGGCACGAGCCCGTCGCCGGCCACTCGACCGGCGTGCGCGGGAGGACTGGCTCCGCCGACCTGCCGCACCGCCCCGAAGTGCTCTTCGCGGACGGGCCGTCCGAGGGCGCCGAGACGGCCCGCCGTCCGCCGGAGGTCCTCACGGCGGCCGGCCGGGGGGTGACCCGGGCAACCGGGAGGGCGTGCCGGATCCCGCCGAGGGGAGCCGGCCGGGAGCGACCGGGGGGGGGGGGGGGGGGGGGGGGGGGGGGGGGGGGGGGGGGGGGGGGGGGTGGGGGCGGGGGGCGGAGAGTGAGGGATGCGTAAGGAAGGAAGGG
>NZ_JBVITR010000003.1:155888-242251 GCF_055574875.1 Streptomyces sp. NPDC034670
GGCGCGGGGGGGCCCCGGGCAAGGCGGGGTGCCGTACGGACCCCACCGGGGGAGACAGGGAGGGAGGAAGGGGGGGGGGGGACCCCCCCCCCCCCCCCCCCCCCCCCCCCCCCCCCCCCCGGTGCGTCAGGACCGGCCGAGCGCGTCCAGGAACGGCTCGATCGCCGCCCGCCAGGCCTCCGGCTGGTCGTAGTGGACGAGGTGGCCCGCGTCGGCCACCTCCGCGTACCGGCCGTGCGGCAGGACCCGCACCATCTCCTGGGCCTCCGCGCGGCCCAGCTCGCCGTCGAGGCCGCGGACCACCAGGGCGGGGCAGCGGACCTGGGCCAGTTCCTCCCAGTGGGCGTCGGTCACCCACGCCTCGCGCGAGCGGAGCATCTGCTCCGGGTCGAACACCGGACGCCAGCCGTCCGGGCCCTCGGCCATCACCTCGGCGTAGAACTCGCCGCGGGCGGGGTTGGGCCGCTCCACCCACGGGTCGTCCTCGCCGAACCACTTGCGCACGTCGGCGAGCGTGGCGAACGGGACCGGCCAGGTCCTGAACCACTCGGCCCACTCGTGCTGCGAGGCGCCGCCGAGGGCGGAGGCCCGCATGTCGCAGATGACCAGCCCGCGGACCAGGTCGGGCCGCTTGGCGGCCAGCTGCCACGCCGTCAGCGCGCCCATGGCGTGGCCGATGAGGACGGCCGGGCCGAGGCCGAGCTGCTCGAGGGCGGCCTCGGCGTCGTCGACGTAGGCCTCGCGGGTGAAGGCGGCCCGCGGGGGCTTGTCGCTGCGGCCGTGGCCGCGCTGGTCGAGGGCGACGGCGCGGTGGCGCTCGGAGAGCCAGCGGGCGGTGGGCGCCCAGTGCGAGGCGCGGCCCATCAGACCGTGCAGTAACAGCACGCCCGGGGCGCCCTGCGCGGCGCTCTCCGCCGGGCCGGTACCGCTCTTGACCGGATCGCCGAACTCCCAGGCGGCGAGTCGTACGCCGTCCGCCCCGGTCACGTCGATGCGTCGCGCCATGGTGGTGGCACCCCCAAGTTCCCTGACTGCCCGCTGTCTGCCGTGCTCGCCCTGCCGTTGCCGCTGTCGCCCGCAGGTTATCGAATGCACATTCGAGAATGCCGTTCCGCCTGGCAACACCCCTCGTTCGAGTGACACCTTCCGAGGATTGATCGCCGCGACCCGGGGGAGATCTTCAGCGGGGGGCGGACCGCTCGGGGAAACCGGTCCGCGGGGAATGACCCTGAGAGCTCGGGGCTCCGGGTCAGCGCAGGGGAGGACAGGCCCCGGCGCCGTACGGCGCCGGGGCTCCTCACGTGGTCACGGCACATCGCCCCGCCCCTCCCCGGCCGGGGGCAGCGCCGCCCGGCCGGCCAAGAACCTCTCAGGTCATATGCCCCGTGCAACAGCCTCGCACGCGAACCCGGCGGGCGCCGCGACCCGGCGCACCGGACCGCGGATCCGGCGCGCTCACGTCGCCGCGCCGGCGCGGCCGCGGACGGCGCGGCCGCGGACGGCGCGCCGGACCCCGGTCAGGGCTTGGCGACGAACACGTGGGAGGCGACGCCCGACTCCAGCTCGGCCGCCTCGCCGCCGCTGCCGACCAGCACCCCGCCCGCCGACTCCGTCACGCTCACCACCGAACCGGGCTGCACGCCCGCCCGGCGCAGCGTGTACATCAGCTGCGCGTCCGTCTGGATCGGCTCGCCGATCCGGCGCACCACGACCGTCTTGCCCTCGGGGCCCGGGTCGAGATCGGCCAGCGAGACCATGCCCTCGTGCAGGAACGGGTCGGCGCCGTCCTTCTCGCCGAGCTCCTCCAGCCCCGGGATCGGGTTGCCGTAGGGCGACTCGGTCGGGTGCCGCAGCAGCTCCAGCACGCGACGCTCCACGGCCTCGCTCATCACGTGCTCCCAGCGGCAGGCCTCGGCGTGCACCTGCTCCCACTCCAGACCGATCACGTCGACGAGCAGGCACTCGGCGAGGCGGTGCTTGCGCATCACGCGCGTGGCCAGCCGGCGGCCCTCCTCCGTCAGCTCCAGGTGGCGGTCGCTGGCGACGGACACCAGACCGTCGCGCTCCATCCGCGCCACCGTCTGGCTGACCGTCGGCCCGCTCTGGTCGAGCCGCTCGGCGATCCGGGCGCGCATGGGGACCACACCTTCCTCCTCCAGCTCGAGGATGGTGCGGAGATACATCTCCGTGGTGTCGATCAGTCCGGACATACGTGCCCCTCATGAGATCTGCGATCAGCCCTGCCGGAGGCTGGACGGCTCACCGGCGCGCGCCCCGGCCCAGGACTCAATTCTGACGCATGCGGCTGACAAGCGGGCCGCGCCGTGTCGACGGGGGCTCCCCGCAGGTGCCGCGGCCCCGGCGGACGGCCGCGCCGGCCCCGGGGAGCCGCGCCCCGGCCGCCGTATTGACACGGCACCGGTCCGGACCGCACGGTGATCCGCAGCAGAGCCACCCGAAGGGATGCCCCATGAGCGACCGCACGCCGGCCGGGCTGTTCCTCGACGCCGCGATCGAGCTGCTGCACCGCGTGCGCGACGAGGAGGCCGACGCCGTCGCGGCCGCGGGCACGCTGCTCGCCGACACCGTCGCGGAGGGCGGCCGGCTCTTCGCCTTCGGCGCCGGCCACTCCTCCCTCGCCGCACAGGACCTCGTCTACCGTGCGGGCGGCCTGGCCCTGGTGAACCTGCTCGCCGTCCCGGGCACCGTCGGCGTCGACGTGGTGCCGGCCACGCTGGGCTCCGCCCTGGAGCGGGTCGACGGGCTCGCGGGCGCCGTGCTCGACTCCTCGCCGGTCCGCGCGGGCGACGCCCTGGTGATCGTCTCCCTGTCCGGCCGCAACGCCCTCCCCGTGGAGATGGCCCTCGGCGCCCGCTCCCGGGGCGTGCGGGTCATCGGCGTGACCTCGGTGGCGTACGCGAGCGGGACGACGTCCCGGCACCCCTCCGGGACGTTCCTGAAGGACCACTGCGACCTCGTCCTGGATTCCAAGATCGCGGTGGGCGACGCGGAACTCACCCTCGACAACGTCCCCGCGCCCTTCGCCCCCGCGTCCACGGTCGTCACCACGGCCCTCCTCCAGGCCGTCGCGGCCACCGCCTCCGCCGTCCTGGCCGACCGCGGCATCGAGCCCCCGCTCCTGCGCTCCGGCAACGTGGACGGCGGCCACGAGTGGAACGGCCGCGTCCTCGAGGAGTACCGGGACCGGATCTTCTACCGGCACTGAGCCGCGGACACGGGGCCGCGGACACGGCCCCCGGCGCCGCGCCGCCGGAACCGGTGGGGCACCGCCGGGCCGGCGGGGCGGTCAGGGCCCGTCCGCACGCGTCCCGGTGCTCCCGGCCCCACCCGGCCGCGCGGGCCCCAGCCCCGCCAGGTCCAGCGCCGCGGCGATGTGCACCGCCACGTCCTCCGCGTACACCGCGTCGGAACGCTCGAACCCGTTCCGGCCCGCACCGCGCAGAAACGTCACGGCACCCAGGGTCCGGCCCCGGCTGCGCAGCACCGTGCACAGGGCGTGCACCGCGTCCGTCGGCCACTGCCGCGCCGACGCCCACGCCCGCGCCTCCTCGGCGGCCACGGGCCCCGCGCTCGCCCGCACCGACCCCATCCGCGCCACGCACTGCACCGCCGGGTGGTCCTCGCCGTACCGCACCGGCAGGCCCGCCCGGCCGGCGAGCCTGCTCGGCCCCGGGGCCCCGGACGGCGTGGCCGCGATCCGCACCAGCCGGACCCGCCCCCCGCTCTCCGCCTCCTCCGCCCCGCCGTCGGCGACCCGGTCGATCAGCGCGTGGTCGGCGAACCCGGCGAGCGCGAAGTCCAGGTGGACCGTGGCCGCCTCCGCCGGGTCCTCGCACTCCGCGGCCGCCCGCGCCGCCCGGTGCAGCTGCTGCGCGCGGAACCGCAGCAGCGACGCCTCCTGCTCGCCCTGCCGGGACTCGGTCACGTCCTGGAACATCCAGCCGACACCGAGCGGCACCGGCTCCTCCGCGAGCGGCGACGCCAGCCGCACGAACCCGCTGCGCCAGCACCGCCGCCGCTCGCCCTCCGGCGTCCGCACGCCCACCCACAGGTCGGCGGGCGCGGGCGGCGCGCCCTGGGCCAGCACGTGGGTGAGCGCGCTCTCCAGCTCCTCCACCCCCTGCGCCAGCAGCTCACCGAGCGGCCGCCCCAGCACGGACGTCCGCCCCGTGCCCAGCGCCCGCGCCGCGTGCGGGTTCACCACCGCGGGCCGCAGGTCGGCGTCGACCAGCACGACACCCCAGCTCGCGTCCTCCAGCAGCGCCTCGCTCAGCGCGATCGAACGCTCGAGGTCGATCTGCGTGTGCACCTCGCTGAACGCGCAGTACACCCCCGCCGGCTTCCCGTCCGGCCCGCGCACCGCCGCGGACTGCGTCCGCACCAGCACCCGGCCGCCGTCCTTCGTCAGCAGCGCGAACTCGTGCACCTGCCGGCCCGGCGCGTCCATGGCCGACATCAGCCGCGCCTCGACCTCCTCGGCGTCCGCACGGCGCACCGCCCACCCGGCGAGCCCCGGCCGGCCCACCGCCTCGGCCGCGGTCCACCCGAGGATCCGCTCCGCCTCGCGGTTCCAGTGCGTCACGACCCCGTCCGCGTCGAAGGCGCACAGGGCGGCGTCCATGCCGTCCAGCAACGCGGCGAGCAGATCGGACCCGTCCGGCCCCTCCCGCCCGGGCTCGGGCCCGTCCGGCCCCAGCTCGTCGGTGGCCCCACTACGCCGGGAAGCACTCACCTGGACCCCCTGCAGGCTGCGTCCGCACGTACGGCACGCCGGTTCGCTCACTTGCCACCATTGAACTTGAACGTGATGCAGCACACATCGAGTTCCCGCAAGATTGGGGGAATCGTTGTACGCCCGGCCCGCATGTGTCCACAAGGTGTGCGCGGGAGAGCGCGTCGCCGCAGGTCGCCCCGGTCAGCCCGCCGCCTGCCGCCCGGACGCCGCGGCCCCGCTCCCCCGGCGCGCGTCCACCTCGATCTCGATCCTCATGCGCGGGTCCGCGAGGCCGCACTCCAGCATCGTCGCGGCCGGGCGCACCTCGCCGAAGCACCGCCTCAGCACCGGCCAGCACGGCTCGAAGTCCTCCCGCGCGGGCAGCAGGTACCGCACCCGCACGACGTCGGCGAAGGTGCACCCCGCCTCCTCCAGCGCGGCCCCGATGTTCCGCAGGCACTGCTCGGCCTGCTCCACGACGTCGTCGGGGATCGTCATCGTCGCGTAGTCGAACCCGGTCGTCCCCGACACGTGCACCCGGTCGCCGTCGACGACGGCCCGCGCGTACCCGATCCGCTCCTCGAACACCGACCCGCTGAGAACCGCCCGCCGCATCCCGTCCATGCGCGGCACGCTAGGTGATCACCGCGTGGCCGGCACCGGGATCGCGAAAAAAAGAGGTTGATGTCAGGCGCGGTCGTTTCCTAGGGTTTCAGGTACACGAGAAGGGAGGTGGTTCGGCAGATGTGTGAATACCGGACGCGTGAGGTGGCTGCGGGCTAGCGGCCCGTCACCACATTCCGTGCGGTGCCGGACCAGCGTGCGAGACAAGCGCGCAGCCGGCCCAATCCCCAGCAGTCACCCGACCCGCGAGTCGCCGGTACGTCCGGCCGGCTCCTCCCGAGGGAGGAACCCGACTCGCGGGTCGTCTGCGTTTCCGGGGGCTTTCCCGGGGCCGCGGGGCCCGCTGGGTCAGCGGGTGAGGTCCGCGTAGCCCTCGATCTCGCGCGGGTCGCGGGGGCCCGGGCCGATGTAGCGGGCCGAGGGGCGGACCAGGCGGCCGGTGCGCTTCTGCTCCAGGATGTGGGCCGACCAGCCCGCCGTGCGGGCGCAGGTGAACATCGAGGTGAACATGTGGGCCGGGACCTCGGCGAAGTCCAGGACGATGGCGGCCCAGAACTCGACGTTGGTGGCGAGGACCCGGTCGGGGCGGCGGGCGTGGAGTTCGGCCAGGGCGGCCTTCTCCAGGGCCTCGGCGACCTCGTAGCGCGGGGCGCCGAGTTCGCGGGCGGTGCGGCGCAGGACGCGGGCGCGGGGGTCCTCCGCGCGGTAGACGCGGTGGCCGAAGCCCATGAGGCGTTCGCCCTTGTCGAGGGTCTGCCTCACGTACGCCTCGGCGTCCCCGGTGCGCTCGATCTCCTCGATCATGTGCAGCACCCGGGAGGGCGCCCCGCCGTGCAGCGGGCCGGACATGGCGCCGACGGCGCCCGAGAGGGCCGCCGCCACGTCCGCGCCCGTGGAGGCGATGACGCGGGCGGTGAAGGTGGAGGCGTTCATGCCGTGCTCGGCGGCCGACGTCCAGTACGCGTCGACGGCGGCGACGTGCTTGGGGTCGGGCTCGCCGCGCCAGCGGATCATGAAGCGCTCGACGACGGAGTGCGCCTTGTCTATCTCGCGCTGCGGGACCATGGGCAGGCCCTGGCCGCGGGCGGACTGGGCGACGTAGGAGAGGGCCATCACCGCGGCGCGGGCGAGGTCCTCGCGGGCCTGCTCGGCATCGATGTCGAGCAGGGGTTTCAGGCCCCAGACGGGTGCCAGCATGGCGAGCGCGGACTGGACGTCGACGCGGATGTCGCCGGAGTGCACGGGGATGGGGAACGGCTCGGCGGGCGGCAGGCCGGGGGCGAAGGCCCCGTCGACGAGCAGCCCCCAGACGTTGCCGAAGGAGACGTGTCCGACCAGATCCTCGATGTCGACGCCCCGGTACCGCAGGGCGCCACCCTCCTTGTCCGGTTCGGCGATCTCCGTTTCGAACGCGACGACTCCTTCGAGCCCGGGTACGAAGTCGGACATCAGGCGGCTCCTCGTCAGGTGGGTGACGGATGGGGTTGTGGGTGGTGCGGCCACGGGCCGGCCGACGGAAGGCGGGTGCGTCCGGTGGATCCGCGGTCGGCTCACGGGACTCGCGGTCCTGGACGTACCCCTGTGATGCCCGGCTGGCGGTCACCCAATCGGATCAGTGCCAGCACGATATCCCCGAGTGCCACTTTTGGGGAGGGCCTGCGGCACTGAGTGCCACTGGCATGGCTTCCGTCCGGTGGGGACGCCTCCTCCCCGCGGGGCGCGTCCATGCGGCAGGATGACGGCGTGACCGACCGAGACGCCGTTCCCTTCGATCTCGCCTCGATGCGCAAGCACTACCGGGCCGAGGGGCTCCTCGAGACCGACCTGGCCGCCACTCCCGTCGAGCAGTTCGCGCGCTGGTTCAAGCAGGCCGCGACGGAGGGCGGGCTGTTCGAGCCGAACGCCATGGTCGTCTCCACGGCGGACGCGGAGGGCCGGCCCAGTTCCCGCACGGTGCTGCTGAAGCACTTCGACGACGACGGGTTCGTCTTCTACACGAACTACGACTCCCGCAAGGGCCGCGACCTGGCGGCGAACCCGCACGTCTCGCTGCTGTTCCCCTGGCACCCGATGGCCCGGCAGGTCGTCGTCGCCGGCACCGCGCGGCGCACCGGCCGGGACGAGACGGCCCGCTACTTCCGCACCCGGCCGCACGGCTCCCAGCTCGGCGCGTGGGCCAGCGGCCAGTCGTCGGTGATCGCCGGCCGTGCGGAGCTGGACGCCGCCTACGCCGAGCTGGCCGCCCGGTACCCGGAGGGCGAGCAGGTCCCGGTGCCGCCGCACTGGGGCGGCTTCCGGGTGGTCCCGCGGACGGTGGAGTTCTGGCAGGGCCGCGAGAACCGGCTGCACGACCGGTTGCGGTATGTGGCCGGGGCGGACGGGGGCTGGCGGGTGGAGCGGCTCAGCCCGTGAACGAGCGGGCGCCCCGCGGGCGGGACGGGGCCGCGGGGCGCCCGCCGCGCGGTGCGCGGGGCACGCGGGCGGGCGTGACCGCGCGGGTTCTCACAGCTTGCCCCGCACGTACGCGGTGCGGTGCCCGCCCAGCGCCCCGGCCGTCCGGGCGCGGAACCGCGGGCTGAGCTCGGGCCGGTTGCGGAACTCCAGGCCCAGGTGGCCGACGGCGAGGGGCGCCTCGTCCCAGGTCCAGTCCGGGACGGGGACGGCCGCGGCGCAGGCGGGGCAGCCGACGGTGGCGGCGCCCTCGTCGTACCAGGTCCGCATGGCGGTGCCGAACCGCTGCCAGGCCGCGTCGTCCAGTGCGGTGGCCGATCCGCAGCGCGGGCAGAGGGCCGCGCCCGGCATGTCCGCGCCGCTGGTGAAGCCGGTGCGGCCGGTGCGCACGGCGAGGCCGTCGGAGGGGGGCCGGTCCCGGTCGTCGGTCACCGCCCGGTGCCAGAAGGGGCCCGGCGGGTGCCCCGGGGGTCCTCCCGGCACGCACGGGGTGCGCTCGGCGAGCACGACGCCCTCGGCCGCGAGCCACGCGACCGCGCGGGCCGCGAGCCGTTCCGCCTCCGTCCCGGCCGCGTCGAGGTCGACGATCACCTGCAGGAAGTCGCCCACGGGTCAGCCCAGCGCCGTGTCCAGCAGCGTCGCCCACTGCCCCACCACCCGTTCGCGGCGGGCCGTGTCGTCGGTGAGGAGGTTGGCCAGGCCCAGGCCGCGGGCCATGTCGAGGAGGCCCTGGACGGTCTCGCGGACGCCGGGGCGGGTCTCGTCGGCGCCGAGGAGTTCCACGGCGATGCGGTGGGTCTCGCGGCCGACGCGCGCCTCCAGCTCGGTCACCCGCGGGCGCAGCTGCTCCTCGTCGGAGGCGGCGACCCACAGGTGGAGGGCGGCGCGGAAGAGGGGGCCGGTGTAGAGGTCGACCAGTGCCGCGACCACCGCGCGGCGGTCCCCGGCCGCCGCGCCCTCGGGGAACAGCGCGCGCAGGGCGGTGGAGCGTTCCTCGGCGACGTACTCGACGGCGGCGGTGAAGAGGTCCTCGCGGGTGGGGAAGTGGTGCTGGGCGGCGCCCCGGGAGACGCCGGCGCGTTCGGCGACGACGGACACCGTGGAGCCCGCCCAGCCGTGCGCGGCGAGGCAGGCCACGGCGGCTTCCAGGAGCCGCTGCCGGGTGGCCCGGCTGCGGTCCTGCTTGGGGACTCGTTCCGCACGGTCGGTCGTGCTCACACCACCCACTCCGGATCCCGTCGTTCGAGGAAGGCCGTCATCCCTTCGCGCGCGGTGGCGGAGGAGAAGAGCCGGGCCGAGAGCGCGGTCAGGTCGGCCGCGTCCCGGTCGAAGGTCTCCAGCACCCTAGCCGTGAGCAGCCGTTTCGTCTCGGCCAGGGCTTCGGGGGCGGCTCTGCGCAGGCCGTCGAGGATCGGGGCGAGGACGGCGTCGACGTCGTCGCCGGCGGCGGTGAGCAGGCCGATGCGGGCGGCTTCGGCGGCGTCGAGGCGTTCCCCGGTGAGGTAGTAGCGGGCGAGGGCGCGCGGGTCGGTGCGGGGCACGACCGGCAGGGAGACGACGGCGGGGGCGACGCCGATGCGGACCTCGGTGAAGGCGAAGGTGGCGGTGTGGGCGGCGGCGGCGATGTCGCAGGCGGTCAGCAGGCCGAGGCCGCCCGCGCGCACGTGCCCGGTGACCCGGGCGACGACCGGCTTGGGCAGTTCGACGATCTGCCGCAGCAGGCCGGTCAGGGCCTCGGGCGCGGGCGGGTCGCGCAGGTCGGCGCCGGCGCTGAAGGCGGTGCCGGTGTGGGTGAGGACGACCGCGCGGACGGCGGTGTCCCGGCCGGTGTCGGTGAGCGCGTCGGCCAGTTCGCCGACGAGGGTCGCGGACAGGGCGTTGCGGCGTTCCGGGGCGTCGAGGCTGAGCGTTTCGACGCCCCGCTCGCGGGTGCGGCCGATCAGGGTCACGAGGGCTCCTCGTGCGTCGCGCGGAGTTCGCGGCGCAGGATCTTGCCGGAGGCGGCGCGGGGGACGGTGTCGAGGAAGGTGACCTGCCGGATCCGCTTGTAGGGGGCGACGCGTTCGGCGACGTACCCCATGACCTCCGCCGCGGAGAGGTCCGGGGCGGACGGCCGGCGCACCACGTGGGCGTGCGGGACCTCGTTGCCGTCCTCGTCGTGGACGCCGACGACGGCCGCGTCGGCGATGCCGGGGTGGGTGAGGAGCAGTGCCTCGAGTTCGGCGGGGGCGACCTGGAAGCCCTTGTACTTGATGAGTTCCTTCACGCGGTCGACGACGAAGAGCCAGCCTCCCCCGCTCCCGGCTCCGCTCGAGCGGGAGGTGTCGCCACCGTCCACGTACCCGACGTCCCCGGTGTGCAGCCAGCCGTCCCGGTCGATGATCGCGGCGGTGGCGTCGGGCCGGCCGAGGTAGCCCTTCATCACCTGGGGGCCGCGGATGAGGATCTCGCCGGGCTCGCCGGGCCCGAGGTCCTTGCCCGGGTCGTCGAGGGAGACGATCCGCATCTCGGTGCCGGCGAGCAGCTTGCCGACGGTGCCGGGCGGCGCGTCGTGCATCGCGTCCAGCGGGACGACGTGGGTGCCCGGTGACAGTTCCGTCATGCCGTAGGCCTGGCCGACGGGCGGCAGGCCGAGCCGCCGGGAGCAGGCGGCGGCGAGGCGCGCGTCCAGGGGTGCGGCGGCGCTGACGATGTGCTTCAGGGAGGACAGGTCGTACCGGTCGGCCAGCGGGTGCTTGGCGAGGGCCAGCACGATCGGCGGGGCGACGTACAGGCCGGTGATGCGGTGGTCCTGGATGGCCGCGAGGAACGTCTCGAGGTCGAAGCGGGGCAGCACGACGACGGTGGCGCCCTGGCTCAGGGGGGCGTTCATGAGGGCGGTCAGCCCGTAGATGTGGAAGAGGGGCAGCACGGCGAGGATGCGGTCGCCGGGGCCGGCCGTGATCGAGGGCTGGAGCTGGGCCAGGTTGGTGGCGATCTGGCGGTGGGTGAGCATCACGCCCTTGGGGGTGCCGGTGGTGCCGGAGGAGTACGGCAGGGCGGCGACGTCCTCGGCGGGGTCGATGTCGACCGCGGGCTCGGGGGCGGTGGAGCCCAGCATGTCGGTCAGGGACCGGTGTCCGGGCGCGTTGTCGCAGACGAAGACCTCCCGCACCCCGCTCGCGAGTTCGGCGGCCCTGCGCGCGGTGTCCAGCAGCGGCGAGACGGTGACGATCCAGCGGGCCGAGGCGTCCTCCAGCTGCTTGGCGAACTCCTCGGCGGTGGCGAGCGGGTGGACGGTGGTGACGGACGCGCCCGCGCGGGTGGCCGCGTAGAACGCGGTGGGGAAGGCGATGGTGTTGGGGCTGTGCAGGGCGAGCACGTCGCCCTTGCGCACGCCGGCCTCGGCCAGCCCGGCGGCGACCCGCCGGTGGAAGCGGTCGAGCTGCTCGTAGGTGAGGGTGGTGCCGTCGGTGCCGTCGACGAGCGCGGGGGTGCTCCCGAATTCGGCGGCCCGGCCCAGTACGGCTTCGTGGATGGGGAGTTCGACGGGTGGGACGTCTGCGTACTCGCTGCGGAACACGGTTCCTCCAAAGCGCTCAGGGGCTTTCGTCCGGACCGGGCCGGGCCCCGCGGGGTCCGGCCCGGTCCGGACGGAAGGCGCTAGTACGACTTGGGCAGGCCCAGCGTCTGGTGGGAGACGTAGTTGAGGATCATTTCCCGGCTCACCGGGGCGATGCGGGACACCCGCGCGGCCGTTATCAGCGAGGCGAGCCCGTACTCGCGCGTGAGGCCGTTCCCGCCGAGGGTGTGCACGGCCTGGTCGACGGCCTTCACGCAGGCCTCCCCGGCCGCGTACTTGGCCATGTTGGCGGCCTCGCCGGCGCCGGTGTCGTCACCGGCGTCGCACAGGTGGGCGGCCTTCTGCGTCATCAGGCGGGCCGTCTCCAGTTCGATGTGCGCCTGGGCGAGGGGGTGGGCGATGGCCTGGTGGGCGCCGATGGGGACCGTCCAGACGGTGCGTTCGCGGGCGTACGCGACGGCCCTGGCGAGGGCGTAGCGGCCCATGCCGATGGCGAAGGCGGCGCCCATGATGCGCTCGGGGTTGAGGCCGGCGAAGAGCTGGAGCAGGCCCGCTTCCTCGTCCCCCACCAACGCCCCCGCGGGGAGCCGCACGTCGTCGAGGAGCAGCTCGAACTGCTTCTCGGAGGCGTTGAGTTCCATGTCGATGACGTGCCGCCGGAAGCCGTCGGTGTCGCGCGGGACGATGAACAGGCAGGGTTTGAGCCTCCCGGTGCGGGCGTCCTCGGTCCGGCCGACGACGAGCGTCGCGTCGGCGGTGTCCACCCCGGAGACGAACACCTTGCGGCCGGTGAGCAGCCAGTCGCCGGTGCCGGTGTCGCGCCGCGCGGTGGTGGTGATGCGGTGGGAGTTGGAGCCGGCGTCGGGTTCGGTGATGCCGAAGGCCATGGTGCGGGTGCCGTCGGCGAGGGCGGGCAGCCACTCCCGTTTCTGCTCCTCGGTGCCGAAGCGGGCGATGACGGTGCCGCAGATCGCCGGGGAGACCACCAGCATGAGCAGGGGGCAGCCGGCCGCGCCCAGCTCCTCCAGGACGATGGAGAGTTCGGCGATGCCGCCGCCTCCGCCGCCGTACTCCTCGGGCAGGTTGACGCCGAGGTAGCCGAGCTCGGCGGCCTCCGTCCAGAGTTCCGCGGGGTGGCGGCCGGAGGAGACGGCGTCGGTGAGGTAGTCGCGGCCGTACTTGGCGCCCAGGGCGGCCACGGCCGCGCGGAGGGCCTGGTGCTCTTCTGTCTCGATCACGGGCATGAGCGCTCCTAGGGGGAGGGGCTTCGCGTCGTGCGGAGGGTGCGGGTGGTGCGGGTGGTGCGGGGCTCCCGCGCGGTGGCCGCGTGCCGGGCACGGCCGCGCGTGCCCCTACGGGGCCGCTTCCACGACCGCCAGGAGGGTGCCGACCTCCACCTGCTGTCCAGCCGTGACGTGGAGGGCGCTCAGGACTCCCGTGGCCGGCGCCGTGATCCGGTGCTGCATCTTCATGGCCTCCAGCCACAGCAGGGGCTGTCCGGCCTCCACCCCGGCTCCCGCGGCCAGGCCCTCCGCGACGCGGACGACCGTGCCCGGCATGGGGGCGAGGAGGGAGCCGGGGGCGTGCTGGGCGGTGGGGTCGGGGAAGCGGGGCAGGGCGGTGAGGGCGGTGGTGCCCGCGTACACGCGGTCGCCGTAGCGGCTGACCTCGTAGCGGTGCCGCACGCCGTCCACGTCGAGGATCACGAGTCCCGCGTCGGCGTGCACGACCCGCACCCCGTCGGCGGCGAGCCCCTCGCGCGTGTGCCGGTAGCGGACCTCGTGTTCCTCCCCCGCCGTCGCGTACCGCTTGACCTGCGGCCGGGAGGGGACGTTGCGCCAGCCGCCGAAGCGGGAGCGGCCACAGGCGTCGGCGAGGGCGGCGGCGAGCGGGGCGTGCGGATCCACGGCGGGGGTGGTCAGCCCGGGCAGGTGGCGGTCGTAGAAGCCGGTGTCCGTGCGGGCCCGGGCGAACTCCTCGTGCCGCAGGGAGCGGACGAGGAGGTCCCGGTTGGTGACGGGGCCGTGGATCACCGCGCGGTCGAGGGCGGAGGCGAGCTTGCGGACCGCCTCCGCGCGGGTGGGCGCGTGGGCGACGACCTTGGCGAGCAGGGGGTCGTAGTGGACGCCGACGTCGTCGCCGTCGGCGTAGCCGGTGTCCAGGCGCACGGCGCCGGGGACGGCGAGGCGGTGCAGGCGGCCGGTCTGCGGGGCCCAGTCGCGGGCGGGGTCCTCGGCGTAGAGGCGGGCCTCCACGGCGTGGCCGTGCGGGCGGGGAGGATCGCCCCGGAGGGCGTGGCCCTCGGCGACGCGGATCTGTTCGGCGACGAGGTCGATCCCGAACACCGCCTCCGTCACCGGGTGTTCCACCTGGAGGCGGGTGTTCATCTCCAGGAAGTGCGCCCGGTCGCCGGCGACGAGGAACTCCACCGTCCCGGCGCCGGCGTAGGAGACGGCACGCGCGGCGCGCACGGCGAGGGTGCGGAGTTCCTCGGTGAGCCGTGCGGACAGCCCGGGGGCCGGGGCCTCCTCGATCACCTTCTGGTGGCGGCGCTGGAGGGAGCAGTCGCGGGTGCCGAGCGTCCACACCGTGCCGTGCGTGTCGGCGAGCACCTGCACCTCGACGTGGCGTCCGCCCTCCACGTACGGCTCGACGAACACCTCGCCGTCGCCGAAGGCGCTCGCGGCCTCCGCGCGGGCGGCGGCCAGTTCGGCGTCCAGGTCCGCGAGGCGGCGTACGACGCGCATGCCGCGTCCGCCGCCGCCCGCCGCCGCCTTCACCAGCACCGGCAGGTCCGCCCCGGTGACCTCGCGCAGGGGCTCGACGCCCATCAGCTCCTTGGCGCGGGTCTTGGACGCCATCGCCTCGATCGCCTCCGGGGGCGGCCCGATCCACACCAGTCCCGCGTCCCGGACGGCCCGCGCGAAGTCCGCGTTCTCGGAGAGGAAGCCGTAGCCGGGGTGCACGGCGTCCGCGCCGGCCGCGAGGGCGGCCTTCACGATCAGGTCGCCGCGCAGGTAGGTGTCGGCGGGCGCCGCCCCCGGCAGCCGCACCGCCGTGTCGGCCCGGCGTACGTGCAGGGCGTCCCCGTCGGCGTCCGAGTGCACGGCGACCGTGCGGATGCCCAGCTCACGGCAGGTGCGGACGATGCGGCAGGCGATCTCGCCCCGGTTCGCCACCAGTACGGAAGCAATCATGGTCCCTCACATCCGGAAGACGCCGAAGCCGCCGCGCGCGCCCCGGTAGGGCGCGGTGTGGACGGCCGACAGGCACAGGCCGAGGACGGTGCGGGTGTCGCGCGGGTCGATGACGCCGTCGTCGTACAGCCGCCCGGACAGGAACATCGGGAGTGACTCGGACTCGATCTGCTGCTCCACCACGGCGCGCAGCGCCGCGTCCGCCTCGTCGTCGTAGGGCCGTCCCTTCGCCGCCGCGGACTGCCGGGCGACGAGGGAGAGCACCCCGGCGAGCTGCTGCGGGCCCATGACGGCGGACTTGGCGCTGGGCCAGGCGAACAGGAACCGCGGGTCGTAGGCGCGGCCGCACATGCCGTAGTGCCCGGCGCCGTAGGAGGCGCCCAGGAGGACGGACAGGTGGGGGACCTTCGAGTTGCTGACCGCGTTGATCATCATCGCGCCGTGCTTGATGATGCCGCCCTGCTCGTACTCCTTGCCGACCATGTAGCCGGTGGTGTTGTGCAGGAACACGAGCGGGATGTCGCGCTGGTTGGCGAGCTGGATGAACTGGGCGGCCTTCTGGGACTCCTCGCTGAACAGGACCCCCCGGGCGTTGGCGAGGACGCCGACGGGATAGCCGTGCAGGGCGGCCCAGCCGGTGGTGAGGCTGGTGCCGTACAGCGGTTTGAACTCGTCGAAGTCGGAGGCGTCGACGATCCGCGCGATCACCTCGTGCGGGTCGAAGGGGGTCCTCAGGTCGTCGGGGACGACGCCGAGGAGTTCGTCCTCGGCGTGCGCGGGGGGCGCCGCCGGACCCGGATCGGGGTACGCCTTGCGGTGGTTGAGGCGGGCCACGACCCGGCGGGCCTGGCGGAGCGCGTCCGGCTCGTCGACGGCGAAGTGGTCGGCGAGGCCCGACACCCGCGCGTGCATGTCGGCGCCGCCCAGGGACTCGTCGTCGCTCTCCTCCCCGGTGGCCATCTTCACCAGCGGCGGGCCGCCGAGGAACACCTTCGCCCGCTCCTTGACCATGATCACGTGGTCGGACATGCCGGGGACGTACGCGCCCCCGGCCGTGGAGTTGCCGAAGACGACGGCGATCGTGGGGACGCCGGCCGCCGACAGCCGGGTCAGGTCCCGGAAGAGCGCGCCGCCGGGGATGAAGATCTCCTTCTGGGAGGGCAGGTCGGCGCCGCCGGACTCCACCAGGCTGATCACGGGCAGCCGGTTGGCGAGCGCGATGTCGTGGGCGCGCAGGGCCTTCCGCAGGCTCCAGGGGTTGCTGGCGCCGCCGCGCACGGTCGGGTCGTTGGCGGTGATCAGGCACTCCACGCCCGCGACGACGCCGATGCCGGTGACCAGTGAGGCGCCGACGGTGTAGTCGCTGCCCCACGCGGCCAGCGGGGACAGCTCCAGGAAGGGCGTGTCGGGGTCGAGGAGCAGCTCGACGCGTTCGCGGGCGAGCAGCTTGCCGCGCCCCCGGTGCCGCTCGACGTACTTCTCGCCGCCGCCCGCGAGGGCCTTGGCGTGCTCGGCGTCGAGCGCGGCGAGCTTGGCGAGCATGGCCTCGCGGGCGGCCCGGTAGTCGGGGCCCGTGGTGTCCAGGGCGGAGCCGAGGACCGTCACAGCAGCACCTCCGGGATGTCCAGGTGGCGGGAGCGCAGCCATTCGCCGAGCGCCTTGGCCTGCGGGTCGAAGCGGGCCCGTGCGGCGACGCCCTCGCCGAGGAGGCCCTCGACGAGGAAGTTCACGGCGCGCAGGTTCGGCAGGACGTGCCGGGTGACGGGCAGTGCGCGGGTCTCGGGGAGCAGTTCCCGCAGCCGCTCGGCGGTCAGCTCGTGCGCGAGCCACCGCCAGGCGTCGTCGGAGCGGACCCAGACGCCGACGTTGGCGTTCCCGCCCTTGTCGCCGCTGCGGGCGCCGGCGAGGAGGCCGAGGGGTGCTCTCCTCGTGGGCCCCGGGGGCAGCGGCTCGGGGAGCGCGGGCTCCGGTACGTCGGCGAGTACGGCGGTGTCGTGGGCCGGCGGCACGGGGACACGGCGTCCGTCGTGGAGGACGGCCACATGGTCGACAGCGCCCTGGGGGACGTACGTCTCCTCGAAAACCCCGTAGGGGGAGCCCCTCCCCGGGGGTGCGAGCACGTGGAACCCGGGGTAGCTGGCCAGCGCCAGCTCGACGGCGGCCCCGGTCAGGGCCCGCCCGACCGCCTCCTGGCCGGGGTCCCGGACGACGAGCCGCAGCAGTGCGCTGGCGGTCTCCTCGGTGGCGGCGTCGGGCCGGTCGGTGCGGACGAGGTCCCAGCGCACCTCGGCGGGCGGCGCCCCGGCGAGCGCGTCGGTCATCTGCTCCTTCACCAGGTCCGCCTTGGCCTCGACGTCGAGGCCGGTGAGGACGAACACGACCTCGTTGCGGAAGCCGCCGAGCCGGTTGACCCCGACCTTGAGCGCGGGCGGCGGGGCCTCGCCCCGGACCCCCTCGACGCGCACCCGGTCGGGCCCGTCCTGCCGCAGCCGCACGGTGTCCAGCCGCGCGGTGACGTCCGGCCCGGCGTACCGGGCGCCGCCCGTCTCGTACAGCAGCTGCGCGGTGACCGTGCCGACGTCGACGAAGCCGCCGGTGCCGGGGTGCTTGGTGACGACGCAGGTGCCGTCGGCGTGGATCTCGGCGAGCGGGAAGCCGGGCCGCCGGACGTCGCGCGGGCGTTCGCCGAAGAAGGCGTAGTTCCCGCCGGTGGCCTGCGTCCCGCACTCCAGCACGTGCCCGGCGACGACGGCCCCCGCGAGCCGGTCGTGCTCCGTCGGCGCCCAGCCGAAGTGCGCGGCGGCGGGCCCGGTGACCAGGGCCGCGTCGGTGACCCGCCCGGTGACGACCACGTCGGCGCCCGCGCGCAGGCACTCCGCGATGCCGAAGCCGCCGAGGTAGGCGTGGGCGGCGAGGCTGCCGGGGTGGCGCGCGGTGAGGTCGTCGCCCTCGACGTGGGCGACCCGGACGGGGAGGCCGAGCCGGCCGGCCAGGGCGCGCACGGCGCCGGCGAGTCCGGCCGGGTCGAGCCCGCCCGCGTTGGTGACGATCCTGACGCCCCGCTCGCGGGCGAGGCCGAGGGTCTCCTCCAGTTGCCGCAGGAAGGTGCGGGCGTATCCGGCGGCGGGGTCCTTCAGCCGGTCGCGGGCGAGGATCAGCATGGTCAGTTCGGCGAGGTAGTCGCCGGTGAGGACGTCGGCCCCGCCGCCGGTGAGCATCTCGCGCAGGGCGTCCGCGCGGTCGCCGTAGAAGCCGGAGAAGTTGCCGACGCGCAGGGGCGCGGCCGTCACGGGGCGTCCCCCTTCGGCGCCCGCCCGCCGCCGGGCGGACCGGCGAAGGCCTGGGCGATGTCCAGCCAGCGGTCGGCGTCGGGGCCGTCGGCGGTGAGGGCGAGGTCGGCGCGGTGGGCGCGCCGGGTGACCAGGAGGCAGAAGTCGAGCGCGGGGCCGGTGACGCGCTGGGGGGCGTCCTCGGGGCCGTGGGCCCACACCTCGCCGCCCGGTCCGGTGAGCTCGACCCGGAAGGGGTCGGCGGGCGGGGTGAGCCCGTGCGCCCCGTGGGCGAAGTCGCGGGTGCGCACCCCGAGCCGCACCACGTGCCGGAGCCGGTCGGTGGGGGGTCGCACCACACCGAGCGCGTCGGCCACGTCCAGTCCGTGGGCCCAGGTCTCCATGAGGCGGGCGGTGGCCATGGATGCGGCGGACATGGGCGGCCCGTACCAGGGGAACCGCGCCCCGGCCGGGGCCCGGCGCAGCGCCTCCTCCAGCGCCGCGCGCCCCTCGCGCCACCGTGTGAGCAGCGCGCCGGGCGCGGACCGGGCGTACTCCTCGGCGCCGTCGTCGACGAAGGTGTCCGGGGCGGCGAGGGCCCCCTCGGCCAGGGCGCGGAACCCGTCCGCGTCCGTGACGGCGAGCAGCGCCGAGCGGTCGGTCCAGGCGAGGTGGGCGATCTGGTGGGCCACGGTCCAGCCCGGGGAGGGCGTCCCCCGCGCCCACCGCTCCGGGTCCAGAGCGGCCACCAGCCGGTCGAGCTCCTCGCTCTCCTCCCGCAGATCGTCGATCACGGGCGTCGGATCGGACACGGTGCGCTCCCCTCGGGGCACGGACACGGCGGTGTGCGGCGCGGTTGCGGGGAGCATGGCAGCGGGACGGGAAACAAGCAAGCGCGCTTGCATGAATTTATCCGCGCAGCGGGCCGTGACGGCGACGGGAAGACGCCCGGCCGCCGCCGGAGAAGCGGATCGGGCCTCTCCTGCCGGATCGTGACGGGTGCCGAACGGGGCGTGGCCAGGTGGACGAAGAAGCCCCCGGCACGAACGCGTGCTTCGCGCCCTCGTCCGCCCCTCGTCCACCCCTTCGTCCGCGGGCCCGTGGACGAAGGGGTGCCTCCGCCGCCCCGGCCGGTTCGTCCGGGACGCGGGGACGGCTCCGGTCCCGCCGCGTCCTTGCGCGTCGCGGCGTCCGTCAGGAAGCGGTTCCCGGCCCCTTCGCGCGCCCCCGGCCCACCTGGCTCCGCACCGCCCCCATGCTCGCCGCGATGACCAGGGCGATGGCGGCGGCCTCGGTGGTGGTCAGGGCCTGGTCGAGGACGAGGAAGCCCGCGGTGGCCGCGAGGGCCGGTTCCAGGCTCATCAGGATCGCGAAGGTGGACGCGGGCAGCCGGCGCAGGGCGAGGAGCTCCAGGGTGTAGGGCAGGACGGACGACAGCAGGGCGACCGCCGCGCCCAGGGCGAGGATCACGGGGTCGACGAGCCTGGCGCCGGACTCGGCGATGCCCAGCGGCAGGAAGAGCAGCGCGCCCACCGCCATGGCGAGGGCGAGCCCGTCGGCCTGCGGGAAGCGGCGGCCGGTACGGGCGCTGAAGACGATGTAGGCCGCCCACATGGCGCCGGCGCCCAGGGCGAACGCGGCGCCCGCGGGATCGAGGCCGCCGAGGCTCCCGCCGCCCAGCAGGAACACGCCGGCCAGGGCGAGGGCGGCCCAGAGGAGGTTGATCGCCCGCCGGGAGGCCAGGACGGACAGCGCGAGCGGGCCGAGGACCTCCAGGGTGACCGCCGTGCCGAGGGGGATGCGGGCGGCGGCCTGGTAGAAGAGGCCGTTCATCCCGGCCATGGCGACGCCGAAGACGATCACCGTGCCCCAGTCGGCCCGGGAGTGGCCGCGCAGCCGGGGGCGGCAGACCAGGAGCAGGACGACGGCCGCGACCGCCAGGCGCAGGGCGACGATGCCGAGGGCGCCGGCCCGGGGCATCAGCGTCACCGCCAGCGCCCCGCCGAACTGCACGGAGACGCCGCCGGCGAGGACCAGGCCCACCGGGCCCAGGGAGCCCCAGCGGCCCGGTCCGGGGGCGGGGCCGACGGACCGCGCCGCCTCGGGGACGGCGGTGGCCGGGATCGGGGGGCCGGGGGTGGCGCTGGGGCTGCTCACGGGACCTTCCGGGGACGGGACGGGGGGTGTCCATTCCACTGTATGGGCCGGTTCACGGTGATGGACTCGGTCAGGTACGTACCTCTGTCATGCAACTGTCGCGGCCCCGGGGCGCGGCTGTCAACGGACTTCCACGGGGTGACCGGCCGGCCGCCGGGTACCGCGACGGGTGGGGCGACCGGTCGGCCGGGTACCGCGACGAACGGGCCGGCCGGGTACCGTCCCCACCGGCGAAGTCCTTGTCCACCCCCGTCCCCGTCCTCCCGAGGTCCCGTGCACCGACTCCTTGCCCGTCTCTGGCGCCTCCTGCGCCCCCTCCAGAGCCGCATCGTGTGGTTCCTGAACGCCAAGTTCGTGGTCGGCGTGACCGGCGTCGTGCGCGACGACGAGGGGCGGGTCCTGCTGCTCCGGCACCGGATGTGGCCGCCGGGCCGCCAGTGGGGCCTGCCGAGCGGCTTCGCGCGCAGGGGCGAGGACTTCCGGCGGACCGTGGTGCGCGAGGTCAAGGAGGAGACCGGCCTCGACGTGGAGGCGGGCCGCCTCGTCCTGCTGAACAGCGGCCCGCGCACCCGCCTGGAGGTGGCCTACGAGGCCCGTCTGCTGGGCGGCGAGCTGCGCCTGGACCCCCTGGAGATCCTGGAGGCCCGCTGGTGCCGCCCGGACGACCTCCCCGAGGACGTCCAGCCGGTGTGCGGCCCGCTGGTGCGGGGCGAGACGGTGCCGTGACGGCCGCCGCCCGCCGGGGAGACCGGCGGGCGGCCCCCGGTCTCCCCGGTGGAGCACCCCGCCACCCCGCCGGGCGCCCGAGCGGCGCGCCGCGGGTGGCGCGCCGCGGGTGGCGCGCCGCGGGTGGCGCGCCGCGGGTGGCGGGGAGCCGGGGCGAAGACCGCGACGGGTGGGTTCGGCCGAGCGCGCCGTGCACACCGGGCGGCGACCGCTCACGCCTCTTCGTCCAGGGCGGCCGCCAGCACCTCCGCCAGGTGCCTCCCCCGCACCCCGGCCAGCTGCTCCAGCTGCGTCCGGCAGGAGAAGCCGTCGGCCAGGACCACCGCGTCCCCGGGCGCCTCCCGCACCGCCGGCAGGAGCCGTTCCTCCGCGCAGGCCGCGGAGACCTCGTAGTGACCGGCCGCGAAGCCGAAGTCGCCCGCCAGGCCGCAGCAGCCGCCGCTCAGCTCGCCGGTGAGGCCGGCGGCCGTGCGCAGCCGGCGGTCGGCCGCATCGCCGAGGACCGCGTGCTGGTGGCAGTGGGTCTGGCCGACGACGGGGCGGTCCAGCGAGGGCGGGGCCCAGTCGGGCGCGTGCCGCTCCAGGGTCTCCGCGAAGGTGAGGACCCGTGCGGCGAGCCGGGCCGCGCGGGGGTCGTCGTGCAGCAGTTCCGGCGCGTCCGTGCGCAGGGCCGCCGCGCAGCTCGGCTCCAGGACGACCAGCGGGGCGTCCGCGGCCAGCACCGGCTCCAGCAGGTCCAGCGTGCGGCGCAGCACCGCGCGGGCGCGGTCGAGCTGGCCCGTGGAGAGGTACGTCAGGCCGCAGCAGACCCGCCCCCGGCGCGCCGTCGGCAACGACAGCGCCGACCGCGACCGCCCGTCCCCCACCGGGCGCCGCCCCGGCCGCAGCGTCGGGGGCAGCGCCACCCGCAGCCCGGCCGCCTCCAGGACCCGCACCGCCGCCCGGCCCACGGAGGGCGACAGGTGCTCGGTGAAGGTGTCCGGCCAGAGGACCGCCAGCGGGCCGTCCCCCGGGGGCGCGGGGGTCCGCCGGCCCCGCCACCACCGCGTGAACGTCTCCCCCGCCACCCGGGGGATCTCCCGCTCCCCCGCGATCCCGCCCAGCCGTTTCGCCGCGCTCGCGAGCGGACCCACCGAGGCCAGGGCGTTCACCGCCCCCGCCGTCCGCGTCCGCGCCACCCAGGCCAGCCACACCGGCAGCCACCCCATCGCGTAGTGGGCGGCCGGGCGGCGGCGGCCCGCGTAGTGGTGGTGCAGGAACTCCGCCTTGTACGTGGCCATGTCGACCCCGACCGGGCAGTCCGAGCGGCAGCCCTTGCAGGACAGGCACAGGTCCAGCGCGTCCCGCACCTCCGTGGACCGCCAGCCGTCGGTCACCAGCTCACCGGCGAGCATCTCGTGCAGCAGGCGGGCGCGTCCGCGCGTGGAGTGCTCCTCCTCGCCCGTCACCCGGAACGACGGGCACATCACCGCCGGCCCCGACGCGGACGCCGTACGGCACTTGGCGACCCCCACGCAGCGGCGCACCGCCGCCCGGAAGTCGCCGCCGTCGGCCGGGTAGCCGAAGGCCACGTCCACCGGTCCGCGCGGCAGGGCGGCGAAGCGGAGGTTCGCGTCCAGGGGCGCGGGGCGCACCAGCACGCCCGGGTTGAGCAGGTCGTCCGGGTCCCACAGGCCCTTCACGCGCTCGAAGAGGGCGACCGTCCGCGCGCCGTACATCCGCGGCAGCAGCTCGGCCCGCGCCTGCCCGTCCCCGTGCTCCCCGGACAGGGAGCCGCCGTGCGCCACCACCAGGTCGGCCAGCTCCTCGGAGAAGCGCCGGAAGCGGGCGACGCCCGGCCCGGTCAGCAGGTCGAAGTCGATCCGGACGTGGACGCAGCCGTCCCCGAAGTGCCCGTACGGGGCGCCGCGCAGCCCGTGGCCGGCCAGCAGGCCCCGGAAGTCCCGCAGGTACGCGCCGAGCCGGGCGGGCGGCACCGCGCAGTCCTCCCAGCCGGGCCAGGCCTCCGTGCCGTCCGGCATCCGGGTCGCCGTGCCGGCCGCGTCCTCCCGGATCCGCCACAGCGCGCGCTGCCGGGCGGGGTCGGTGATCACCAGGGCGTCCAGGGCGTCCGCCGCGCGGACGACCGCCTCCGCCCGCGCGCGTGCCTCGGCCCCCGTCTCCCCGCCGGTCTCCACGAACAGCCAGGCGCCGCCGCGCGGCAGGTCCGCGGCGGCCGGCACCAGGTCCGCCGCCATGCCCTCCACGGTCAGCGGCCGGTGCGCCCGCAACCCGGCCGCCGCCTCGGCGGCCCCGCTCTCGTCGGCGTACGCCAGCACGGCGAGCGCCCGCGCGCGGGGCGCCGGCACGAGGTCCACGACCGCCTCCGTCAGCACGCCCAGCGTGCCCTCCGAGCCGCACAGGAAGCGGGCGACGTCGGCGCCCCTCTCGGGCAGCAGGGCGTCCAGCGCGTAGCCCGAGATGCGACGGGGCAGCTCCGGGAAGCTGGTGCGCAGGCCGGCCAGTTCGCCGTCCACCAGCTCCCGCAGTCCCGCCGGGGCCCCGGCCCACCCCGGTCCGGGCCGCAGCCGCTGCCCGCGCGGGGTGAGGACCGACAGCTCCCGCACGTTGTCCGCCGTGGTGCCCCAGGCGACGGAGCGGGAGCCGCAGGAGTTGTTGCCGATCATGCCGCCGAGGGTGCAGCGGCCGTGCGTGGAGGGGTCCGGTCCGAAGCGCAGGCCGTGCGGGGCGGCGGCCTCCTGGAGGCGGTCGAGGACGAGGCCGGGCTGGACGACGGCCGTGCGGCTCTCCGGGTCGAGGGAGAGCAGGCGGTTCATGTGCCGGGTGAAGTCGAGCACCACCCCGGTGCCGGTCGCCTGGCCCGCGATCGACGTGCCGCCGCCGCGCGCCACCACCGGGACGCCGTGCGTCCGGCACACCGCCAGGGCCGCCGCCACGTCGTCGGCGTCCCGGGGGGACACGACGCCCAGCGGCACCCGGCGGTAGTTGGAGGCGTCCATGGTGGTCAGCGCCCGCGCGGTCGTGCCGAAGTCCACCTCGCCGCGCACGGCCGCCGCCAGCCCGGCCCGCAGTTCCCGCAGATCCGTCATGTCCTCAGGATGCCTCCGCCCGGCCGGTCCGAAGGCGGCGCGGGGCCCGCGGCGCACGGCCCGCGGCCGGCCCCGCACGACGCCTCGTGCGGGGCCCGGACCACCCGCGGGTTGGTCGAATAACGAGAACAGGATCAGATTCTTCCCAAGACGATCACGAACTCTCATATAGTGACCGCGAGTTGCGCGCAGTTGTCGGCTCTCCTCCGGAAGCGACCCCGGAATCGGTCCGACGACCCATGGAACCGACCGAGGGCCGCGCGGACGACGGTGCACGCCCGCGGACCCGACCGAGGATTCGACCGAGGACCCTGATTGATGACCTCCCCCCTGCTCCCCGGCGACCGCCCCACCCCCCGCAGTCTCCTGCCCGTCCCGTTGCTCACCCTGGTGCTCTCCGCGGCGGCGGTCGTCGCGGCCGTCCTCGCCGGACCGGAGCCCGCGCGGGGCGCCGTCGGGTGGACCGGGCTGGTCGCCGCCCTGCTGCTGTGCGCGGCCGTCACCGCGGCCACGTACGCCGTGCTGTCGGCGCGGGCGGCCCGCGGGCGGCTGGAGGCCGTCACCCAGGACGTCGGCCGGCTGCTCCAGGAGCGGGCACGGCTGGCCGAGGAGTCGCGCCGCCAGCACGAGCGGCTGACCGGCGAACTCAACCGCGAGCGCGCCCGGTTGTCGGCCGAACTGGACCGCGAGCGCGACCACCTCGCGAAGACCCTGACGGCCGAGCGCGACCGGTTCGCCGAGCAGCGCGCCGCCGACGCCGCCCGCCTGGAGCAGGAGCACGGCGAGGAGCTGACCCGGCTCACGGACGCCCACGCCGCCGAGCTGAAGCGGCTCGCCGAGGAGCACGCCGAGAAGCTGCGCCTCATCACCGAGGAGCACGGCGCCCACACCGACCGGCTGGCCCGTGACCACGCGGAGCGGATCGAGCGGCTGACCGAGGAGCGCGACCGGCTGGCGCAGGACCGGGACCGGCTCACCGACGGGAACGCGCGGCTGGCCGCCCGGCTGCGCGAGGCCACCGGCGCCCGCGCCGCCGCGCTGTCCGCGACCGCCAACGCGGCCGGCCGGATGCAGGCGCTGGCCACCGGCATGCTCGCGGACCTGCGCGCGATGGAGGACAAGCACCACGACGAGGAGGTCCTCGCCGACCTGCTCCACCTCGACCACCGCACCGCGCAGGCCGGCCGGCTCGCCGACTCCATCGCCGTCCTCACCGGCGCCCGCTCCGGCCGCCGCTGGGCCCGGCCCATCGCCATGGAGTCGATCCTGCGCGGCGCCATGGGCCGGATCAGCGGCTACCAGCGGGTCCGCGTCCACTCCGCCAGCGACACCGCCGTCGCCGGGCACGCCGCCGAGGGCGTGATGCACGCGCTCGCCGAACTCCTCGACAACGCCGCCAACTTCTCGCCGCCGACCGCCGAGGTCCACGTCTACGTCGAGGAGGTCCCGGCCGGGGTCATCGTGTCCGTCGAGGACAGCGGGCTCGTCATGGGCGAGGCCCAGCTGCGCCGCGCCGAGCGCGCGGTCTCGGGCCAGTCCGCCGAACTCGGGGGCCTCACCGGCACCCGGCTCGGCCTCGCCGTGGTCGGCCGGCTGGCCCGGCGCTACGGGCTCAGGGTCTCCTACCGTCCCTCGGCCCGCGGCGGCACGGGGGTGCTGATGCTCATCCCGCAGGACATCCTCGTACCGCCGGACGCGGCCCCGGCCGCCGTGCCGGCCATCGCCGCGCCGCCCACCGCCGCGCCGGCCGCGCCCACCGGGAGCGCCGCGCCCCCCGCACGGACCCCGGCGGCCGGGTCGCCGGCGGCCGCGGACCTCCCCCGCCGCCGGGACGGCCGCACGCAGACCGCGCGGGCGGACGCCGGCGGCGGGACGGAGCCGGAGACGAGCCACGGCACCGCGCACGAGACCGCCCCGGCGGAGCGCGCGGCGGCCCGCGACACCGCGCCCCCCGCGGCCGCCTCCTACGCGGCCTCCCGGGCCGGGGCCGACCTCGACCCCGACCCGGTGCCCACGCACGGGTCCGCGGGCCGGGACACCGGTGAGTACCCGCTGGTGCTGCCCCGCCGGCGCCGGGGCCGCACCCTCGCCGAGGCCGAGCGCGCGCGTTCCGGCAGCCGCGGCGCCGCCCCGAGGCCGGCGCCGACCGCCGAGGAGACGAAGGCGCGCACGGCCCGCTTCAGCAGCTTCCGCCAGGCCGTGCGCGCCACCGCCCCGGACGCCTGCCCGGACGACCCGGCCGCCCCCGGCCCCGACACGACCACCACCGACACCGCCGGCCCCTCCGTCGGCGCCGCTCCCGATCCGACCCCCGAAGCACGATCCACCCCCGAAGCACAGCCCACCCCCCCGACCCCGGAAGGCGACACCACCTCATGACCGGCACGACGACCGCCGACGAGAAGCTCACCTGGCTGATAGAGGGCCTGTTGGAGCGCACGCCGGGCGCGCGGCACGCGCTCGTGCTGTCCCGCGACGGCCTGAAACTGTGCCGTACCCCCGAGCTCTCCGCCGACCAGGCCGACCAGCTCGCCGCGATCGCCGCCGGCATCCAGTCCCTGTCGCACGGCGCCTCGGTGGAGTTCGGCGACGGCAGCGGCGGCGTGCGCTCGGCGATGACCGAGTTCTACGGCGGTGTGCTGTTCATCGTGGAGGCGGGTGAGGGCGCGCACCTGGCCGTCGTCACCACGGAGGACGCGGACGCCGGGCTCGTCGGGCACAACATGAGCGAGCTCGTGGAGCAGCTCGGTGAGCACCTGACCGCCCGGCCGCGCACCTCATGAGCAGGCCCGGCAGGGACGACGCCCCGGACCGGCTCTACACCCTCACCCAGGGGCGCAGCAGCTCGGGGCCCGACAACCC
This sequence comes from Streptomyces sp. NPDC034670, assembly GCF_055574875.1. NCBI lineage: Bacteria > Bacillati > Actinomycetota > Actinomycetes > Kitasatosporales > Streptomycetaceae > Streptomyces > Streptomyces sp. NPDC034670. Next base: position 182,561 of record NZ_JBVITR010000003.1, read on the forward strand.
CTTCGACCTGGTGACCCTGGTCGTCGCCGAGTGCGATCCGGTGCCCGGCATGCAGTCCGAGCACGCGGCGATCCTGCGCATGACCGAACGCCCCACGGCGGTGGTGGAGATCGCGGCCGAGCTGAAGCTCCCCGTGAGCATCACCCGGATCCTGCTGGCCGACCTCCTCGCGGCGGGACGGGTCAGCGCCCGTCACCCCCGCAGGGCCGCCGTTCCCGACCCCGACATCCTGGAGCAGGTGCTCGTTGGACTCCGCAACCTCTGAGACGCACACGGCGTCCGAGACGCGCACGCCGCTGGGCGCGTCGGCCGACAACGGCCTCAAGATCGTGGTCGTGGGCGGCTTCGGCGCCGGCAAGACGACGATGGTCCGCTCGGTCAGCGAGATCCGTCCCCTCAACACCGAGGAGACGATGACCCAGGCCGGCGAGGCCGTCGACGACGTCACCGGCGTGCGCGGCAAGACCGCGACCACCGTCGCCTTCGACTTCGGCCGCATCACGCTCGACGCGCGCAACGTGCTGTACCTGTTCGGCGCGCCCGGCCAGGAGCGCTTCTGGTTCCTGTGGGACCGGCTGTTCTCCGGGACGCTGGGCGCGGTGGTCCTGGTGGACACCCGGCGCATCGACGACTCCTGGTACGCCATCGACCGGCTGGAGAAGCACGGCACGCCGTTCATCGTGGCCTGCAACGACTTCGGCGGGCCCGCCTTCGCCCCGGAGCAGATCCGCGAGGCCCTCGACCTCGACCCGCACGTCCCGCTGGTCAGCTGCGACGCGCGGTCCCGGGAGTCGAGCAAGCTGGTGCTGATCACGCTGGTGGAGCACGTCCGGGCCCTGTACGCCGATCCCGCCCGAGCCCCCCGTCAGGAGCTGGTGTGAGCCCCACCCCCGACCCGGTCCGCTTCAGCGGGCCCCTGCTCCAGGACGACCCGGCCCGGGTGTACCGGGAGATGCGGCGCGAGCACGGCAGCGTGGTCCCGGTGCTGCTGGACGGCGACGCGCCGGCCTGGCTGGTGCTCGGCTACCGCGAGCTGCACCAGGTCACCGGGGACCCGGTGCTGTTCAGCCGCGACTCCGAGCTGTGGAACCAGTGGGAGGACATCCCCGACGACTGGCCGCTGCTGCCGATGATCGGCCGCAGGCAGCCGTCGATCCTGTACACGGTCGGCGAGCGGCACCGTGAGCGGGCCGGGATGATGGTGCACGCGCTGGAGGCGGTGGACCCGTTCGAACTGCGCGCGCACGCCGAGAACTTCGCGGACGAGCTGATCGACGGCATCTGCCCGCGGGGCAGGGCGGACATCATCGCCGAGTTCGCGATGCTGCTGCCCGTGCGGGTCCTCGCCCGGCTCTACGGCTTCACCGACGAGGAGGGCCCGGCGCTGGTCACCGCCCTCAACGACATGATCGACGGGCGGGAGCGGGCGCTGGCGGGCCAGGCCCACCTGTTCACGTCGATGACGGAGCTGGTGGCGAGCCGCCACAAGGAGCCCGCCGACGACGTCGCGTCCCGGATGCTCGCCGACACCTCGGGCTTCACCGAGGAGGAGATCGTCCAGGACCTGATGGTGATGCTGGCCGCCGGGCACCAGCCGACCGCCGACTGGATCGGCAACTCCCTGCACCTGATGCTCACCGACGGCCGGTTCGCCGCCTCCCTCTTCGGCGGCCGCAACAGCATCGCCGAGGCCATGAACGAGGTGCTGTGGGAGGACACCCCCACCCAGAACGTGGCCGCCCGCTGGGCGTCCCGCGACACCCAGCTCGGCGGGCGCCGCATCCGCGCGGGCGACATGGTGCTGCTCGGCCTCCAGGGCGCCAACTCCGATCCCCAGGTGCGCACCGACGGCTCGGCCCTGACCGGCGGCAACAGCGCGCACTTCTCCTTCGGCCACGGGGAGCACCGCTGCCCGTTCCCGGCGCAGGAGATCGCCGAGGTGATCGCGCGGACCGGCATCGAGGTCGTCCTGGACCGGCTGCCCGACATCGACCTCGCGGTCCCGGCCGCGTCCCTGACCCGCCGCCCGTCGCCGTGGCTGCGCGGGCTGTCCGAACTTCCGGTCACCTTCACACCCACCCCCGCCCTTGGAGGCACGCGCGCATGACGGCTGGCACGCAGTCCCCGACGTTCACGCCCGGCACCGAGCAGAACCCCCTCCACCTCGACCCGCTCGTCGGCGACCTGGACGGGGAGAGCGAGGCGCTGCGGGCCGCGGGCCCCCTGGCCGCCGTGGTGCTGCCGGGCGGTGTCCCGGTGTGGGCGGTCACGCACCACGCCGAGGCGAAGAGGCTGCTCACCGACCCCCGGGTGGTGAAGGACATCAACGTCTGGGGCGCCTGGCAGCGCGGCGAGATCGCCCCGGACTGGCCGCTGATCGGCCTGGCCAACCCGCCCCGCTCCATGCTCACCGTGGACGGCGCCGACCACCGCCGGCTGCGCACCCTGGTCGCCCAGGCGCTCACCCCGCGCCGGGTGGAGCGGATGCGGGAGCGGATCACCGAGCTGACCGAGGGCCTGCTGGACCAGGTGGCGGCCCACCCCGGCGACACGGTCGACCTGAAGGCGGCGTTCGCCTACCCGCTGCCGATGTACGTCGTCGCCGACCTGATGGGGCTGGCGGAGGAGCGGCTGCCGCGGCTGAAGGAGCTCTTCGAGAAGTTCTTCTCCACGCAGACCCCGCCCGAGGAGGTCATCGCGACCCTCACCGAGCTGGCGCAGATCATGACCGAGACGGTCGCGCGCAAGCGGGAGCACCCCGGCGACGACCTGACCTCCGCGCTGATCCAGGCGTCCGAGGGCGGCGACCACCTCACCGACGAGGAGATCGTCTCCACGCTCCAGCTGATGGTCGCGGCCGGCCACGAGACGACGATCTCCCTCATCGTCAACGCGGTGGTCAACCTCTCCACCCACCCCGACCAGCGCGAGCTGGTGCTGTCCGGCGAGGCGGACTGGTCGGCGGTGATCGAGGAGACCCTGCGCTGGTCCACGCCCACGTCCCACGTGCTGATCCGGTTCGCCACCGAGGACGTGCCGGTCGGCGACAGGGTCCTGCCCGCCGGGGACGCGCTGATCGTGTCGTACGCCGCGATCGGCCGCGACGAGCGGGCCCACGGTCCCACGGCCGGCGCCTTCGACATCACCCGCGAGACCGCCCACCGCCACATCTCCTTCGGCCACGGCCCGCACGTGTGCCCCGGCGCGGCCCTGTCCCGCCTGGAGGCGGGCGTGGCGCTGCCCGCCCTGTACGCGCGCTTCCCCGGGCTGGACCTGGCGGTCCCGGCGGGCGAGCTGCGCAACAAGCCGGTGGTCACCCAGAACGACCTGTTCGAGCTTCCGGTGAAGCTCGGCGGATGAGGGGGGCGGGCGGTGGACGGGCCGGGGAAGGCCCGCCCACCGCCCGTCTCAGCCGACGGACGACGTTTCACCCGGGTTTCGCCGAGCCGCTAGGCTCCCTTCGTGGCTGAGATCCAGATTCCCGCTGACATCAAGCCCGCCGACGGTCGATTCGGCGCGGGCCCCTCCAAGGTGCGGACGGAAGCGCTGGACGCGCTGGCCGCGACCGGCACGTCCCTGCTGGGCACCTCCCACCGCCAGGCCCCGGTGAAGAACCTGGTCGGCAAGGTGCGCGAGGGCATCCGCGACCTGTTCCGGCTGCCCGACGGCTACGAGGTGGTCCTCGGCAACGGCGGCTCCACCGCGTTCTGGGACATCGCGACCCACGGCCTGATCGAGAACAGGTCGCAGCACCTCAGCTTCGGCGAGTTCAGCTCCAAGTTCGCCAAGGCCGCGAAGCTCGCCCCCTGGCTCGCCGAGCCGGACGTGATCTCCGCCGACCCGGGCACGCACCCCGAGGCGCGGGCGGAGGCGGGCGTGGACGTCTACGCCCTCACCCACAACGAGACCTCCACCGGCGTCGCCATGCCGATCCGGCGCGTCGCCGGGGCCGACGAGGGCGCCCTCGTCCTGGTGGACGCCACCTCCGGCGCGGGCGGCCTGCCGGTCGACATCGCCGAGACCGACGTCTACTACTTTGCCCCGCAGAAGTCCTTCGCCGCCGACGGCGGCCTGTGGATCGGCGTGTTCTCCCCGGCCGCGATCGAGCGCGCCGAGCGGATCCACGCCTCCGGCCGCCACGTCCCGGAGTTCTTCTCGCTGCCCACCGCGATCGACAACTCCCGCAAGAACCAGACGTACAACACCCCCGCCCTCGCGACGCTGTTCCTGCTGAACGAGCAGCTGGAGTGGCTCAACGGCCAGGGCGGTCTCGACTTCGCGGTCCGCCGCACGGCCACCTCCGCCCGCACCCTGTACGGCTGGGCGGAGGACGTGAAGTTCGCGAGCCCCTTCGTCACCGACCCGGCCAAGCGGTCCCAGGTCATCGGCACCATCGACTTCACGGACGAGGTGGACGCCGCCGCCGTCGCCAAGGTCCTGCGCGCCAACGGCATCGTCGACACCGAGCCCTACCGCAAGCTCGGCCGCAACCAGCTCCGGGTGGCGATGTTCCCGGCGATCGACCCGGCGGACGTCGAGGCACTGACCAAGTGCGTCGACTACGTGATCGAGAAGCTGTAGCCGCACCCGTCGGAAGAGGGGCGCCCGGTCCGACGACCGGGCGCCCCTCGGCCGCTCACCGGCCGAGCCGCTGGAACCTGCGCACCGCGAGCGGCAGGAAGACCGCCGTCAGGACCAGCGGCCACACGCCCGCCATCAGCAGCGCGTGCCGCTCGACCCAGGAATCGCCGCCACCGGCCGGTGTGCCGAACAGGTCCCGGGCCGCGGCGGCCGTGGAGGAGATCGGGTTCCAGGCGGCCACCCAGCCCAGCCAGTCCGGCATGAGCTGCGGCGCCACGAAGATGCTGGAGATCATCGTGAGCGGGAAGGCGACCGCGAACAGGCCGCCCGCCGCCTCCGGGTCGGGCACCAGCAGCCCCAGCCAGACCCCGAGCCAGATCAGCGCGAACCGCAGCCACAGCAGCAGGCCGAACGCCGCGAGGAAGCCCCAGCCGCCGTCCGGGCGCCAGCCCATGGCCAGTGCGGTCAGCATCAGGATCCCCAACTCCGCGCAGGCGACGATCAGATCGGTCACGCCGCGCCCGGCCACCACCGCGGACGAGGCCATCGGCATCGAGCGGAACCGGTCGATCACGCCCTTGGTGGAGTCGTACACCACGACGGTCGCGGTGTTGATGAAACCGAACGCCATCGTCATCACGAACATGCCGGGCATCAGGAAGTCCTTGTAGTCCCTGTCGCCGGGCACCTTCATCGCGCTGCCGAAGACGTAGCCGTAGAGCAGCACCGACAGGATCGGGAAGCCCAGCTGCCAGGCGATGTTGACGGGCTGGCGCCGGTAGTGGGTCAGGCTGCGGCGGACGATGTTCCAGCAGTCCGCGAGCGCCCAGTACGTACGGCCGTGCACGGCCGGTCCGGTCGGGTCGAGCGCGCTCATGCCGCCGCCTCCTCCTCCGTGCGGTGCCCGGTCAGGCGCAGGAACACGTCGTCGAGGCTGGGCCTGCGCAGCCCGATGTCCTCGACCCGCACGCCCTCGTCCTGCAGGGTGCGCGCCACCTCCGTCAGCGCGGCCACCCGGTCGGTCACGGAGGCGTACACCCGCAACTCGGTGTCGTCCACCTCGGGTTCGCCGTCGACGACCCGCGCGACCGCCTTCACGGCCCGGGGGATCCCGGACCGCTCGGCGACCACGACCTCGATCCGGTCGCCGCCGACCAGGTTCTTCAGTCCGTCCGGGGTGTCGTCGGCGATGGCCCTCCCCTGGTCGATGACGGTGATCCGGGAGGCGAGCCGGTCGGCCTCCTCCAGGTACTGCGTGGTCAGCAGCACGGTCGTCCCGCCGGCCACCAACGCCCTCACCGAATCCCAGACCTCACCCCGGCTGCGCGGGTCCAGTCCCGTCGTCGGCTCGTCCAGGAACAGCACGGCCGGCGCGAGGATCATCGAGGCGGCGAGGTCGAGGCGCCGCCGCATGCCGCCGCTGTAGTCGCCCACGCCCTTGTCCGCGGCGTCGGTGAGGCCGAACCGCTCCAGCAGCTCGGCGGCCCGCGCCCTGGCCCGCCGGCCGCCCAGGTGGAACAGCCTGCCGAACATCTCCAGGTTCTGCCGGCCGGTGAGCACCTCGTCCACGGCCGCGTACTGCCCGGTGAGCCCGATCCGCGCCCGCACCTCGCGCGCCTGCCGGGCGACGTCGAGCCCGGCCACCACGGCCCGGCCGCCGTCGAGCCGGGTCAGCGTCGACAGGATGCGCACGGCCGTGGTCTTGCCGGCGCCGTTCGGTCCGAGCAGTCCGTGCACCGTGCCCTCGCGGACGACGAGGTCGAAGCCGTCCAGGGCGCGCTGGTCGCCGTAGCGCTTCTCCAGGCTTTCGGCCCGGACCGCGCAACCGTCGTTCATGGGTCCCCCTTCCAGTAACTGGGTACACCGTACCCGATGGCGCGTACGCCGTACTCAGTTTTTGCGCGCGGATCTAGACTGCTCCCATGACGAGTGGCAGGGGCGGTACGGAGAGCAGCGGCAGCGGCGACATCGCCCGCACCCTCGACCTGCTGTGGGACACGGGCCGGCGGCCCAGCCGGGGACCGAAGCCCGGCCTGACGCTGGACCGCATCGTCGAGGCCGCCGTCGAGGTCGCGGACCGGGACGGGCTGGGCGCCGTCTCGATGCGCCGGATCGCCGCGGAGCTCGGCACCGGCACCATGTCCCTGTACCGCTACGTCCCCGGCAAGGGCGAGCTGCTCGACCTGATGCTGGACCGCGTGCAGCGCCCCGCGCAGGACCCCGCCGGCTTCGGCGACGGCGGCTGGCGCGCGGCCCTGGAGGCCCTGGGGCGGGCCACCCTCGCCCTGTACCGCCGCCACCCCTGGCTGCTGGAGGTCAACCAGTCGCGCCCGATCCTCGGCCCGGGCGCGCTCGACGGCATGGAGAAGGTGCTCGCCCGGATCAAGCCGATGGGCCTGTCCGACCCCGAGCTGGTGTCGGCGGTCGTCCTGATCGACGGGTACGTCGTCGGGGCCGCCCGCACCCAGCTGTACGAGCGGGAGGCGGAGCGCACCTCCGGGCTGACGGACGCGGAGTTCTGGGAGGCCCAGCGCCCGGCGCTGGAGAAGGCCATGCACAGCGGGCGCTACCCCGTCCTCGCCGCCCTCTCCGAGGACACCTTCGGCCCCGACTTCGACCACTTCGAGTTCGGGCTGCAGCGCATCCTGGACGGCCTGGAGGTACTCGTGGCCCGGCGGGCCGGTGAGCGGGCCGGCGAGGCCGGCGAGTGACGGCCGTCCCCCGCCTCAGCGCCGGCGCCGCAGCCGGCCCAGTCCGAAGAGGGCCGCGACGACGACGGCCACGGCGACGAGCGTCCCGCCCTCGATCTCGATCCCGGTCCCGCCGCTCCCGTCGGCGGCGCCCTCCCCCTTCTCCGCGCCCCCGCCGGACGGGGACGCCTCCCCGCCGCCCCCGCCGGGCGCCTCCCGGGACTCGACCGTGCTCCGGGCGCCCTCGCTCCCGTACAGCAGCCGGGACCCGTCCGCGGAGTAGCTGACGGACTCCCCCTGCCGCTGCAGCGGTACGCTCAGCCGCCCCTCGCGCCGCGGCTTCCCGTCGTTCCAGGCGTAGTGGATCCCGCCGAAGTACCCGCGCACGGCGAGGTGCTCCCCGTCCGGGGAGAACGCGGCGTCGGTCGCCCACAGCTCGATCGGGGCGACCGGCCGGAAGACGTTCTTCCCCGAGGCGGAGAGTTCGGCGGGCCCCTCGTACAGGTGCCCGCCCTCCTCCTTCTTGTCGATGAGGTACACCCGCCCGGTCTTCGGGTGGACCACCAGGGACTCGGCGTCCCGCGGCCCGTCGGAGTACGTCACGACGTACTGCGTGGCCCGCACGGTCCGGTCCCCGAGCTCCTCCGGTTCGGGCAGCTCGTAGATCCACACGTGCGGCCAGGTGCCCCCGAGGTTGTCCCCGATGTCCCCGACGAAGATCCTGTTGCCGGGCCCGACGGAGATGGCCTCGACGTCCCGGGGCGTACCGATCCCGGTGAGGGTGAGACGGGCCACGGTCTCGCCGGTCGCGCCGTCGACGGCGTAGAGGTGGGGGCCGTCGTCGCTGTCGTTGTGGGTCCAGTAGACGCCGGGGTGGAGGCGGGAGGCGGCGAGTCCGCTGGACTCGGTGATGCGCGGGTCCTCGATCGTGAACCCGCCGTTCCCGGTGCCGTCGCCGGCCGCCCCGGCCGCTGGGGCGGACACGGCGAGCGCCCCCGTGAGAAGGGCGGCGGCGAGGAGGACGGAGCGTCGGCGCATGCCCCAAGACTGCCATCCCCCGGGGCACTTCACCGCGGGTGTCCGGTCTCACATCGCGGCGGCCGGACCGATCGTCCATGATGATCGGGTGCTCAGGTTCATGCCCGTCGGTGACTCGATGACGATCGGGAGCGCGGGTGAACACACCTGGCGCTACCGGCTGTGGCGGCACCTGTGCACGGCGTACGGCGGTCCGTTCACGTTCGTCGGCCCGCGCGAGACGCTGCACGACCCCGCGACGGACGCCCCCACCTCGTACGCGTACGCCGAGCCCGACTTCCCCCGCGCCCACCTGGCCGGCTGGGGCGAGGGCTGGCACCACATGGTCCCGCTGATCGGCGAGGCGGTGCGCGCGCACCGGGCGGACGTGCTGCTGGTGTCGCTGGGCCTGATCGACCTGGGCTTCTACACCAACGCGGAGCAGACTGCGGACAACGTCCGGGCCTTCGTCGCCGAGGCGAGGGCGGCCCGCCCGCGCGTCCGGATGGTCCTGCTGCCGGTGATACCCAACATCCGGGCGGAGGCGGAACCGTCCTTCGCCGCGCAGGTCGCCCGCTTCAACGACCTGCTGGCCAAGACGGTCGTGGACCTGGACGCGCCGTCCTCCTCCCTCCTGCTGGCCGCCCCCTCCCCCTCCTACGACCTCCACACCGACACCTACGACGGCACGCACCCCGACGCGAGCGGCGAACACAAGATCGCGGCGGCCTTCGCGGAGGCGCTGTGGCGGGGGTGGGACCTGGGCGGGCCGTACGAGGCGGCGTGAGCGGCCGCCGGGCGGCCCCCGGCGGGTGCGCCCCGCCCCGTGCCCCGCTCACCGTGCGCGTCGTCGTACCGCGCGGCCGCGCTCGTCCGTGGAGCGGCCGGGAGCGACCGGGAAGGGGCGCGACGACGACCGTCCGCGACGACGGGGCCGCCGACCACCACGCCCCTCGGTCCCGTCCTCAGGACGGACGACTCCCCCCGTGAATGATCGTCGTCCTCTTGCATAGAGCGCACTCCAAGCCGTTGGCTTGACGAACATGAAGTACACGCAGCTCGGACGCACCGGACTCAAGGTCAGCCGCCTCGTCCTCGGGACGATGAACTTCGGCCCGCAGACCGACGAGGCCGACAGCCACGCCATCATGGACGCGGCACTGGACGCAGGCATCAACTTCTTCGACACCGCCAACGTGTACGGCTGGGGCGAGAACAAGGGCCGGACGGAATCGATCATCGGCAACTGGTTCGCGCAGGGCGGCGGACGGCGCGACAAGGTCGTGCTCGCCACCAAGGTGTACGGGAACATGGGACCCGACGGCGAACCGTGGCCCAACCACGACAAGCTCTCCGCGGTCAACATCCGCCGGGCCGTCGACGCCAGCCTGAAGCGGCTGCGGACGGACCACATCGACCTCTACCAGTTCCACCACATCGACCGCGACACCCCGTTCGAGGAGATCTGGCAGGCGATCGACGTCCTGGTCCAGCAGGGCAAGGTCCTCTACGCCGGGTCCTCCAACTTCCCCGGGTACAAGATCGCCCAGGCCAACGAGATCGCGGCCCGGCGCGGCGGCACCATCGGGCTGGTCAGCGAGCAGTGCCTGTACAACCTCGCCGAGCGCCGCGCCGAGATGGAGGTCATCCCGGCCGCGCGGGACTACGGCCTCGGCGTCATCCCGTGGTCGCCGCTGCACGGCGGTCTGCTGGGCGGGGTGCTCAAGAAGGAGGCCGAGGGCGTGCGCCGCGCCTCCGGGCGGGCCGCCGAGACGCTCGCCGACCCCGCCGGCCGCGCGCGGATCCAGGCGTACGAGGACCTGCTCGACAAGCACGGCCTCGAGCCCGGCGAGGCGGCCCTGGCCTGGCTGCTCACCCGGCCGGGGGTGACCGGCCCGATCGTCGGTCCGCGCACCGCGCAGCAGCTGGAAAGCGCGCTGCGGGCGGTCGAGCTGGAGCTGGGCGAGGAGCTGCTGGCCTCACTGGACGAGGTCTTCCCCGGTCCGGGGCCGTCCCCCGAGGCCTTCGCCTGGTGAGCCGGGCACGGTGAGGGCGCCGGCGGCGGCGCTACTGTCCGAGCGCCGCCGCCAGCGCCACCACGGCGAACATCAGCACGAGCGCACCGGCCATGATCCGGTTCCGGGTTTTCGGGTCCACGCCCTCGAGCCTAACCGGCCGCCCCGAGCGGCCTGCGCGCGACCGTCTCGTAGCGGGGCTGTTCGCCCGGCACGCCCGACCTCGGCAGGTTGCTGCGCACCAGGGCCAGCTCGCCCACGGTCCAGGTGCGGCCGCGGAACCCGTGCAGGACGTCCAGGTAGGGCCGTGTGTCGACGCCGTCCCGGCTGCGGGCCAGCGTCAGGTGGGCCTTGTAGCGGCGGTGCTCCCCCATCGGCACGCCCGCCCTGCGCGCCGCCGCCTCGGCGCGCTCGGCCAGCAGGCGCAGGGCGCGCAGGTCGCCGTCCGCGCCGGTCCACAGGGCCCTGCCGTGCCCGAACTGGCCGCCTCCGCCGAGCGCCAGCCCGAACGGCTCGGTACGGGCCGCGACCCGTTCCAGGCGGGCGGTCAGGTCGGGCACGAGCGCGTCGTCGACCTCGCCGTAGAAGGCGAGCGTGAGGTGCCAGCCGGGGCGGCCGGTCCAGCGCAGGCCGTCCGCGCCGGGCAGCTCCTTCAGCCGGGCCACCTCGGCGGCGAGCTCGCGGACGACGTCCTCGGGGGGCAGCACGGCGGCGAAGAGTCTCATGCGTCCAGTCTGACCGGGGAACGCACGGACGCTCCCGCGTGCCCCGGTCACCGTGGGCACCGTCCGCCGTGCCGCGCGGCCGCGCGCGGCGAGCGGCCGCGCGGCGAGCGGCGGCCGGGGAGGAACGCCGCGCGGGGGGCACCCGCCGGCCCCGGACACAGGGCCGGCGGGTGCCCCCCCCGCGGCCGGACCGCCGGACCGCCCGGCGCCCGTCACACCGCCGGGGCCAGCGTCTCCTGCCGTTCCCGGGGCACGAACCGCACCCGCGGGTGGCCCTTGTGCCAGCCGACCGAGAGGCGGAGCCTGCCGACCCTGGCCAGGATCAGGCCGATCACGGCCGCGGCGGCCATCGCGACCGCGCCGCCCGCCGCGAGGCCGATCCGGGCGCCGTAGGTGTCGGTGACCCAGCCGACGATGGGGGCGCCGACGGGCGCGCCGCCGAGGAAGACCATCATGTACAGGGCCATCACGCGGCCCCGCACGGTCGGGTCGGTGGACATCTGGATGCTGGTGTTGGTGGTGACGTTGACCGTCATGGCGAACAGACCGACGGGCACCATGAGCAGGGCGAACATCCACAGGGACGGCGCCCCGGCGGCCACGACCTCCAGCGCGCCGAAGGCCAGTGCGGCCAGGACGAGCAGCCGCAGCCGCGCCGTGCCGCGCCGGGCGGCGAGCAGCGCGCCGATCAGGGAGCCGACCGCCATCAGGGTGTTGAACATGCTGTAGGCGCCCGCGCCCCCATGGAAGACGTCGTCCGCGAAGGCCGAGAGGTAGACCGGGAAGTTGAAGGCGAAGGTGCCGATGAAGCCGATCAGGACGATCGGCCAGAGCAGGTCGGGGCGCCCGGCGACGTAGCGCAGGCCCTCCCGCAGCTGCCCCTTGCCGCGCGGGGCGCGCTCGACGGTGTGCAGTTCCCGGGCCCGCATCAGCAGCAGGCCGGTGAGCGGCGCGATGAAGGACAGGCCGTTGAGCAGGAACGCCCAGCCCGTGCCGACGCCGGTGATCAGCAGGCCCGCGACGGCGGGGCCGACCAGGCGGGCGGACTGGAAGTTCGCGGAGTTCAGGCTGACCGCGTTCTGCAGGTGGCGGGGGCCGACCAGCTCGGAGACGAAGGACTGGCGGGCCGGGTTGTCGACGACGGTCGCGAGGCCGAGGGCGAAGGCGGCGACGTAGATGTGCCAGACCACGACCTGGTCGGTCAGCGTGAGGACGGCGAGCACCAGGGAGGTGAGGGCCATCGCGGTCTGGGTGACGAGCAGCGTGGGGCGCTTGCGCAGCCGGTCGACGAGGACGCCGCCGTACAGGCCGAACAGGAGCATCGGCAGGAACTGCAGGGCGGTGGTGATGCCGACGGCGGCGGCGGAGCCGGTGAGGCTGAGCACCAGCCAGTCCTGGGCGATGCGCTGCATCCAGGTGCCGATGTTGGAGACCACCTGGCCGAGGAAGAACAGGCGGTAGTTCCTGACCCTCAGGGACGAGAACATCGAGGAGGTGCGGCGGTCGGTGCCGGGGTCGGCCGGGGTGTCGTGGGGATTAGGTGCGGGGGCGGAAGGTGCTCCGGATCCCGTACTCAAAGGGTTTCGCCTCCTAGTGGCTGCTACGGCTTTCCTAGACGTGTGCGAGCTTCTCCAGCACGGGGGCGGCGGCGCGGAGTTTCGCCCACTCGTCCTCGTCGAGTCCTTCGGCCAGCGACGCCAGGAACGCGTTCCGCTTGCGGCGGCTCTCCTCGAGCATGGCCTCGGCCTGCTCGGTCTGCGTCACGACCTTCTGGCGCCGGTCGTCGGGATGCGGCTCCAGCCTGACCAGACCCTTGGCCTCCAGCAGGGCCACGATGCGGGTCATCGAGGGGGGCTGGACGTGCTCCTTGCGGGCGAGCTCGCCCGGGGTGGCCCGGCCGCAGCGGGCGAGGGTGCCGAGCACCGACATCTCGGTGGGGCTGAGCGACTCGTCGACGCGCTGGTGCTTGAGCCGACGGGACAGCCGCATCACGGCGGATCGGAGGGCGTTCACGGCGACCGCGTCGTCGCCCTGGCTGAAGTCCGGCATGGTCGTTAGCGTAACTCATTACTCTCGCTAAGGAGTACCCGGAACGGCCCTCCGCGCCCGTGACTCCTGCCACTTCCCTGACAGCACCCCGCCATCCCTCCTCCGGGGTCACTCGTACGGGTGATCAATCCGCGGAATGCCACACATCGCACCGAAGAATGCGGCAAGGCTCATGCCCATGGGGACCGAGGTGCTCAGCCTGCGCATGGACCACGAGCTGCTGGAGCGGCTCCGCCACCATGCCGCCAAACGCGGCATGAGCGTCCAGGACTACGTCGTCCGGACGCTCATGCGCGATGACTTCGACCAGCGGTTCCAGGCCGCCGTCGAGGAGACGGAGAAGTTCTACGGCGTCCCCTGACCCGGCACCGGGCGGCCCGGGACGGCTCAGGGCGGCCCGGGGCGGCTCAGGTCAGGCCCAGCGCCGGCATCAGGTAGTAGAAGGCGAAGACCGCCGACACCGCGTACATCGCCACCGGGACCTCCCGGCCGCGCCCGGCCGCCAGGCGCAGCACCACGAAGGTGACGAAGCCCATGCCGATGCCGTTGGTGATCGAGTAGGTGAACGGCATCATCACCATCGTCACGAAGGCCGGGATGGCGATCGTGTGGTCCGCCCAGTCGATCTCCCTGATCGAGCCCGCCAGGATCAGGAAGCCCACCGCGAGCAGCGCCGGGGTGGCCGCCTGGGACGGGACCATCGTGGCGACGGGCGTGAGGAACAGCGCCACCGCGAACAGCGCGCCGGTGACGACGTTGGCGAAGCCGGTGCGCGCGCCCTCGCCGACGCCCGCCGTGGACTCCACGAAGGCGGTGGTGGCGGAGGCGGAGCTGGCGCCGCCCGCGGCGACCGCGACGCCGTCGATGAACAGGACCTTGTTGACGCCGGGCATCTGGCCCTCGCCGTCGGTCAGCTTCGCCTCGTCCGAGACGCCCATGATCGTGCCCATCGCGTCGAAGAAGCACGACAGCAGCACGGTGAAGACGAACAGGACGCCGGTCAGCACGCCGACCTCGGAGAAGCCGCCGAACAGGCTCACCTCGCCGATCAGGCCGAAGTCGGGGGTGGAGAACGGGTTGCCGGGCCAGGTGGGGTTCGTCAGGCCCCAGGAGGGGACGTCGGCCACGGCGTTGACGACCATCGCGACGACCGTCATCGCGACGATCGAGAGCAGGATCGCGCCGGGCACCCTGCGCGTGATCAGCGCCAGCGTGAGCAGCGCGCCGAGGACGAAGACGAGCACCGGCCAGCCGGTGAGGTGACCGGTGCCGCCGAGCTGGAGCGGGACGGTGGTCTGGGCGGCGTCCGGGATGCGGGAGACGAAGCCGGAGTCGACCAGGCCGATCAGCATGATGAACAGGCCGATGCCGATGGCGATGGCCTTGCGCAGGCCGTACGGGACGGCGTTCATCACGCGTTCGCGCAGGCCGGTGGCGACCAGGAGCATGACCACGAAGCCGGCCAGCACCACCATGCCCATGGCGTCCGGCCAGGACATGCGCGGCGCGAGCTGGAGGGCGACGACCGAGTTCACGCCCAGGCCCGCGGCCAGGGCGATCGGGACGTTGCCGATGACGCCCATGAGCAGCGTGGTGAACGCCGCCGTCAGGGCGGTCGCGGTGACGAGCTGGCCGTTGTCGAGCTGGTTGCCGTACAGGTCCTTCGCACTGCCCAGGATGATCGGGTTCAACACGATGATGTAGGCCATCGCGAAGAAGGTGGCGAAACCGCCGCGGACCTCGCGGGCCAGCGTGCTGCCGCGCTCGGAGATCTTGAAGTAGCGGTCGAGGGCGCTGGGCGCGGGCCCGGACCCCGGCTGAGCGGGAAGGGGGGCCTTGGCGGGGGCCGAGGTGGACATGCGGGACCTCATCACCGGTGGGCTTTCCGCGAAGCCCTTTGGTGTTTTCTACGAAGGAAAGCGGTCAGAAGCAAACTGTTTCAGTATGAACATATGACGACGGTTGCGCTATCTCCATGGTGGACCGGTGTGCCCGATGCGGCGCATCTCACGTGCGCCGCCCCTCGTAAGCTGTCCGCATGGCCGGACTTTTCTCGGGATCCCCCCAGCACGAGGCGCCGGAGCCCCTGGAGGGCCCCGTGGTCGCCACCATCACCGGCGGCACGATCGTCTGGTTCGTCCTCTTCCTGGCGCAGCTGCCGTTCTACGGCTGGTTCGAGGAGCACGGCCACACCTGGTGGCTGTGGACGTGCCTGGCCGGCGGCGGGCTCGGGCTCATCGGCATCTGGTACGTCCGCAGGCGGGACGCCGCGCTCAAGCGCGCGCGGGCCGAACGGGACGGGCGGCCGGCCGGCCACTCCCCCGCACCCACCGCCGACTGACGCGCGCCGCCGCGGGCGGACCGCCCGGCGGCGCCCCGCCGGCGGGCCGCGACCGCCGTACGACCGGGGTACCACGACCGTCCTCCCCCGGTCGGATCTTCCGCGCGCACACGGGTGAACCGGGGGAACCGCACGTACCGTCGGAGGCATGACGCATCTCGACGCGGGCGCCCAGGTCGATGTCGCGCGCCCCGCCACGCCCACCTCGCCGGTGACCGGACTGACCTCGGCCCAGGTGGCCGAACGGGTGGCCCGCGGGCAGGTCAACGACGTGCCGGTGCGCAGCAGCCGGTCCCTGGCCGAGATCGTCCGTGCGAACGTCCTCACCCGGTTCAACGCGATCATCGGCGTGCTCTGGGTGATCATGCTGGTCGTCGCGCCCATCCAGGACAGCCTGTTCGGCTTCGTGATCCTCGCCAACACCGGCATCGGCATCGTCCAGGAGTGGCGGGCGAAGAAGACCCTCGACTCCCTCGCGCTGATCGGCGAGGTGCGGCCCACGGTGCGGCGGGACGGGGTGGCCGCCGAGGTCGGCACCTCCGAGATCGTGCTGGACGACCTGATCGAGATCGGGCCGGGCGACAAGGTCGTCGTCGACGGGGTGTGCGTCGTCACGGACGGGCTGGAGATCGACGAGTCGCTGCTCACCGGCGAGGCCGACCCCGTGGTGAAGCGGCCGGGGGACCCGGTCATGTCCGGCAGCTTCGTGGTCGCGGGCGGCGGCTCGTTCCAGGCGACCAAGGTGGGGCGCGAGGCGTACGCCGCCCAGCTCGCCGAGGAGGCGTCCCGGTTCACGCTGGTCCACTCCGAACTGCGCTCCGGCATCTCCACGATCCTCAAGTACGTGACGTGGATGATGGTCCCGACCGCGATCGGGCTGGTCGTCAGCCAGCTGGTCGTCGAGGACGGCGAGCTGAAGGACTCCGTCGCCCGCACCGTCGGCGGCATCGTGCCGATGGTCCCCGAGGGGCTGGTGCTGCTCACCTCGGTCGCCTTCGCGATCGGCGTGATCCGGCTGGGCCGCAAGCAGTGCCTGGTGCAGGAGCTGCCCGCCATCGAGGGGCTGGCCCGCGTCGACACGGTCTGCCTGGACAAGACCGGCACCCTCACCGAGGGCGGCATGGACGTCACCGAGCTGCGGGTGCTCGGCGACGGCGACGAGGCGTACGTCCGCAAGGTGCTGGGCGAACTCGGCTCGGCGGACCCCCGCCCGAACGCCTCCCTGAAGGCGATCGTCGACGCGTACCCGGACACCACCCGGTGGCGCCTCACCGACACCCTGCCCTTCTCGTCCGCCCGCAAGTACAGCGGGGCGACGTTCGACGAGGGCACGGGCGAGGAGGCCGTGACCTGGTTGCTGGGGGCGCCCGACGTGCTGCTGGAACCGGACGACCCGGCGCTGGCGGAGACCGTGCGGATGAACGAGCAGGGGCTGCGCGTCCTGCTGCTCGCCCGCGCCCGCGCCGGCGTGGACGTCGACGACCCCGAGGCCGCCCGGGGCGTCCGGCCGGTCGCGCTGGTGGTGCTGGAGCAGCGGCTGCGTCCGGACGCGGCCGACACCCTGCGCTACTTCGCCGAGCAGGACGTCCGCGCCAAGGTCATCTCCGGCGACAACGCGGTGTCGGTCGGGGCGGTCGCCGCCAAGCTCGGGCTCGAGGGGACGACGGTGGACGCGCGCCGGCTGCCCGCCGACCCGGACGGCATGGCCGGGGCGCTGGACGGGGGAACGGTGTTCGGGCGGGTCACCCCGCAGCAGAAGCGGACCATGGTGGGCGCGCTCCAGTCGCGCGGCCACACGGTCGCGATGACCGGGGACGGCGTGAACGACGTGCTGGCGCTGAAGGACGCCGACATCGGGGTCGCGATGGGCTCCGGCTCGGAGGCCACCCGGGCGGTGGCCCAGATCGTGCTGCTGAACAACAGCTTCGCCACGCTGCCGTCGGTGGTGGCGGAGGGGCGGCGGGTGATCGGCAACATCACCCGGGTCGCGACGCTGTTCCTGGTGAAGACCGTCTACTCGGTGCTGCTGGCGGTGCTGGTGGTGTGCTCGCAGGTGGAGTACCCGTTCCTGCCGCGCCACCTGACCCTGCTGTCCACGCTCACCATCGGCGTCCCGGCGTTCTTCCTGGCCCTCGCCCCCAACACGGAGCGGGCGCGGCCGCACTTCGTGCGCCGGGTGATGCGGTACGCGATCCCGGGCGGGGTGCTGGCCGCGCTGGCGACCTTCGCCACGTACCTCCTCGCCCGGCACCACTACGGCGGCGAGGGCGCGCTGGAGGCGGAGACGAGCGCGGCGACGCTGACGCTGTTCCTGATCTCGATGTGGGTGCTGGCCATCATCGCCCGGCCCTACACCTGGTGGCGCGTCGGCCTGGTGGCGGCGATAGGGACGGCGTTCCTGGTGGTGCTGGTGGTGCCGTGGCTCCAGGAGTTCTTCGCGCTGCGGCTGGTCGGCATGACGATGCCGTGGGTCGCGGTCGGCGTCGCGGTGGTGGCGGCGGCCGTCCTGGAGTTCCTGTGGAGGTGGGTGGACCGCCGCGTACCGGCCTGACGGGCCCCCGGGCGGGCGGACACGGGCCCGACGGGACTCCCGCGGACCCGTCTCCGGCGGGACTCCCGCGGACCCGTCTCCGGCGGGGCTCCCGCGGATCCGGACCCGACGAGACCCGCGCGTCCGGGCCCGTCCCGGCACCTGCGGGTCCGCCCGGCGCCCGCCCGCCCGGCGCGGAGGCCCCCTCGGTCCAAAACCGTGAGCACTCCGGCCTCCGCTGTCCTCGAGGCGCTCACGTGAGCAGCCGGTGGACATCCGCCCACCGACTGCTCACGCCCGCGGAGAGACCCCGGCCGGATCAGTCGAACCAGCGGTCCCGCGCCAGTTCCTCCGTCCGCGACGGGTCCTCCAGCAGCGCCGCGACCTCGAAGCGGCGCGGCCACTGGCCGGCCGCCCAGGCGAGTCCGGCGGCGACGCCCTCCAGGGTGGCGGCGTGCAGCACGCCGTCGTCGGTCAGCCGCCAGTCGATCCCCACGCCGTCCACGACGAGTTCCCCGTGCTCGACGTACGAGGACGGGGTGCGCGGACCGAGCAGCACCCGCACCGGCCCGGGCACGTCGTGCTCCGTGCCCTCGGAGTCGACCCGCCCGGTGACGGACTCGCTCAGCCTGCGCACCTGGAACAGCTCCGCCAGGTCGGCGGCGCGCGAGGGCCTCACGGGCAGCAGCGGCGTGTTCCCGGTGAACGGCAGCAGGTCCGGCGAGTCGACGACCACCGCGTCGGCGGCGTCCACCACCTCCACCCGGCCGTCGACCACCGCGCGCACCTCGTCCGGCAGGGTCACCCGCTCCGGGTCCAGTTCGGCCAGCGCCCCGTACAGCGCGTGCAGCTGGGCCGCCGTGACCTCGCGGTCGGGGTCGGCGAGCCGGTCGAGGAGTTCGGCGGCACCCCCCGGTTCGTCGAGCAGGGCGGACACCGACGTCCGTACGCCGAGCGCGTGCAGCACCTGCGCGTCGTCGAAGCCGGTCGCGTCGGCCTCGTCGTACAGGCCGCGCAGCAGCGGGTCGCCGCCTGCGGCGCGCAGTCCGGCCGGGCGGCGGCCGCCGAGCACGGGGTGGCCGCGCAGCCACCAGGCGGTGTAGGGGCGGACCACCTCGTGGGTGCCGTCGTGCAGCAGGATCCGCACCGGCTGGGTCAGGGCGTCCCGCAGCGGCGGCCGGGCGAGCAGGGCGAGGGCCTCGGGCCACCGGTCGTCGTCCACGAGGTCCAGGTCGCGCACGGCGACGATCTCGGTGGCGACCGGCGGCACCGGGCTGTCGGGGAAGCGGTCGAGGACGTCCTCGCACCACACGTCCACGGCGTCCAGCAGGCCCGCGTCGTCGGGCTCGGGGAAGTCCCCCTCGCGGGGTTCGAGTTCGTCCGGGTCGAGGACCACGTCGGTGGCGCGGACCAGGGCGAAGTCCACCAGCACCCCGCAGGCGGCCAGCGGCTGCTCGCCCCACCGGTCGGCCAGTTCGACGTCCACGGCGGCGAGTTCCCCCTCCCGCATCACGCGGGCGAACGGGCCGCCGGGGAAGACGAGTTCGCAGGCCGGGGACAGTTCGCCGTCCTCGTCGGGCAGGGCGAGGGCGCCCAGCCAGGGCTCGTCACCGGGTTCGAGGCCGGCGTCGCGCACCAGGGCGAGCACGAGGTCGGCGAGCTCCTCGGCGTCGGGGGCGTCCTCCTCCCAGTTCACCCCGCCCTCGTCGTCGAGGGACGCCGCGACGGCGGCCCGCACCTGCGGGGTGGTGAGCACCGCGCGCGGGGTCGCCGGGAGGGCGCCGAGCTTCTCCAGGAGGGGGTGGGCGGCGTCCGGGTGGGCGACCTTGAGGCCGAGCCGGGCCAGCACCCCGGGGTCGGTCCGGGCGGCCTCCGCACCCGGCAGCAGCACCTGGCGGGGTCCGATCGTGGTGCGGCCGTCGGCCAGCGGCACCGGCAGCCCGGACAGCCGGTCCGGGTCGACGCCCGCGAGGCTCTCGTACAGCCGCCGCCACCAGTCGGGCGCCTTCTCCAGTCCCGCGAGCCGGTCGATCGCGTCGGCGAGCGGGAGGCGGGCGACGCCGAGGGTGCGCAGCTCGGCGCGGCGTTCCAGCCCGGCGGGCAGCAGGGTCGGCAGCACCTCGGCGAGCACCCGCACGGTGTCCGCGCCCGCGCCCTCGACGACCTCGGCGTCCCGGGGCCGCAGGGACTCGGGCAGGCCGGCGTCCGGGTGGTCGTCGTCCGGTGCGCGCGACGTGACGGCGGGCGGCAGGAAGGAGGTGCGCGGCAGCCGGTCGAGCACCGCCCGCCGCAGCGCGCCGTCCAGCTCGCCCTTGCCGAGCGGGCCGGGCACGAGGTCGATGATCCCGGCGGTCACCGGACGCCACTCGGCGAGGAGGCCGGCGTAGGCGTCCGCCGCGCGCTGCACCAGGAAGTCGGTGAGCGGGCCGGGGGCGGTGTGCCGGCGGGTGGAGTCCAGCGGGAAGGAGGCGATGAGCAGGGCGGGGACGCCCAGGGGCTCGTCGCTCGGGGTGGGGGCGTGCAGGACGGGGCTGGTGCGGGGCCGGGCGGGGGTGCCGTCGGTGTCGACGGGGACGGCCCAGGTGACCGACCAGTGGGGCCGCAGCCGCTCCTCCACCGGGCGGTCGGCGAGCAGGTCGGGGGTGAGCGGTCCGTGCGCGGCGGCGGTGCGCCAGCGGGTGGTGCCCCCGGCGGAGTCCTCGACGACGGTGAGGGTGCCCTCGGTCCGGCGGCTCAGGGTGCGGGGCGCCTCGTCGCCGATCTCGACGACGACCTCCTGGAGGCCGGGCAGGGCGAGCAGCAGGGCGTCGTCGACGGCGCGCAGCAGCCGCTCGGCGAGGTCGGCGGCGGCCGTGTCGCGCAGGGGCAGGATGACGACCGTGTCGTACGGGACGGGTGCGGTGCCCTCGGCGGCGAAGGGCAGGCGCAGCAGCGGGACGTGCCCGTCGCGGCGGCGGATCTCGTCCCCGAGGCCGGGGCTGTGCCGGGCGGTGTCGCCCGCGAGTTCGCGGGCCTCGGCCAGCGACCAGCGCACGCCGCCGTGCCGGCCGACGACGGCGGGCTCGTCGGTGACGGCGAGGACGGCGGCGAAGCCGACGCCGAACCGGCCCACGGACCGCTCCGGGGCGTCCCGCTTGGCGGAGGCCCGCAGGGTGGACAGCGACTCGACCCCGGCCGCGTCCAGCGGCGCACCGGTGTTCGCGGCGACCAGGACGCCGTCGCGCAGGGTGAGCCTGAAGCGCCCCGGCACCCCCGCGCGGGCGGCGGCGTCGGCGGCGTTCTGGGCGAGTTCGACGACGAGGCGGTCCCGGTAACCGCCGAGGACGAGGTCCTCCTCGGCGTTGGCGTCCTCCCGGAACCGGGCGGGGCTGGTGGCCCACGCGTCCAGGACACCGCGCCGCAGACGCGCCGTACCGAACGGGTCGGCCCCCTCGGCGGCGGGCCGCACGTACTTGCTCACGTTGACTCTCCTCATCGGCCCTCATCAGCCCTGTCGGCGTGAGACCGAAGGTACCCCTCCGCGGCGCCCCGGCGAGCAGGACGGCCCCGACCCCGGACCGCGTACGGGACGGGACGCCTCCGCCCCCGGCCGGGGCGGCGGACGGAGACGCGCGCCACATTCACGAAACGGCGGACGGAGACGCGCGCCACATTCACGAAACGCCCGAACCGGGCCTCTCCGTGACAAGCCGCACAGGCCGCCCGCCCGGTACTAGCCGGAATAGTGGAAAAACACTCGAAACCAAAACGGACATTTACGACGAATGACTAATCGATCAGCCCGAAATGGCGACTTCCGCCCGATTGGCGCCCTCCGTCAAGAGACGTGCATCTCACGCCCCGCCTACGACGTTTCGTCGTAGGTCACACCTTTGCGGCTTTTGCGCGGACCGGGCTACCAAGGAACGGCCACCGCGGCACGGACCCGTTCCGCCGGTGGTTTTCCTCTGTCCCTCTCCCCCCTGAGGTTTCGATGTCCCAGCGCGTCACGTCCCGTTCCTCCCGTACGTCCCCGATCCGCACCCGCGCGGCCGTGCTGGCCGCCGGCCTGGGCGCCTCGGTCGTGCTGGGGGCCGGGGTCGCGGCCGCCGACGCCCCGGCCGCGTCCGGCCCCACCACCGCCGTCCAGGCCGCGGCCGCGCAGCAGGCGTCCTGGGTCGACCCGGTGAAGAACTACAAGCTCACCGCGAGCTTCGCCCAGAACGGCGGCATGTGGGCCGCCAAGCACAGCGGCCAGGACTACGCCGTGCCCACCGGCACCCCGGTCCACGCCACCCACGGCGGCACCGTCGTCAAGGCCGGCGGCAACGGCGCCGGCGACGGCCCCGCCTACGGCAACGCCGTCGTGATCAAGCACGGCAACGGCGTCTACTCCCAGTACGCCCACCTGTCGCAGGTCGGCGTGAAGGCCGGCCAGGTCGTCAAGACCGGCCAGCAGATCGCCCTGTCCGGCAACACCGGCAACTCCAGCGGCCCCCACCTGCACTTCGAGATCCGCACCACCCCGAACTACGGCTCGGCGATCGACCCGATCCAGTTCCTGCGCTCCCACCGCTGACCCCCACGGGGGCCCGGAGACTCCCCGGGCCCCCGAACCCCTCGGGCATCCCGGCACACCGGGATGCCCGTCGGCGTCGGACCGCACGCACGCACTCGCTCGCCTCGGCTTCCCTCGGCTCTCCTCGACGGCCCTCGCCGGCGCGAGGCCGGAGGCACCGTTCCGCGGCGCCCCGGCGAGGAGGGCGGCCCCGTGCCGGGGCCGGGACGGAACGCGTGCGACCGGCCGGGGCGGTGGGCGGGTACGGCCGGCCCGCGTGGATGATCGTTCCCGTGCTGCAGGAGTCCCTGTCCGTCACCGCGCTGGTCGTGGTGCTGGTGTGTGCCGTCGTCCGTCCCTTCCGGTGGCCGGAGGCGGCCTTCGCGGTGCCCGCGGCCGGTGTCGTGATCGCGGCCGGCGCGATCTCCCCGGACACGGCGCGGGAGGAGGCCGCCCGGCTCGGGCCGGTGGTCTGGTTCCTCGCCGCCGTGCTGGTGCTCGCCCGGCTCTGCGCCGACGAGGGCCTCTTCCACGCCTGCGGGACCTGGATGGCGCGCTGGGCCCGCCGCCGGCCGCGCCGGCTGCTGGGCGCGGTCTTCGCCCTCGCCTCGGCGATCACCGCCGTGCTCAGCCTGGACGCCACCGTGGTCCTGCTGACGCCGGTGGTGTTCGCCACCGCCACCCGCATGGGCACCCGGCCCCGCCCCCACGTCTACGCCGGCGCACACCTGTCGAACACGGCGTCCCTGCTGCTGCCGGTGTCGAACCTGACCAACCTGCTCGCGTTCACCGCCACCGGGCTGACCTTCACCCGCTTCGCGCTGCTGATGCTCCTGCCGTGGCTGGCGGCCGTCGCCGTCGAGTACGCCGTCTTCCGCCGCTTCTTCGCCGCCGACCTCGACGCGCCCGTCACCGGGGCCGAGGCGGAGGAGCCGGTGGAGCTGCCGCTGTTCGCGCTGGTGACCGTGGGCGCCACGCTGGCCGGGTTCGCCGTGGCGTCCGCGCTCGGCATCGACCCGGCGTGGGCCGCGACGGCCGGCGCGGCCGTACTGGCCGTCCGCGCCCTGGCGCGCCGGCACACCACCCCCGCCGCGCTGGTGCGCGCCGCCGACCTGCCGTTCCTCGCCTTCGTCCTCGCCCTCGGCGTGGTGGTGCGGGCCGTGCTGGACCACGGCCTGGAAGGCGCCCTCGGGGCCGTCCTGCCCGACGGCACCGCCCTCCCCGCCCTGCTGGGCACCGCCGCGCTCGCCGCGCTGCTCGCGAACCTGATCAACAACCTGCCGGCCGTCCTCGCCCTCGTCCCCCTGGCGGCGCCCTCCGGCCCCGGCGCGGTCCTGGCCGTCCTGCTGGGCGTCAACATCGGCCCGAACCTCACCTACGCCGGCTCCCTGGCCACCCTGCTGTGGCGGCGCGTCGTCCACCACCACGACCACGAGGTCCGGCTGGGGGAGTTCACCCTCCTCGGCCTGCTCACCGTCCCGGCGGCGCTGCTGGCGTCGACCGTCGCGCTGTGGGTGTCGCTGGAGGTCCTGGGCGGGTGAGCGGGGGCGTCCTCACGGCCCGGGCATTCTTGTTATGTACTCGTCATTTTCCTACGTTGGACCGTGCCCCGCGGTCCGGCCGGATCGCGGCTCGCCGCTGCGTTCCCACGGAAGGGACGATTCCCCATGCCCCTCAGACGCCTCTGGATCCCGGCCGCCACCGCGCTGCTGGCGCTGGCCGCACTGCTGATCGGTCCCGTCCCGTCAGCCGGCGCCGCCACCACCGCGACGCCGAACTTCAAGGCGCCCTTCCCCTGCGGCCAGAAGTGGACCTACAGCCACCACTCGGCCGAGGTCCGCCGCGCACTGGACTTCGTCCGGGCGGACGGCGGCGCCACCGACGGCACCCCCGTCCTCGCCTCCGCCGCGGGCACCGCCTACCGCCACTACCAGGCGGGGGGCGCCGGAAACTACGTCTCCATCGACCACGGCGGCGGCTGGACGACCTACTACTTCCACCTGTCCGCGTACTCCGTCGCCCACGGCGCCCGGGTCGCGCAGGGACAGCAGATCGGCACCACCGGCAGCACCGGGGGCTCCACCGGCCCGCACATCCACTACGAGCAGCTCCTCAACGGCGTCGGCCAGAACATCCGCATCAACGGCAGCGCGCTGGCCTACCCCGGCAGCTACCACCAGTACTACCTGACCAGCGACAACGCCTGCGGCGGCGCGGGCGTGCCGTTCACGACCTGGGGCAGCGGCGTACGGGTGCGCAGCGACGCCCGCCTCAGTTCCCCGGTGGTGACCACGCTCGGCGGCCCCACCCACGTCCGGGTCCTGTGCCAGAAGCAGGGCGACACGGTGAACGCCGAGGGCTACACCAACAACTGGTGGAGCAAGCTGCGCGACCAGAACGGCTTCATCAGCAACATCTACATCGACCACCCCGCCCACCAACTCCCGGGCGTCCCCCTCTGCTGACCCCGCCCGCGGCCGGCGGCCGGCCGGTCCGCCCCCTCCCCTGAGGCAGGCGGGCCGCACGCCCCGCTCAGCCCCCGGACGCGTACGGCACGAAGCGCGCCCACGCGTCCGGGGCGAAGGCGAGGCGGGGACCCGTGACGTCCTTGGAGTCGCGGACGTGGACCGTGCCGGGGGTGAGGGCGAGTTCGACGCAGGAGTTGCCGTCGGTGCCGTCGCTGTAGCTGCTCTTGAACCATGCCAGCTCGGAGGCGCCACCGGCGGAGACCTTGCGGATCATTTTTCTCCCAGCAGTAGTTGCTCGATGAAGGCCAGCGACTCCCGGGGCGAAAGTGCCTGCGCCCGGATGGCGCCATACCGCAACTCGAGAATGCGCAGTTGCTTCGGTTCGGAGGTGGGCCGACCGTTGAACGCGCCGTCAGAGCGCCCCACCGCCGTGCCGTCCGCGAACTTCAGCACCTCGATCCTGCCGTCCACCCCCGGGTGAGCTTCGGTCTTCGTCGGCATCACCTGAAGCATGACGTTGTGCAACCGCCCTACTTCAAGCAGACGTTCGAGTTGCTGTCGCCACACCATTGTGCCTCCGACCTCCCTCTGCAAGGTCGCTTCTTCCAGGACGAAACTGATGGAGGGAGCCGGGTCACGTTCGAACACCGACCGTCGGGCCATGCGAGCGGCCACCATCCGCTCCACTTCGTCCGGAGGGTACGGCGGCTGCGCGGCCTGGAACAGCGCTCGCGCGTGTTCAGGCGTCTGCAACAACCCGCTGACGCTGTTGCACACGTACAACCCGATCTCGACCGCCCGCTCCTCCAACTTCGCAATGTCCCGCACTGTTTTCGGGTACCGGACCTTCTTCACGTCCTCCCAGGCCGCCGCGACGAGTCCGCCCGCCCCCAGCACCTCGTCCGCCTTGTCCAGGTACTCCTGACGGGGAATCCGCTTGCCGCCCTCGACCTTGTAGACGAGGTCCTCGCCGTAGCCGACCGCCCTGGCGAAATCGACCACCCGCATCCCCACCGCCTCGCGGCGCAGCTTCAACTGCCGCCCGACGGTCGTGATGACCGCGACGCCCCACTCGTCGTCCGGGTCCACCTCCCAGCCCGGCTCGTCCGCCTCGCCCCTGAGCCGTACCGCATCGCCGTCCACCGACATGTCGCGCCCCTCCGTCGTGCCGCGCCGTACCGCGACGCCCTACCCGTACCAACCGCCCCGACCGTCCGGACAGCACCGGACAACACCCGCACGGTGGCCGGACACACGCACCGGGTGACGCGAGCCGGGAAATCGCCGATGCCCACGCCTTACGTCACCGGAACCCGATTCCCCACGTTCCGGTGCCGTCGGCGCCTTTCCCGAAGAAACGTGAGAGGGAAAAGACCCTCGCCGAACCCACCCTTTCCCGCCCGGGACCTGCGCTCACTCGGGCGGGTGAACATCACCGGCTCGGCTGGCTTTTCGGGTACCCCACGGCTCTACGCTCAGCGGACACCACCCGGAAAAGACTTCGGCCCCCGCCGGGACTGGCATCCCACTGCGAGGGCCTGACCACCAAGGAAGAAGCACCTTCCCGATGGATACGCAAAACCCTAGCGCGCCTGCGCGCTCCCGGTCAGCCCTTGACGGCAACCGGCCCCCCGCCCGGGCGAACCGGCGCTCTCCTGTGCGCCCCTCCTCCGCCCACCCCTCGGGCGTCACGCACGAGAACACCCGCCACACCACCCGCTTCACGGTGATCGGCAACCACCTCACCCAGCACCGGGAGCTCTCCCTCCTGGCGATCGGACTGGCCTGCCACCTCCAGTCCCTCCCCACCGGCGCCCCGGCCGACATCAAGTCGCTCGCCGCCCGCTTCCCGGAGGGCCCGACCCGCATCGCCGCCGCCCTGCGCGAGCTGGAGACCCACGGCTACCTGCGCCGCGAACGCGTCCGCACCCCCGCCGGCCGCATCGTCACCCGCACGGTCTCCTGCAACCAGCCGAGGACCCGCGAGGCCACCCGCCGCCACGAACCGGTGCCCGTGCCCGAGACCGTCCCGGCCCTTCCCCCGGCCCAGGCCCCCGCCCGGAGCGAAAAGCCCCGCACCCCGCGCAAGAAGCGCCCCCTGCCGCCCGTCCCCCAGCCCGCCCGTCCCGCCCCCGCCCTCCTCCAGCAGGCCACCGACCTCCTCTCCGGCCTGCGCCGCCACCACCCGGACCTGCTCCTCTCCGTCTGCGACACGACCCACCTGGCCCCCGGCGTCGCCGCCTGGCTCGAACGCGACGTCACCCCCACCGCCCTGCGCCACGCCCTGACCGCCGACCTCCCGCCCGAGGGCATGCGCCGCCCCGCCGCCCTCCTCGCCCACCGCCTCACGGCGCACCTGCCGCCCCCGCCCCCGTTCCGCGCCCCGGCCGACCCCCCGCCCGTCCGCCACCCACTGCGCAACTGCGACGGCTGCGACCGCGCCTTCCGCGCCCCCGAGGCCGAAGTCCTCTGCCGCGACTGCCGTACGTCGGCAGGCGACGCCCGCACCGGGACACCGCCCGGCCGCACTCCGCCCACATCCACTGATCAGGAGAAAGACGCTTCGATGTCCGCCCCCGGACTCCCCGACCGCCCCGGACGACCGACCTGGCCGATGCGCTCCCGGGAGGACTCCATGAGCACGCGGGCCGACCACGGACACGAACTGGTTCCCCGCCCCGAACAGACCCCCGACGCCTTGCCGGCCGCCCGCGCCGTCACCGCACCGAAGGCCGAGGAGATCCTCGGAGACGGGTGACCGGGCTCCCCGGGCGCCCGTCCCGCCGGAACCGCCGGGACGGCGGGCGGGCGCCCGGAGGAGAGGACCCCCGCCCGGCTCCGTGACGCAGGACACATCCGGAGATTGCTAATCAAGTTTTACTAGACGACCGGAGAGGTATACATTCCTCGCTCGGCCGACTACTCAAACTTGTCCAGTCGACGGCCCCACCCCGTCCTCTCCCGAAGGAGCCCGCATGACCTTCCTCCCCGACACCGGATACACCCCGACCCCCGAGGACCGCGCGAGCCTGGACGCCTGGTTCGCGGAGTACGACGCGGCGAGCGGCAAGCGGGACGTCGAGCGGATGGCGGACCTGGCGGTGTTCCCGCTCAACCTGGTCAGCGACGACTCCGCGGGCGACGGCCGGTCGGCGCAGTGGGACCGGGAGCGGTTCGTCGCGACCATGACCCAGGTGATGGGAGAGGGGAGCGAGGACATCACCTTCGAGTCCACCCGGACCCCGGTGTTCCTGTCCCCCTCGATGGCCGTGGTGTTCACGGACTCGACCATGACCGCGGGCGGCCACTCCCAGCAGCTGCGGTACGCCGACATCCTCATCAGGCGGGACGGGAGGTGGGCGTTCCAGACCATGATCCAGGGCGGCTGGGGGGACAACCTCTAGCACCGGCCTCCGGCACCGGGCGGCGCCGCCGGGTGGCACAGTGGGTGGGGACGTCACCAGCGACCCCGGAAGTAGGCCCTTACATGCGTCTGCTGCTCATCCGCCACGGGCAGACCCCCTCCAACCTCAAGCACCTCCTGGACACCGCGGAGCCGGGCCCCGGACTGACCCCCTTGGGGGAGCGGCAGGCCGCCGCGCTGCCGGAGGCGCTGGCGGCGGAGGAGATCGACGCCCTCTACGCGTCGACGCTGGTGCGCACCCAGCTCACCGCCGCGCCGCTGGCCGCCGCCCGGGGGCTGGAGGTCCGGGTCCGGGACGGGATCCGGGAGGTCGCCGCCGGCGATCTGGAGATGCGCGGCGACGACGAGGCCGCCCGGACGTACCTCGCCACCGCCCTGGCCTGGTCGGCGGGGGACACCGGGCTGCGCATGCCGGGAGGGGAGAACGGCGTGGAGGCCCTCGGGCGCTTCGACGCCGTCGTCGAGGAGGCCGCCGGGACCGGGGCGGGAACGGTGGCGATGGTCAGCCACGGCGCCGCGATCCGCATGTGGGTGGCCGCCCGGGCGGAGAACGTCGGCGTGTCGTACGCGGCCGGGCACCAGTTGCGCAACACCGGCGTCGTCGTCCTCTCCGGGTCCCCCGACCGGGGCTGGCGGGCGCTGCACTGGGAGGGCCGCCCCCTCGGGCCCGAGGGGAGCGTCCCCGGGGCGGACGGCCCCGCCGGCGAGACGGTCGGCGCGGCCGACCGCTGAGCGCGGTCCGGGGCCCGGGGCGCTCCGGGAAGTGCCCCGGCTCCGGGGGCCGGGAGTGCCCCGGCTCCGGGGATCAGGGGTGCCCCGGGTCCGGGGGTCAGGAGTGTCCCAGCTCCGCCGACGCCTCGTCCTCGGTCGCCGGGACCGACCCCGAGTCCGACGCCGGACGCAGCGGGAACGGGTCGACGCGGGTCTCGTCGATCACCGGCGGGGCGGGCTGCGGCGGCTTGGGCATGACCGCGGCCTCGGAGTGGCCGCCGCAGCCGTACCCCAGGGAGACCACGCGGCCGTCCGCCGGGGAGAACTCGTTGGCGCACACGCCGAAGGCCTGGCCGAGCGAGCCGCCGATGGGGACGAGGAAGCCGCAGCTGACGCAGGAGGCGGGGGCCGCCTGGGCCATCGGGGTCTTGGCGCCGAACGCCTCCTCCCAGCGGTCGGCGGCGGTGTGCAGGCCGTACCGGGACAGCACCCGGGCGCGGCGCATGCCGAGTTCCTCCGCGACGGCCGCGATGGAGCCGCGCGAGGGGGCGGTGACCGGTTCGGCCGGGGAACCCGCGGTGACCTCGGCGTCCTCGGCCTCCGCGAGGTCGGCGAGCTGCTCGGGGACCGCGGAGTTGGGCGGCGGCTCGTCCGCGCCGGTGAAACCGGGCTCCAGACGCAGGTCGTCGGCGTCGGTGGGCAGCAGGTCGCCGGGGCCCATGTCGCCGGGGCGCAGCCGCTCGCTCCACGGCACCCACTCCGGCGCGAGCACGGCGTCGGGGCCGGGCAGCAGGGCCGCCTCGTCGACGGTGACGATCCTGGCGCGGGAGGCGCGGGCGACGGTGACGGCCCAGCGCCAGCCGCGGTAGCCGAGTTCCCTGCACTCGAAGAAGTGCGTGACCACGCGGTCGCCCTCGGAGACCATCCCCTGGTGCTCCCCGACCACCCCGGGCGCGGCGACCTCCTCGGCTGCGGCGCGGGCGAGGTCGACGGCCTCGGCGCACAGACGGTCGGGGGTGCGGCTTCGCGTTGTCGCTGCGCTCACAGGTATCGCTTCTCTCCTACGCCGTCTCACGAGTGCGCCACTCCCAGCGCGAGGGCGGACGGAGCGGACCGGAGGACCGCGTCGACGTCCGCGCCGGATCGAGCTCGGGCGCGCCTCCATCCATTCTGCGGGATGGCTGAGATACGCACGCTACCTGTTCGCGTGCGCTGGGCCTACACCGACGGTTGTTCCGGAGCCCCGCGCGCCGGTTTCCGGGCCGCGGCGCGCCGCGCGGAGCCGCCCGGGAACGCCGTCGCCGGGGCCGATCGGACGGACGGCCGCGTCCGGGGGACCGTCCACGGGGGCGTCAGGGCACTACGCACCGGGGTCTCGGGGCACTATGACGTCGTGGCTACCGCGAGGACACCCCAGGACGCCACCGGGACCGGTGGTTCCCCGAGGGTCGGGGGAAGCGGCCGACGCGTCGGGACGGGCCGGCCGGCCGGCCGCCTCCGCGCGTTCGGCCGGGTCCTGCGCTTCCCGGTGACCGGCACCGCACGCGGGATCCGCCGGGCGACCCACGCGCAGGGCGCCGGGGAGTCCGGGCTCGGCAAGCTGATCGAACTGCACGGGGTGAACGGCGCCGGCGACGTCATGATCACGGTCGCCCTCGCGTCCACCGTCTTCTTCTCGGTGCCGACGGACGAGGCCCGCGGCCGGGTGGCGCTCTACCTCGCCATCACCATGGCGCCGTTCACCCTCCTCGCCCCGGTGATCGGCCCGCTCCTGGACCGCGTCCCGCACGGCCGCCGCGCCGCGATGGCCGGTGCGATGCTCGCGCGGGCGCTGCTCGCCCTGGTGCTGTCCGGCGCGGTCGTCACCGGCAGCATCCAGCTGTACCCGGCCGCGCTCGGCGTGCTCGTCTCGTCCAAGGCGTACGGAGTGGTCAGAAGCGCGGTCGTGCCCCGGCTGCTGCCGCCCTCCTTCTCCCTGGTGAAGGCCAACTCGCGGGTCACGCTCGGCGGGCTGCTGGCGACCGGGATCGCCGCGCCGATCGGCGCGGGGCTGCAGCAGATCGGCCCCCGCTGGCCGCTGTACGGCGCCTTCGTCCTCTTCGTCGCGGGGATGTTCCTGTCCTTCCGGCTGCCGCCGAAGGTGGACTCCGCCAAGGGAGAGGACACCGCGCTGCTCGCCGCCGACGAGCGGCACCTGCACGGGCCGCACCGCAGGGCGGGCAGGCGCTCCGGGCTGCGCACGGTCGGTCCGGCCGTCACCCACGCGCTGGGCGCCAACGCCTCCGTCCGCTGCCTGTCCGGATTCCTGATCTTCTTCCTCGCGTTCCTGCTGCGCGAGCACCCGATGACCGGGCAGAGCGCCGTGGTGTCCCTCGGCATCGTGGGCGTGGCGGCGGGCGCGGGCAACGCGCTCGGCACGGCGGTCGGCGCCTGGCTCAGGGCCCGCGCCCCGGAGATCATCATCGTCACGGTGGTGGCCTGCGTGCTGGGCGCGGCGATCACGGCCGCGGCGTTCTTCGGCGTGGTCCTGGTGGCGTGCCTGGCCGCGATCGCCGGGTTCGCGCAGGCCCTGGCCAAGCTGTCGCTGGACGCGCTGATCCAGCGGGACGTGCCCGAGCTGGTCCGGACGTCGGCGTTCGCGCGGTCCGAGACGCTGCTGCAGATGGCCTGGGTGCTGGGCGGGGCGATCGGCATCGTGATGCCGCTGGTCGCCCCGCTGGGGCTCGCGGTGGGCGCGGCCGTCGTCGCCGCGGGCTGGCTGACCACCGTCCGCGGGCTGGTCGCCTCCGCCCGGCACGGGGGCGCGGGGCGGGCGCGGGTGGCGTAACGCTCCGGCCACGCCGCACCCCCACGTGGGAGGACCGCCGGGCGTGCCCGATAGCCTTCGTGCATGACCACGTTGCCCCGCGGCGCCGCCGCCCCGAGTCACCGCGCCGTGCGACGCCGCCGTGTCGTCGCCACCGTAGGCGCCGTATCCGCCGGACTGCTCGTCCTGTCCGCCTGCGACAAGCCGACGGCGATGTCCACGATCACCGTGGGCAGCTCCTCGGTGAACTCCGAGGCCACCTGCGGCGGTGAGGGCGAGGCTCTGAAGGCCGCCGACCTGAACAAGTGCCTGAAGGACAAGGGCGTCGAGGAGATCGCGGTCGACCCCGACGAGACCGTGCGCTTCGGCGTCGACCCGGAGATCGCCGACCGCGGCTGGACCATCCTGATGAACGGCCGGCCGCTGACCGACTCCAGCACCAAGACCTACCGCACCATCCCGGGCAGCGTGTTCTTCAACTCCCAGTACGGCGCCCAGGGCAACTCCACCCTGGTGTCGGTCCAGGAGGGCGAGAACGAGGCCACCGGCCTGTGGTCCTTCCGGCTGAAGAAGGACAACGGCTCCTGACCCGCTCCGCGCCGCGCGTCCTCGTCGCCACCGCGGTCCCCGTCGAACGGGACGCGGTGGCCCAGGCGTTCCCCGGTCCTCCGCTCGAGGTGCCGCTGCCCGGCGCGACCCTGCTGCGCACCCCCACCGGCCCGGACGTGCTCGCCGCCGGTGTCGGTCCCGCCCTCGCCGCCGCCTCCACCGCCGCCGCCCTCACCGCGGCCGCCCTGGGCGGCGCCCCCTACGGTCTCGTCGTCAGCGCCGGGATCGCCGGCGGTTTCCCGCCCGAGGCGCCCCTCGGCTCCCTGGTCGTCGCCGACGAGATCACCGCGGCCGACCTGGGCGCGGAGACCGCCGAGGGGTTCCTGCCGGTCACCGACCTCGGCTTCGGCACCGTCACCCACCGTCCGCCGGCCGGCCTGGTCCGCGACGCCGCCGCCGCGTCCGGCGCGCTCACCGGCACCGTGCTCACCGTGTCGACGGTGACCGGGACCGCCGCCCGCGCCGCCGGGCTCCGCGCCCGCCACCCGCGCGCCCTCGCCGAGGCGATGGAGGGCTTCGGCGTCGCCGAGGCCGCCGCCGCGCACGGGGTGCCCGTGCTGGAGGTGCGGGCGGTGTCGAACCCCGTCGGCCCGCGCGACCGGGAGGCCTGGCGCATCGGCGACGCCCTGACCGCCCTCACCGAGGGATTCGGGAAGCTCGCACCCGTACTGGAGAGGTGGAAACCGGCATGACACTCGAACCCGACACGACGCCCGCACCCGGCACGACGGCCGGGTCCGGCCCGGCGGCCGGGCGGCTGCGGATCGCGTACTCGCCCTGCCCGAACGACACCTTCGTCTTCGACGCCCTCGCCCACGGCCGCGTCCCCGGCGCGCCCGCCGTCGACGTCACCTTCGCCGACATCGACCTCACCAACGGCATGGCCGAGCGCGGCGAGCTCGACGTGCTGAAGGTGTCGTACGCGGTGCTGCCGTACGTCCTCGACGACTACGCCCTGCTGCCCTGCGGGGGCGCGCTGGGGCGGGGGTGCGGGCCGCTGGTGCTGACCCGGGAGCCGGGCGTGGACCTCACCGGGCGCACGGTCGCCGTGCCGAGCGAGCGGTCGACGGCGTACCTGCTGTTCCGGCTGTGGGCGGCGGACGTGGTCCCGGGGGGCGTCGGCAGGATCGTGGTGATGCCGTTCCACGAGATCATGCCGGCCGTGCGGGACGGGAAGGTCGACGCGGGGCTCGTCATCCACGAGGCGCGCTTCACGTACCGGAACTACGGGCTGCACCGGCTCGCCGACATGGGCGAGCACTGGGAGCGCACCACCGGGCTGCCGATCCCGCTGGGCGCGATCATCGCCCGGAGGTCGCTGGGCGCCGGGACGCTGACCCGGCTCGCCGACGCGATCCGCACGTCCGTGCGGGCGGCCTGGGACGACCCCGAGGCGTCGCGCCCGTACGTCATGGAGCACGCCCAGGAGATGGACCCGGCCGTCGCCGACCAGCACATCGGGCTGTACGTCAACGAGTTCACCGCCGACCTCGGCGAGGACGGCTACGCGGCGGTGCGGGGGCTGCTGACCCGTGCGGCGGCCGAGGGGCTGGTGCCGCCCCTCGGCCCGGACGCGCTGCGGTTCCCGTAGGTCCCGCGGGACCTACGGGTCCTTCCGGGCGGGTCCCGGGCCGCCTCAGACGTCCAGCTGGTCGGCGACCGCGCGGAGCAGGCCGGCGATCTTCTTGCCGGCGGCGCGGTCGGGGTAGCGGCCCCGCTCCAGCTGCGGGGTGATGTTCTCCAGGAGCGTCGTCAGGTCCTGGACGATGGAGGCCAGCTCGTCCGGCTTCTTGCGCTGGGCCGCCGCGACCGACGGGGTCGGGTCGAGCAGGGTCAGGGAGAGGGCCTGGTCGCCGCGCTGGCCGGCGACCACGCCGAACTCCACGCGCTGCCCCGGCTTGAGCGTCTCGACTCCGGCGGGGAGGACCGAGGAATGGACGAAGACGTCACCGCCGTCGTCGCGGGAGAGAAAGCCGAAGCCCTTCTCGCTGTTGAACCACTTGACCTTGCCGGTGGGCACGTCTGTCCTCGTCCTCGTACTCGTCGGGAAAACTGCTCGGTGAAACGGCTCTTGATAGCACAGGGGCGGGCCGTGGTGACCCGCCGTGTCCAAGGCTAATGGTCTTCGGGCCGGATACAAGACGTCACCCGGTTGTTCCCTCGCGCTGGGAACTACCCTGGTCCGGTGCGTGACAAAACCCAAGCGAATTCCGCCGCGCCCGGTGACGGCCTGATCCGTGCCGGTGCCCTCGTCTTCTTCGTCGGGGCCGTGGCCACTCTGGTCACGGTGGCCCCGCTGTTCCTCGGAACGACGCCTTTTCCGACCTTCATGTTCGTATTGAGCATGCTCATGGGCGTCGGATTCCTGATGGCCGGCGCGGGCGTCCTGCGCTCGGTCGCCGCGGGACGCCGTCAGGCGCGGGCCGGGAGGTAGTCCGGGCCGCGGCCGGAGCGGTCCGCGCGGTACTCCGAGAACCACCGCGGGAATTCCGTCAGGCCGGCGAGGACGACGTCCGCGCCGGCCCCGCGCAGTTCCGCGGGGCCGCACGGGCCGGTGGCGACCGCGACCGACAGCGCGCCGGCGGCCCGCGCGCCGCGCACGTCACCCACGTGGTCGCCGACGTAGACGGCCGCGCCGTGCTCGCGCAGCGCGAGCGCCTTCCGCTCGGCCCACAGGTCGCCGATCACGGCGTCCGGCTCGATGCCGAGGTGGGCCAGGTGCAGCTCGGCGTTGGGCTCGTACTTGGCGGTGACGACGACGGCGCGCCCACCCGCCTCCCGCACCGCCGCGATCGCCTCGCGGGCCCCGGGCAGGGCGGGCGTGGCGGCGATGGCGTGCGTCGGGTACATCGCCCGGTACAGGTCCGCCGCCTCCTCGATCCGCTCCGCCGGGAACCAGTGGGCCAGTTCGTCCACGAGCGGCGGGCCCAGCCGGGTGACCGCCAGGTCGGCGTCTATGTACGTCCCGGTCCGCTCGGCGAGCGCCCGGTAGCAGGCGCGGATCCCGGGCCGGGAGTCGATGAGCGTCATGTCGAGGTCGAACCCGACGGTGATCCCGGACGGGGAGGCGGACGGGGACGCGGACCGGGACCCGGTCGGGGACGGCTGCGGCGGGGGCGGGGTCGTGGAGGCCATGGGGGCCATTGTGCCCAGCCCGGCCGGCGGGCCGGCCGCTACCGCTGCCGCTGGGAGCGCCAGACCAGGAACAGGGCCGAGGCGAGGGCCGCGCCCCGGACCACCCAGGGCCAGGTCTCGGCGACGGCGTCGTTCAGGTGGCCGTCGGGGACGGGGGCGCCCCAGCGGCCCTCGGTCCTGCCCCAGAGCCAGAGGACGCCGGCCGCGACCGCGAGGCCGGGGAGGACGACGACCGCTCCCTTCACCTCCGCCGGGGTCAGGCGGCGGGAGGCGTAGGCGAGGAGCCAGCCGAGGAGCAGGGCGAACCAGTTGCCGAGCGCGGCGCCCGCGACCAGCAGGCCCGCGGCGAGCAGGAGCAGGGGGTTGTGCCAGCCGCCGGAGGGCGGGCGCGGCAGACTCAGCAGGCGGCGCCGGGCGGGGGCGCCGCCCTCGGGCGCGGCGGTCCCGGGCGCCGCGTCCGCCGCGGGGGCGCCGGGGTCGCCGGGGCCTTCGGTGTCGTCGTCCTCCGGCGCCCCCTTCGCCGGCGGGGGCTTGAGCAGTTCCGGGATCTCGACGCCGCCCACGAAGCCGGGCACCGTGTCGCCGGCTCCGAAGGGGCTGTCGTCCACCCGCCACCAGTCGGGCTGGGTGGCGCTGTCCCCGAGTTCGTCCGTGCCAGCCCGGTGCGGCGGGGACGGCGCCCCGAAGGGGGCCGGCCCCTGCTTCCCGGCCTTCTCGGTCCTCCCTGCCTTCTCGGTCCTCCCGGCCTTCTCGGTCCTCCCGGTCCTCTCGGCCGGGCGGGGGCGGGGGACGACCCGGCGCAGGACGCCCTTCGGGCGTTCCCCGGGGCCGCCGTGCCCGCCGGCCGGCGCGCGGTCCCGCTGGACCGGGACGGCGACGGGCGGGCCGGGCGTGCCCGCGCCGGCGGAGCCGGCGGCACCGCCCGCGCCGTCGGCGGCCGCCGCGACGACCTCGTCCGGGCTGCCGAGGCGGGAGATGATGCGCCGGACGGCGGCGGGGGAGTCCACCACCGCCTTCGCGCGGCGCCGGTCGATCTCGTCGCGCAGGTGGGCGACCAGGCGCATGCGGGCCGCCGACGGCAGCTGCCGCCGCTGCGCCACGTCGCCGACGCGGCTCAGGTACTCGTAGACGACCTGGTCACTCTCGATACCCACGAAGTCCCCTCCGGGGCGGATGCGTTGGGACGCCCCGTCGCACGACGGTACCGCCGACCGTACCGCGAGTCCGGCAGGCCGTCCCAACTCCACGCCCCGCACCGGCGCACCCACCCGCTACCGTGAAGCCGATGAGCACCGAGGAGAAACCCGCGACGGCCCCCCGATCCCTCGCGGAGGCCCTCCGGGGGAGGGACGACGCCTCCCTGGCCGCGCTCCTGCGCAGCCGGCCGGACCTCATCACGCCCGTGCCCACCGACCTCACCCAGCTCGCCACCCGGGCCGGCACCCGGGCGTCGGTCGTCCGGGCGCTGGAGCGGCTGGACCGGTTCGTGCTGCAGACGGCCCAGGCGCTGGCCGTGGCGGCGGACCCGGCGACGTACGAGGAGCTGCTCGGGCTGCTGGCGGGCGACGACGGCGACCCGGCGGTCGCCGCCGCGCTGCCGCACGCCCTCGGCACCCTGCGCGAACAGGCCCTGGTGTGGGGCGGCGACGACCGGCTGCGGCTGGTGCGCACCGCCCGTGAGCTGCTGTCGCCGTCGCCGCGGCACCCGTCGCCCACGGGGCTCGGCCCGTCGGTGCAGGAGGCCGCCGCCGGGATGTCGCCGGGACGGATCCAGGAGATCGTGACGACGGCGGGGCTGCCGTCCACGCACGACTCCGTCTCCGCCGTCGCCTCCCTCGCCGCCCTGTTCCGCGACCGGACGCGGATGGCCGCGCTGCTCGACGAGGCGCCGCACGAGTCCGTGGAGGTGCTGGACCGGCTGGTGTGGGGCCCGCCGTACGGACAGGTCACCGCCGATCCCGCGCCCCGGCTGCGCTGGCTGCTGGACCGGGGGCTGCTGCTGCCGACCGCGCCCGGGACGGTCGTCCTGCCGCGCGAGGTGGCCCTGCACCTGCGGGGCGGACGCGCGCACCGCGTGCCGGAGCCGGTGCCGCCGCCCGTGGGGACCGCCGCCGTCCACCCCGCCCGGGTCGTGGACGCGACGGCGGCGGGGCAGGCGTACACGGCGCTGGCGACCGTCGAGGAGCTGTTGAAGGACTGGGACCGGGGCGGTCCGGCGGTGCTGCGGGCCGGGGGCCTGAGCGTGCGGGACCTGAAGCGGACCGCCGTCGCCCTGGACGTGGCCGAGCCGGTGGCCGCGTTCTGGGTGGAGCTCGCCCACGCGGCCGGGCTGCTGGCCTCCGACGGGGGCGGGGGCACCTCCCACGGCGTCAGGGCAGCGGGGGAGGAGGAACGGTACGCGCCGACCCCGGCGTACGACGAGTGGCGCGAGCGGCCCGCCGCCGAGCGGTGGGCGCGGCTGGCGACGGCGTGGCTGGCGGCGACCCGGACGGCCGGGCTGGTCGGCGGGCGGGACGCGAAGGACCGTCCGCTGTCGGCGCTGGGGCCGGGGCTGGACCGGTCGGCGGCGCCCGAGGTGCGGCACCGGGTGCTGACGCTGCTGGCCGGGTTGCCGGAGGGGGCCGCGCCGGTTCCCGGGTCGGTCCTGGCGCGGCTGCGGTGGGAGCGCCCGCCGCGCGGCGGGCGGGGCGGGCCGGCCGGTTCCCCGGCGGAGGGCGGGCGCGGCGCGGCGGAGCCCCCGCCGGCCGGCGGCGGGGACGACCTGCGGTCGCGGATCGCCCGGTGGACGCTCGACGAGGCCGAGCTGCTGGGGATCACCGGGCGCGGCGCCCTGTCCGCGCACGGGCGCGCCCTGATCGGGGCGCCCGCGCCCCGGCGTCCGGAGGCGGAACCGGAGGGGCCGGGCGACAAGCTGCCCGTCCACCACCGGCCCGCCCCGCCGCCGCCCCCGCTCTCCCCCGCCGAGCAGGCCGCGGCCGCCTCCGCCGCCGCCCGCCTGCTCGCGCCGCTGCTGCCCGAACCGCTGGACCACGTGCTCCTCCAGGCCGACCTGACGGCGGTGGCGCCGGGTCCCCTGGAGCGGCCGCTCGCCGACCTGCTGGGGGTGCTGGCGGACGTGGAGTCGAAGGGGGGCGCGACCGTCTACCGGTTCACGCCCGGCTCGGTGCGCCGCGCCCTCGACGCCGGACGGACCGCCGCCGACCTGCACGCCTTCCTCGCCGCGCACTCCCGCACGCCGGTGCCGCAGCCGCTGACGTACCTCATCGACGACGTGGCCCGCCGGCACGGGCGGCTGCGGGTGGGCGCCGCCTCGGCGTACGTGCGCTGCGACGACGACGGCCTGCTGGACGAGATCCTCGCCGACCGGCGGGCCGCCGGGCTGGGGCTGCGCCGGCTCGCGCCGACCGTGCTGGCCGCGCGGACCGATCCGGCCGGTCTGCTGGAGGGGCTGTGCGCGATGGGGTTCGCGCCGGCCGCCGAGTCCGCCGAGGGCGACGTCCTCGTCACGCGTGCCGACGCCCACCGCACCCCGCCGCGCTCGGCGCCCGAGCCGGTCCCGGAGGGGCCGCCGGTCCCCGACGACGCCCTGCTCGCGGCCGCGGTCCGGGCCGTCCGGGCCGGCGACCTCGCCTCCACCGTCCCGCGCCGGACGCCCGCCGGGGACCGGGTCCCGGGCGGCGAACCGCCGCGCACCGGGGCCGCCGACACCCTCGCCACCCTGCAGGCCGCCGTCCTCACCGGTGAGGCGCTGTGGATCGGCTACGTCAACGCCGAGGGCGCGGCGAGCCAGCGCGTGATCGCCCCGGTCCGGGTCGAGGGCGGTTTCGTCACGGCGTACGACCACACCGCCGACGGGGTCCGCACCTATCCGCTGCACCGGATCACGGGGGTCGCGGAGCTGGCGGACGACGCGGGCTGACCCCCGGCCCCGCGCCCCGTCCCCGCGCGCTCCCCCGGGCCCCTCGTGCCGCTCGGGCTCCTCCCGGGCCCACTTCCGGGCCCACTTCCGGGTGTACGGCGCCTTCCATGCGCGCCACGCCGGGTTTTCCCCCGGTCGTGCGAGCCTGCGGGGCCCCGCGCATCACCCCGCGCGGCGTTGGGCAGCCACCGGGTGTCCTGAACGGGCCCGGGGACCGCCGGAGCCCGTTCGACCACGACAGAAAGGAAGGCTCCCCGCGTGCCGGAGGAGCGTGGCCCTCCGGCACGCCTCACGGTCCGACACTCTCCGTTTCTCGCGTTTCTCGCGGGCCGGTCCCCGTCCCCGGGACCGGCCCGCGCCCGTGGCCGCCGGCCGGGGAGGAGGGGCCCCGGTGAACAACCTCACGCCGCCCGAGCCGAAGTGGCCCGGTCCGCCCGGGGCACCGGACGCGGGCCGTCGGGCAGACTGGACGTTTGGCCGTGCTGTGCCCGTGCCGAGCCCGTCGCAGAAAGGCAACCGCGCGTGAATGGTCCGCTCATCGTCCAGTCCGACAAGACCCTGCTGCTCGAGGTCGACCACGAGCAGGCCGGCGACTGCCGCCGCGCCATCGCGCCGTTCGCCGAGCTGGAGCGGGCGCCCGAGCACATCCACACCTACCGGGTGACCCCGCTCGGCCTGTGGAACGCGCGGGCGGCCGGGCACGACGCCGAGCAGGTCGTCGACGCGCTGGTGCAGTACAGCCGCTACCCGGTGCCGCACGCGCTGCTGGTGGACATCGCCGACACGATGGACCGCTACGGCCGGCTCAGCCTGGTCAAGCACCCGGCGCACGGCCTCGTCCTGACCACGACCGACCGGCCGGTCCTGGAGGAGGTGCTGCGCTCGAAGCGGATCGCCCCGCTCGTCGGCGCCCGGATCGACCCGGACACCGTGGCCGTGCACCCCTCGGAGCGCGGGCAGATCAAGCAGGTGCTGCTGAAGCTGGGCTGGCCCGCCGAGGACCTCGCCGGGTACGTGGACGGCGAGGCGCACCCGATCGAGCTGCACGAGGAGGGCTGGGCGCTCAGGCCGTACCAGAAGCAGGCCGTGGAGAACTTCTGGCACGGCGGCTCCGGTGTGGTCGTCCTCCCCTGCGGCGCGGGCAAGACGCTGGTCGGCGCCGGCGCGATGGCGCAGGCGCGGTCCACCACGCTGATCCTGGTCACCAACACCGTCTCGGCCCGGCAGTGGAAGCACGAGCTGGTGCGGCGGACCTCGCTGACCGAGGACGAGATCGGCGAGTACAGCGGGACGAAGAAGGAGATCCGTCCCGTCACCATCGCCACCTACCAGGTGCTGACGACCCGGCGCAAGGGCGTCTACCCGCACCTGGAGCTGTTCGACTCCCGGGACTGGGGCCTGATCGTCTACGACGAGGTGCACCTGCTGCCCGCCCCCGTCTTCAAGTTCACGGCGGACCTGCAGGCCCGGCGGCGGCTCGGGCTGACCGCGACGCTGGTGCGCGAGGACGGCCGCGAGTCGGACGTGTTCTCGCTGATCGGGCCGAAGCGGTTCGACGCGCCGTGGAAGGAGATCGAGGCGCAGGGCTACATCGCGCCCGCCGACTGCGTGGAGGTCCGGGTCGACCTCACCGACTCCGAGCGGCTGGCGTACGCCACCGCCGAGACGGAGGAGAAGTACCGGTTCTGCGCGACGACCGCGACCAAGCGGAAGGTGACGGAGGCGATCGTCCGGCGCTTCGCCGGTCAGCAGATCCTCGTCATCGGGCAGTACATCGACCAGCTCGACGAGCTGGGCGAGCACCTGGACGCGCCGGTGATCAAGGGCGAGACGTCGAACGCCCAGCGGGAGAAGCTGTTCGAGGCCTTCCGGCAGGGCGAGATCAGCGTGCTGGTGGTGTCCAAGGTCGCGAACTTCTCGGTGGACCTGCCGGAGGCGACGGTGGCCGTCCAGGTGTCGGGCACCTTCGGGTCGCGGCAGGAGGAGGCCCAGCGGCTCGGCCGGGTGCTGCGGCCGAAGGCCGACGGGCACCGGGCCCACTTCTACTCCGTGGTCGCCCGGGACACCGTCGACCAGGACTTCGCGGCGCACCGCCAGCGGTTCCTGGCGGAGCAGGGGTACGCGTACCGGATCGTGGACGCGGACGAGATCCTCGCCGGGAACTGAGCGGTCGCCCCGCGCCCGCTGCGGATCCCCCCTCCCCCGCTCCCCCCGTGGTTCACCCCGGGGGGAGCGTGAACACCAGCACCAGGACCAGCACCGGGGGGAACAGCGAGAGGCCGGCGAGCAGGACGCGCGGGACCGACCAGCGGTGGGTCCGCGGAAGCAGCCAGGCGGCGAGCCAGGTGCCGGCCGTGAGGAGGCCGCCGAAGAACAGGGTGCCGTGGATCAGGGCCAGGGAGGTCGTCAGCGCCCGCGAGCAGTCGTCGGGACCGCAGCTGTCCGTCGCCATGCCGGACAGCCCGCCGAGCAGCAGCGCCGCCGGTCCCAGGACCGACAGGAGCGCGGTCGCGACGGTGGGCGCCACCCGGGCGCGGGGGTCCCGGCCGGCCGGGTGCGGCGGGGCGTCGGGGGAGCGGGGATCCATGCGGCCAGTGAAGCGGCCCGGTGGCGGTCGGCGCACCGGCGCGGGTA
The DNA here is from genome assembly GCF_055574875.1 of Streptomyces sp. NPDC034670. NCBI lineage: Bacteria > Bacillati > Actinomycetota > Actinomycetes > Kitasatosporales > Streptomycetaceae > Streptomyces > Streptomyces sp. NPDC034670. The sequence continues at coordinate 224,752 of NZ_JBVITR010000003.1, forward strand.
CTCAGCCCGGTACGCGTGCGCGTACTCAGTCCGCACGGGCAGGTCCGCCCGCACGGGCAGGTCCGTCCGCACGCCGGGCCCGTGCGGGCGGGATCCCCGCGGGCCGGCGGGGGCGGGGGCGCCGGCCGTCACCTGCGGCGGACGCCCGCCTCCTCGCCGTACTCGCCGAGGACGACCACGTCGAAGGCGGCGCCGAGGAACACCCCCACGGCGCGCAGGACGTCGCCGAGGCGGTGCGGGCGGGCGCCGCCCCGGATCGGTGTGGCGCCGGTCGGCCGGACCGGCGGGGCGGGGTGGAGGGTCGCTGCGCTCATGCCTCCAGGGTGACTCTCCGGGCATCCGGCGGACATCGGTCCAAAGGCCCGATCCGCACGGCCCCCGCGTACGCCTCGGGGGTGAGCCCGTCCTCCTCGGGCGGGACGGGGCGTCCCCCAGGGGGCGCCGCGGGGCCCGCCCGAGGAGCCGGGTGCTCAGCGGCCGATCGTGTCGAGCGCGGCGAGGTCCTCCCCGGACAGGGTGAGGCCCGCGCCGGCGATGTTCTCCCGCAGGTGCGCCACCGACGAGGTCCCGGGAATCAGCAGGATGTTGGGGGACCGGTGCAGCAGCCAGGCGAGGGCGACCGACATCGGGCGGACGCCGTGCCGGGCGGCCACGGCCGACAGCGTCGAGGACTGCAGGGGGCTGAAGCCGCCGAGGGGGAAGTACGGCACGTAGGCGATGCCCTGCCCGGCGAGCCGGTCGACGAGGTCGTCGTCCTGGCGGTGGGCGAGGTTGTACTGGTTCTGCACGCAGACGAACGGGGCGATGTCCTGCGCCTCGGCGATCTGGTCGGCGGTCGCGTTGCTCAGGCCGAGGTGGCGGATCAGTCCCTGCCGCTGGAGTTCGACGAGGGTCCCGTACGCCTCGGCGAGCGAGCCCGGCCGGGGCCCCGTGGCGTCGCCGAGCCGCAGGTTGACCAGGTCCAGCGTCTCGACGCCGAGGTTCTCCAGGTTGTCGTGGACGGCCCGGCGCAGGTCGTCCGGTTCCCGGGCCGGGGGCCAGCCGCCCCGCTCGTCCCGGACCGCGCCGACCTTGGTGACGATGTGCAGCGAGTCGGGGTAGGGGTGCAGCGCCTCGCGGATGAGCTGGTTGGTGACGTGCGGCCCGTAGGCGTCGGCGGTGTCGATGTGGGTGATGCCGAGGCGCACGGCCTCGCGCAGCACCGCGAGCGCGCCGTCGCGATCGGCCGGCGGCCCCATCACGCCCGGTCCCGCCAGTTGCATGGCCCCGTATCCGAACCGGGTGACGGTCAGGTCGCCCATCGTCCAGGTGCCGCCGGGGAGAGGTGTCGTCGAAGTACTCATGCCCCCACCGTCCACGCCACCGGCCGGCCCGCCCAGATCCCCGCCGTTCCTAGGAGTGAGAGGGACAGGGACGCGCGGCCCCGCACGCCTACGATGGAACGCATGTCTGAGGAGAACCGGCTCGGTGACTACCTCCGGGCGCGCCGGGAGTTGGTGACCCCCGGGGACATGGGGCTGCCGTCCCACGGGATACGCCGGGTGCCGGGGCTGCGCCGCGAGGAGGTGGCCATGCTCGCCGGCATCAGCTCCGACTACTACCTGCGGCTGGAGCAGGGCCGCGACCGCAACCCGTCGGCGCAGGTCCTCGACGCGCTCGCCCGGGTGCTCCGGCTCGACGACACCGCCACGGCCTACCTCCACCAGCTCGCCGCGCCGCGGCCCCGCGCCGCCCGCCGCCGGCCACGGCGACCGTCCGTCCCCCCGGCCACGGCACAGCTCCTGGACGTGATCGGACTGCCGGCGTTCGTGACGGACCGGACCCTCGACGTGATCGCGGCCAACCCGCTCGCCACCGCGCTGGTCCCGAGCGTGCGGGTGGGGGAGAACCGGCTCCGCTCGTTCTTCCTCGACCCCGCCGAGCAGGCCCTGCACGCGGACTGGTCCCGCACGGCGGCCCAGTGCGTCGCCGTCTTCCGCCGGCGGCTCGGCTCCGACGTCGACGACCCGCGGGTCGTACGGCTCGTCGGCGAACTCTCCCTGGCGAGCGCCGAGTTCCGGAAGGTGTGGGCACGCCACGACGTGCGGCCGGTCGTCGACAAGCCGATCCGGATGCACCACCCCCAGGTCGGCGAGCTGAGCCTCACCCTGTCCAAGCTGGACGTCGACGGACCCGACGGCGTGATGCTCGCGCTCTACCACGCCGCGCCGGGGACCGAGGACGCCGAGCGGCTCGCCCTGCTCGCCTCGCTGACCACGAAGCCGGTGCGGCGGCCGACCGGCACTCCCGGCACGCGGACGGCGGACGGCTCACCCCGTACGGCCTGACCGGCACCGGCACGGTCGCGGACGCGTCCACCGCGCCCGGCCCGCGCGGCGCGAAAACCGTTTGGACCGCACCGGCCGAGCGCCCTAGAATCTCCGCCCTTGCCCGCCTCCCTCGCGGAGCGCCGCCGCCCGGACGGAAACCGGCCGGCATCCCGCAGCCACCCAGCAGGTTCCCGGAGGCACCCCTGTGTCCGCGCCCATGTCCGCAGACCACCCCGCCGCGTCCGCGGCGGCCGGCCACGACGCCCTCTCCCGCGAGCGCGCCCACCTCGCCGCGTCCCGCGCCGCCCTGCGCGCGATGCGCGCGGACGTCGAGTCCCTGGACATCAGCGACGTCACCGCGAACTGGGTCAACGCGGCCGTGCTCGAGCGCCAGATCGAGGAGCGCGTCAAGGCGCTGGCCGACCTCGGCGACACCCCGCTGTTCTTCGGCCGGCTCGACTACCTGCGCGCGCCGGGGTCGGAGCAGGCGGAGGGGGCCGGGGGCGAGCGGTTCTACATCGGACGCCGCCACGTGCACGACGCGGACGGCGACCCGATGGTGATCGACTGGCGTGCGCCGGTGTCGCAGCCGTTCTACCGGGCGTCCAGGAAGGACCCGATGGACATCGCGCTGCGCCGCCGCTTCGGCTACACCGGCGGCGACCTCACCGCGTACGAGGACGAGCACCTGTCCGACCCGGCCGAGGCGGCGGCCACCAGCAGGCTGCTCCAGCAGGAGATCGAGCGTCCGCGCGTCGGCCCGATGCGGGACATCGTCGCCACGATCCAGCCCGAGCAGGACGAGATCGTACGGGCCGGCCTGGCGGGCAGCGTGTGCGTGCAGGGGGGCCCGGGGACCGGGAAGACCGCCGTCGGCCTGCACCGGGTGGCCTACCTGCTGTACGCCCACCGCGAGCGGCTGGCCCGCACCGGCACGCTGGTCGTCGGGCCGAACCGGTCCTTCCTGCACTACATCGAGCAGGTGCTCCCGGCGCTGGGCGAGCTGACGGTCGCGCAGGCCACGGTGGACGACCTGGTGGCGCACGTGGAGGTGCGGGGGACGGACGACGCGGCGGCGGCCGTCGTCAAGGGAGACGCCCGGATGGCGCAGGTGCTGCGCAGGGCCCTCTACTCCCACGTCACGCTGCCCACCGAGCCGGTCGTGGTGGTGCGCGGCTCGCGCCGCTGGCGGATCCCGGCGTACGAACTGGAGGAGATCGTCCGGGAGTTGCTCGACCGCGGCATCCGCTACGACGCGGCCCGCGAGGCGCTGCCGCAGCGCATCGCGCACGCCGTGCTGGTGCGGATGGAGCGGGCCGGTGAGGCGCCGGACGACCGGGTGCAGGACGCGGTGGCGCGCAACGGCGCGGTGAGGGCGGCGGTGAAGGCCGTCTGGCCGGCCGTCGATCCGGCGAAGCTGGTGCTGCGGCTGCTGGGCGACGCGGAGTTCCTCGCGGAGCACGCGGAAGGACTGCTCGACGCGGACGAGCAGAAGGCGATCCTGTGGGCGAAGCCCGCCCGGTCGGTGAGGTCGGCGAAGTTCTCGCCCGCGGACGCGGTGCTGATCGACGAGGCGGCCGACCTGATCCGGCGCACGCCCTCGCTCGGGCACGTGGTGCTCGACGAGGCGCAGGACCTGTCCCCCATGCAGTACCGGGCGGTGGGCCGGCGCTGCTCCACCGGCTCGGCCACCGTCCTCGGCGACCTGGCGCAGGGCACGACGCCGTGGGCGACGCGGAGCTGGGAGGAGGCGCTGGAGCACCTGGGCAAGCGGGACGCGGTGATCGAGGAGCTGACGGCCGGTTTCCGCGTGCCGACGGACGTCATCGCGTACGCCTCCCGGCTGCTCCCGCACATCGCGCCGGGCCTGACCCCGGTGGCGTCGATCCGGGAGAACCCGGGCTTCTTCGAGGTCCGCCGGGTCGAGGGGGCCGGCGACGTGGTGGCCGCCTGCCGCGAACTGCTGCGCCGCGAGGGCTCGGTCGGCCTGATCGCCGCGGACGCCCGGATCCCGGAGCTGGCCGGTGAGCTGGCGGCGGCCGGGATCGCCTCGGTCGGCCCCGGCGAGGAGACCACGCGCGAGACCCGGCTGACCCTGGTGCCGGCGTCCCTGGCGAAGGGCCTGGAGTACGACCACGTGGTCCTGGACGAGCCCCGGGCCGTGGTCGACGGCGAACCCGACGAACGCACCGGCCTGCGCCGCCTGTACGTGGCCCTGACCCGGGCGGTCTCCGGACTGGTCGTGACGCACGCGGCCCCGCTGCCGGAGCAGTTGGGCTGACCGCGCCCGGCCCGGACGGCGGCGACCGGCTCCCGCACCGGACGGCGGCGACCGGCTCCCGCACCGGACGGCGGCGACCGGCTCCCGCACCGGGCGGCCGGCAAGCAGCTCCCGCACCGGACGGACGGCAGCAACCCCGTGGGCGGGGTGCCGCGGGGTGCCGGCGGGTTCCGTACCCGGCCGCCGGTCGCGGTCTGCTCCCGGACCCGCGACCGTCCGCTGACGGTTCCCGCACCCGGCCGTACCCGGCCGCAGGCCGCCGATCCCGCACCCGTTCGTACCCGGCCGCAGGCCGCCGGTCACCGCACCCGTTCGCATCCGGCCGCCGGTCGCGGGTCCCCGCGCCCGGCTGGGTCCGGTCGCCGTCGGCGTCAGGCTCCGGGTCCGTGGCCGTCCACCGCCCGGCGCCACTGTGCGACGGCCTCCGCCGAGACCGGTCCGTCCCAGCCGTCCGGCCGGGCCGCCCCGCCGATGTGGAAGCCGTCGACGCCGCCCGCCAGCAGCGCGGGCACGTGCTCCAGCCGCAGGCCGCCGCCCACCAGCAGCCGCTGCTCGTAGCCCGGTTCGCCCCGGCGGCGGGCCTCGGCGAGCAGCGTCGGCAGCCCGTCGTCGACGCCGGCCGGGGAGCCCGCCGTGAGGTAGGTGTCGAGGCCGGGCAGGCCGTCGAGCTGCTTGCGCAGGGCGTCCCGGTCGGCGGCCCGGTCGATCGCGCGGTGGAAGGTCCACCGGCAGCCGTCCAGGGCGCCGACGACCCGCTCGACCGCGCCGAGGTCCACCCCGCCGTCCCGGTCGAGGAACCCGAGCACGAACTCCTCCGCCCCGGCCTCGCGCAGCGTGCGCGCGGCGCCCACCAGCCGGTCGACGTCGCCCGCCGCGAACCCGTCCGACAGCCGCAGCATCACCCGCAGCGAGAGGTCGACGGCCCCGCGGATCCCGGCGACGACGGCGGCCGGCGGGGTGAGCCCGTCGGCCACCATGTCGGTGACCAGCTCGAGGCGGTCCGCACCTCCCGCCTGGGCGGCGACCGCGTCCTCGACGTCGAGGGCGATCACCTCCAGGACTGCGCGCTGCTTGCTCATGGGGCCCCATTCATCGGCGTTCATCGGCGTGCGCCGGCGTCCACCGGCACCGGACGGCGGCTACAGGTCTAGTCCAATCCAAGCCTACGCCCGCACACCGGGGAACCGCTCCCCCACCGCCGCGCGAGGTGCCCGCGGCCGCGCGAGGTGGCCGATTCAGTCCCCGAAGATGTTCAGCTCCGCCGCCTCCGCCCCGGCCAGCTCGTACGACGCCCCGTCGGCCACCGGCCGCCCCGCGTACAGCCGCACGAGGGTCGGCCCGTCCCCGATGTAGCGCGCCGGGGGCCGCTGCCCCGAGGCGTCGCCCAGCCGCAGCGGCTCGTCGGCGTCGTCGAGGTCGGCGTGCAGCGGCAGGTGCCCCCGGGCACCCGTGACCTGGGCCAGCAGGGCGAGCGCGTGGGGCAGCCCGGCACCGGCGTACGCGCCCGGTTCCCCGAACGCCTCGCGCACGTCCCCGGCGTGCACCCACTCGCCCAGCGCGACGGCGTCCAGTGGCCCGCCCGCCTCCGCGATCACCGGCCCGGCCCCGGTCATCCCGCGCTCCAGCTCGTCGAGGACCCGGCCGTTCGTCCAGCCGGCCCGCTCGGCGATGTCCCGGTCGTTGGCGGCGGGCGAGAAAGCGCCCTCCTCGAACCGCCCCTCCACCACCCGGGTGAGCGCGGCCGAGCAGTGCGCCAGCACGTCCCGCACCGTCCAGCCCGGGCAGGCGGCCACCGGCCGCGCGAAGTCCTCCTCCGCCCTGCCCCGCAGCAACGGGATCAGCGCGTCCCGCTCGACGGCCAGCAGCCGCCCGGGCAGTTCGGGGTCTCGTACGTTCCGCACATCCGCAGGAGTCGTCATGGGGCCACGCTAAGGCCTTCCGTCGGGATCGGGCCGGGCTCGCGGGGTCCGGAGGAGGAAAGCAGTTGCGCACCCTCTCCTCTCCCGGGCAGGGTGCGACGGTGATCGGTACGGAGGCCGAACTCCCCGTTCCCGACGGGGTGGTAAGGAGTCGTTGTGTCCCATTCCCACGCCCCGGCCGTCAGGGAGATCCGCGTGGCGGACGAGGAGGCCGGGCCCTACGGCATCACGGCCGGTCCCGACGGTGCCCTGTGGCTCACCCTCGTGGGCAGTGGCCGCATCGCGCGCCTCACCCTCGACGGCGAGTCCAGGGAGTACCCCCTGGACTCCCCCGCCTGCCGTCCCACGGTCATCGCCCCCGGTCCGGACGGGGCCCTGTGGTTCACCCGCTACCAGGACCACCGGATCGGCCGCATCACCACCGACGGCGACGTGGACTCCTTCCCCCTGCCGACACCCGGCGGCGGGCCCTTCGGCATCACGGCGGGCCCGGACGGCGCGGTGTGGTTCACGGAGACGAACACCGACCGCGTCGGCCGCATCACCGGGGAGGGAGAGGTCACCGAGTTCGCTCTCCCGGTCACGGGCGGCTTTCCCTCGGCGATCACCACCGGCCCGGACGGGGCCCTGTGGTTCACCCTCAACCGGGCGAACGCGATCGGCCGCATCACCACCGACGGCGACACCTCCGTCCACCCCCTGCCCACCCCGGACGCCGGACCCGTGGGCATCACCGGTGACGGCACGGCCCTGTGGTTCGTCGAGATCGCGGCGGGACAAATCGGCAGGATCTCGGTGGACGGCGGGATCACGGAGTTCCCCCTCCCCGACCGCACGGCCGGGCCGCACGCCATCGTCGCGGCCTCCACCGGGGACTGCTGGTTCACCGAATGGGGAGCCGGCCGCGTGGGCCGCGCCACCGCGGACGGCGAGATCACCGAGTACGACCTGCCGTCGCCGTCGTGCGAACCGCACGGCATCGCCCTGGGGCCCGACGGCGCCCTCTGGACGGCCCTCGAGACGGGAGGGGTCGCGCGGGTGGCGCCGTAGTCCGGTGCCGCGGCCCGCCGGCGCCGCCGTGCCGCCCGTGCCGTCAGTACGGGCGGCACGGGCCGGGTGCGCTCCCGCGCCGTTCCCGGCCGGCGTCGGTCACGTCCGCGCGGACGGGGCCGGGAGGGTGGCGAGTTCGCCCAGGAGCCGGGCCGTCGGTGCCGGGTCGACCAGCCACTTCAGGTGGCTGCCCGGGAGCGTGCGGACGTCGTACGGGTTGTCCGGCGTCAGCGCGTCGCCCTCGCGGATCAGCCGGTCCTGCAGGGGGAGCGGCATGCTCGCGTCGTCGGTCAGGCGGACGTAGGTCTTCGGGACGCGGCCCCAGGTCGCGGCCTGCGCCCGGTCGGCGGAGGTGCCGACGTCCAGGTTCTCGTCGGGCTGGAAGGTGTTGAGGAAGGTCAGGAACTCCTCGTCGGTGCCGTCGGCGAGGAAGGCCGCCCTGAACGCCGCGAGGGCGTCCGGGTCCGCGGTGCGGAAGTTGACGCGGAGCAGGCCGAGTTCGGCCGGGTTCCCGACCATCGCCAGGCCCAGGGAGGCGGCGTCGACCGTGGCCATCTCCGGCTCGGCGTAGTAGTCGTTGACGTCCAGCGCGACCGGGCACCAGGCCGCGACGTAGACGATGCGGTCGATCAGGTCCGGCCGCGCGTTGGCCGCGGCCGTGGCCGTGACGCCGCCGCGGCTGTGGGAGACGAGGATCACGGGGCCGTTCCGCTTGGCCCGCTCCAGGACCCCGATCAGGTGCGCGGCGTTGTCGGCGAGCGTGACGCCCTTGATCGCGCCGGGCGCGGTGGCGAGCCCTTCGAGGTCCTGCGGCGCCTGGTAGGCACGGGTGTAGGTCGCCCCGAAGCCGTGGCCGGGCAGGTCGACGGCGACCGAACGGTGCCCGAGGAGGCCGAGCTCGGCCTGGAGCGGCGCGAAGGAGAAGGAGTTCGCGAAGGCCCCGTGGACCAGGACGAACGTCGGGTGCACCTGGTTGCTCACTTCTTCCGGTCTCCTTCGGGTCGACGGCACGCGCGTCGCGGTCGGCCGGGGAGCCTGGGGGGGGGCGGCGTGCGGACAGCTGTTCGTGCTCGGGCGGCTCACACTACCCAGCGGAAGATCGTCCGCACTACCCGTTATCGGCCCTTCCGCTGGTGCGGGCCGCCCCTGCTCGCGGCCGCCTCCCGGAAAGCGCTCGGGCCGCTCCCGAAGGAGCGGCCCCAGGACCTGGTGCAGCCCTATGCACCGTGTTGACGTCGGTTTTCGGTCAGTGCGCGTGGCGGGCGTGCGCGACGAAGGCGGACCAGGCGGCGGGGGCCACCGCGAAGGCGCCCCGGCCGGTGTCCTTGGAGTCGCGGACGTGCACGGATGCGGGGAGGGCGGCGACCTCGACGCAGTCGCCTCCAGAACCACCGCTGTAGCTGGACTTGAACCAGTGGAGCGACTGGCCCTTGGACTGCTCGCTTGTCATGAGTCTCCTTGCAGCAGCTTCTCGATGCGGCGCAGGGACTCCTTCGGGGTCAGCGCCTGGGCCCGGATGATTCCATAACGCGCCGCGATGCCACGGACGATTTCCCTCTCGGTGATCACCCGACCGCTTCCCTGGCTCTCCAAGTAGGCCACCTGGTCCCCTCCTTCCGGCACCATCAACGTGAACGGGCCGTCCACACAAGCGTGGTCGGTCGCCTCGGTCGGCATCACCTGAATCTCCACGTTCGGGTTCTGGCCGGTGAGGAGCAAGTGCTCGAGTTGGCCTCGCAGCACTTCGAAGCCGCCGATGGGTCGTTGGAGGACTGCTTCCTCCAGGACGAAGCTGAGCACGGGCGCGGGCTCACGGCCGAAGAGCTTGTGCCGGGCGAGCCGTGCCGACACCATCTGGTCGATCTCCACCTCGTTCCGGCGCGGACGCCACACCGTGAACATCGTTCTGGCGTAGTCCTCGGTCTGCAGCATCCCCGGCACGATCAGTGGCGCGTACTGGTGGAACTCGATCGCGGTCTCCTCGATGCGCGCGGCGTCCCGGAAGAAGGCGGGGTACCGCGTGAGTGCCACGGCCTGCTTCATCGCGAGCAGGACTCCGTCGGCCTCGAGCAACGTGTCCAGTTTCTCGATGGTGTCCGGCCGGGCGACACGCCGTCCCTGTTCGATCGCGGCGATCTGCGCCTCGCTGTATCCGAGGAGCGGGCCGAGAGCGGCCTGGGTCAGGCCGGCGCGTTCCCGGAAGAGCTTGATCTGCCTACCGAAGCACCGCAGAAGCTCGTCGGCGGAATCCCGGCCGCGCGCCGCGACCGCCTGTTCCGGAACCTGCACCATGGGCCACCTCTGTCCCTGCCCCGACAGACACGTTGAGCGTCCTCACAGCAGCACTGTGTAAGGACGTAGTCGCTGGTCACCGTACGCACGTCACACGAGGCTCACCCTCATGACGACTGAAGTTCCCCCCTTCGAGCACAGCGGCCGGTCCGCGGCGCGTGCCGAAGAGTTCTCCCTGTGCTTCACCTCCACCCCGCGCGGCGCCCGCCTGGCCCGGCGGCTCGCCTCCCACCGTCTGGACGTCTGGGGTTTCCCGTACGCGTCCGAGGTGAACGGGACCGTGACGCTCGTCGTGGCCGAACTCGCCGCCAACGCGGTGACCCACGGTCGTGTCCCGGGCCGCGACTTCCGTCTGGCCCTGGCCCTGACCGCCGCCCGCGACCTCGTCCGCGTCGAGGTCACCGACACCCGGGGCGACCTTCTGCCCCCGGCCCGGCCCCGTCTCCCCCAGGACCCCGGGGCGGAGGCGGGCCGCGGTCTCTGGCTGGTGTCCTGCCTGGTGAGCCGGATGTGCGTCGTGCCGCGCGAGGACGGCGGCCCCGGGAAGACCGTGCGGGTCGAGCTGGATCTGTGACCCCTCGGGGCGTGCACCGGGAACAATGGCCCCATGGCCGATACCGATGCCCTGCGCGCCCGTTTCGTCCGCGCCCTGGAAGGGGCCCGGGCCCCCGGCGGCGGCCCCGACCCCGTGCCCTACGCCGACAACCTCCTCGCCCGCTGGCAGGAGCCGCAGCGTCGCTACCACACGCTCGCCCACCTCACCGCGGTCCTGGACCACGTCGACGGCACGCTGGCCGAGTACGCGGACGACCCGGACGTCGTGCGGCTCGCCGCCTGGTTCCACGACGCGGTGTACCTGCCGGACCGCTCCGAGAACGAGGAGCGGTCGGCCCGGCTGGCCGAGCGCGCGCTGCCCGAGGCCGGGGTTCCCGAGGAGAAGGCGGCGGAGGTGGCCCGGCTGGTCCGGCTCACCGTCACGCACGATCCGGCCGGCGACGACCGCGACGGCCAGGTGCTGTGCGACGCCGACCTGGCGGTCCTGGCCTCGCCGCCGGCGGCGTACGCCGCCTTCACCGCCGCCGTCCGCGAGGAGTACCACTTCGTGCCGGCCGACGCCTTCCGCGAGAGCCGCGCCGCCGTCCTGCGCGAACTCCTCGCCCTGCGGCGCCTGTTCCGCACCCCGTACGGCCGGGAGCACTGGGAGGCCACGGCCCGCTACAACCTGCGCGGCGAGCTGGACATGCTGTCGACCGCGCCCGCGCCCCCCGCCTAGCCGTTCCGTCCGCCGGGCGGACAGCCCGTCAGGCGGACGACCCGCTGTCGACGACCAGGTCGGTGCCGACCACCGCGCCCGCCGCGGGGGAGGCGAGGTAGAGCACCGCGGCCGCCACCTCCTCGGCCTCCGCCGCCCGGCCGAGCGGGTTCTCCGACTTCATCCGCTCGGCGCGCTCGGCCTCGGTCTCGCCGGGCCGCAGCGACATGGGAGCGGCGGCGGCGCCCGGGCTGACCGCGTTGATGCGGACGCCCTGGTGGATGTGGTCGAGGGCGGCGGCCCGGGTCAGCGCGGAGACCGCCGCCTTCGAGGTGATGTAGGCGGCGAGGTTCGGGATCCGCAGGTGCGCGCCCAGGTTGGAGGAGACGTTGACGATGACGCCGCCGCCGTTCTCCCTCATGTGCGCGATCTCGTGCTTCATCGCCAGCCAGACGCCGGTGACGTTGGTCCGCAGCACCGCGTCCCAGTCCTCCTCGCTCACCTCGCCCGCGGGTACGGTCCCGCGGAGTATCCCGGCGTTGTTGACCGCGATGTCCAGTCCGCCGAAGCGGTCGACGCTCTCGCGTACGAGGTCCCGCAGCCGGCCCGAGTCGGTGACGTCGGTGGTGACCGCGGCGGCCGTGCCGCCGGCCGCCGCGATGAGGCCGGCCGTCTCCTCCAGGGTGGCCGCGGTGCGTCCCGCGGCGACCACGGACGCGCCCTCGGCGGCGAGGGCGAGCGCGATCGCGCGGCCGAGGCCGGAACCGGCTCCGGTGACGAGGGCGGTCCTGCCGGTGAAGCGGTTCATCTCGATGACTCCTCATGTCCTTCGGTGCGCGGGCTGTCCGGTGCGGTGGTCCGGGAGAGGCGCGGCGAGGGGCACGCGGGCGCCCCGCCGCCGTGGGCCGGAAACACGGGCGGCGCTCCCGGCCGCCAGACCCCCCTTACCGGATCGATCGGTTCAATATGCGGGCAGGCGAAGGGAAGCCCGGTGCCTCCGTCCGCGCGTGCGTCAGTCCAGCAGGGCCAGCGCCTGCTCGGCCGCGTCCCGCACCCGGGCGGGGTCGTCCGACGCCTTGCCGACGACCCGCACGCCCTGCAGCAGGACGAGGAGCATCCGGGCCAGCGCGCGCGGATCACGCCCCTCGGGCAGCTCGCCCTGGGCCCGGGCCCGGACGAGCGCGGAGTGCAGCAGGGTCTCCAGGTGCCCCCAGCTGCTCTCGACCCGGCGGGCCGCCGCGGGGTCGTGCGGGGCCAGCTCGGCCGCCGTGTTGGTGACGAAGCAGCCGTTCAGCCGCCCCCCGAGGGAGGCGGCCTCCGCCGCGAAGCGGCGCACCACCGCCCGCACCGCGGGCAGCGCGGGGCCCGGCTGGGACAGCTCGGCGAGGAGCAGCGGGTCGCGCGTCCCGGTGTACCGGTCCAGGGCCTTCAGGTACAGCTCGTGCTTGTTGCCGAAGGTCGCGTAGAGGCTCGCCCGGCCGATGCCGAGATGCTCGACGAGGTCGCTCATCGAGGTCGCCTCGTAGCCGCGCCGCCAGAACAGCTCGAGGGCCGACTGCAGCACGGCGTCCGGATCGAATTCCTTGGTCCTGGCCACATCGAGGACCGTAGGGTTTCTGGAACGACCTGTCAAACAACTGCCGTTCGGCAGGCCCGACTTGCCGCGCTCCCACGGCGGCGGGCGGGACGTCGGGAAATGCTGTCGACCGCGCCCGCGCCGCCCGCCTAGCCTGCCGGTCATGCGCGCTGTGGGAGCGGAACAGGTGGAGGAGGCCGTCGCGGACTGCGTGGCGGCGCTGGGGGCGGTCGCCGGCCGGGACTGGGAGGGGGTGCGGGCGGGGCGGCTGGAGTGGAGCTGCCGGGAGACGGCGGCGCACGTCGCCGAGGTCCTCCTCGGGTACGCGAGCCAGCTGGCCGGGCGCGCGGCCGACGGCTACGCGCCCTTCCGGATCACCCTGGAGGAGGGCGCCGACAACGCCGGGGTGCTGCAGGTGATCGCCACGACCGGCGCCCTGTTCGCCGCCGCCGTCCGCACCACCCCCCGCGCGGTCCGCGCCTTCCACCCCTTCCCCTTCGGGCACGCGAACCGCGAGGGCTTCGCCGCGATGGGCGTGGCCGAGGTGCTGCTGCACACGCACGACGTCGTCGAGGGCCTGGGCGGCCCGCCGTACGAACCGCCCGCCCCCCTGGCGTCCTTCGTCCTCACCCGGATCTTCCCGCGGGTCCGGCCCGGCCCCGCCCCGTGGCCGACCCTGCTGTGGGCCACCGGCCGCGGCGAGCTGCCGGGCCGGGAGCCCGTCACCGCGTGGCACTGGAGCAACAACCCGGTGCTCCGCACCGAACGGCTCACCCTGGAGGGGGTCACCCCCGCGGTCGCCGCCGACCTGTCCCTGGGCGGGGACGGCGGGTTCGACTGGGCCGGCCCGGGCCCCGCCGACGGCACCCGGGAGGGCGCCGGGATCATGGCCGAGCAGTACGAGGACGGGGTCTTCCACCCGGAGTGGACCATGTACGTGCTGGTCCGGAACGAGGACGACCGCGCGGTGGGCGCGATGGGATTCCACGGGGCCCCGGACGAGGAGGGCCGGGTGGAGGTCGGCTACGACCTCGTCGAGGAGGCCCGCGGCCACGGCTACGCGACCGAGGCCCTGCGCGCGCTGGCGGCCCGGGCCCTGGAGCGGGACGGCGTGCGGACCGTGACCGCCCGCGTCGACCGGGAGAACGTGGCCTCGCAGAACGTCCTCGCCCGCGCCGGGTTCACCCGGGTGTCCGGGGACGGCGGGGCGGAGTTCGCCTACGGGATCAGCCGCTGACCCGCGCCCGCTCCCCGGCCCGCGCCCTTCCGGCGCCGCAGCCCCGCCCCGTGCAGCAGCCGCACCACCTCGCGGCTGCTGACCTCGACCGCCCCGGCGCGCACGGCGTCCGGGTACCGGTGCAGCGGGAGGTCGTAGTGGTCGCGTTCGAAGGCGCGGCGGGGGACGCCCAGGCGGGCGGCGAAGGCGTGCAGTTCGGCGTAGGAGACGTCGCTGATCAGGTGGGACCACAGCCGGCCGTGACCCGGCCAGGTGGGCGGGTCGATGTACACCGTCACGACGAGGCCGCTCCGCCCCCGACCCCGCCCAGCGCGCCCACCGCCGCGACCTTCACGCCCGCCTTGTGGCACACCCAGTGCGGGTCGGGGCCGAGTTCGGGTTCGACCTCCAGCGCGTGCGGGTCGCCGGATCCGCACACCGGGCACAGCGGCCAGCGGCCGTAGCGCTCCAGCAGGGCGTCCTGGACGTCCTGGGCCACCAGTCCGGCGAGGAACGCGGCGCCGTCCGGCCACTGCCGGACCCACCAGCGGCGCTGGGCGACGGACTCCTCGACCAGGGAGACCACGTCCGCCTCGGCGACCTCGCGGGCGACCAGGTCGGCGAGCACGAGGGCGCGGGCCGCGTGCAGCGCCTGCTCCAGAGGGCTGACGGGGTTGACCTGGGAGTCTCCTGGGGGGTTCATGCTCCTATTGTGCGCACTCTTGACCGCGCCACCGAGCCGAAAATATCTTTCATCATGTGATCCGTCCCGCGAAGGAAAGTTTCACGAGCGGGCGCGGGCCGGGCGTCCCCGGCACCACGCCGCCCGCGCCCGCCGCCCTGGCGGCCAAGGTGCGCACGCTGGCCCCGTCGATGACCCGTTCCATGCAGCGGGTCGCCGAGGCCGTCGCCGCCGACCCGGCCGGCTGCGCGGCCCTCACGGTCACCGGGCTCGCCGAGCTCACCGGCACCAGCGAGGCCACCGTCGTGCGCACCGCCCGGCTGCTCGGCTATCCGGGCTACCGCGATCTGCGCCTGGCGCTGGCCGGCCTGGCCGCCCAGCAGCAGTCGGGCCGCGCCCCCGCCCTCACCACCGACATCGCCGTGGACGACCCCCTGGCCGACGTCGTCGCCAAGCTCGCCTACGACGAGCAGCAGACCCTCGCCGACACCGCGGCCGGCCTCGACACCGTGCAGCTCGGCGCGGCCGTGGCCGCCCTGGCCGCCGCCCGCCGCACCGACGTGTACGGCGTCGGCGCGTCGGGGCTGGTCGCCCAGGACCTCACGCAGAAGCTCCTGCGCATAGGCCTGATGGCGCACGCCCACAGCGACCCCCACCTCGCCGTCACCAACGCGGTGCAGCTGCGCGCGGGGGACGTGGCGATCGCCGTCACCCACTCCGGGTCGACCGGGGACGTCATCGAACCGCTCCGGGTGGCGTTCGAGCGCGGGGCGACGACGGTGGCGGTCACCGGCCGCCCCGACGGCCCCGTCACCCAGTACGCCGACCACGTCCTGACCACGTCCACGGCCCGCGAGAGCGAGCTGCGCCCGGCCGCGATGTCGTCCCGGACCGGTCAGCTGCTGGTGGTGGACTGCCTGTTCGTGGGGGTCGCCCAGCGCACCTACGAGTCGGCGGCCCCGGCGCTGTCGGCCTCGTACGAGGCACTGGCGCACCGGCACCGCAGCGTCCCGCGGTAGACCCCGCCGGGAGCGGCCGGGGCGGCCGGCGCGCGGGGGGGCCGGGCCGTGGAAAGCTGCGGGAGCGCGGGGACGCGGCCGCACCGCGCCCCCGGGCGGCGGGGCCGCGCACCGAGACGCCGTACCGACCGAAGAGAGCCGTTCCATGACCCACACGCCCCACTCCCCCGACCTGCGCGCCGAGCTGGCGGCCCTGACCACCGAGGCGTTCCGCCCGGAGCTGGCGGACGTCGACCGGCTGCCCACCCTGGACATCGCCCGGCTGATGAACGGCGAGGACGCCACCGTGGCCGGCGCGGTGGCCGGGCGGCTGCCCGAGATCGCCGCCGCGATCGACGCCGTCGCCGACCGGATGGCCCGGGGCGGCCGGCTGGTCTACGCGGGCGCGGGCACCGCGGGCCGGCTGGGCGTCCTGGACGCCTCGGAGTGCCCGCCCACCTTCAACACCGACCCGGCCCGGGTCGTCGGCCTGATCGCGGGCGGTCCCGAGGCGATGGTCGCCTCGGTCGAGGGCGCCGAGGACTCCCGGGAGCTGGCCGAGTCCGACCTGGCCGCGCTGGCGCTGACCGCCGACGACACGGTGGTCGGCGTCTCCGCCTCCGGCCGCACCCCGTACGCCGTCGGCGCCGTCGCGTACGCCCGCGCCCGCGGCGCGCTGACCGTGGGCCTGGCCTGCAACCCGGGCAGCCCGCTGGCGGCGGCCGCCGAGCACGGCATCGAGGTGGTCGTCGGCCCGGAGCTGCTCACCGGCTCCACCCGGCTGAAGGCCGGCACGGCCCAGAAGCTGGTCCTCAACATGATCTCGACGATCACGATGATCCGGCTGGGCAAGACGTACGGGAACCTGATGGTCGACGTCCGCGCCTCCAACGACAAGCTCCGCGCCCGCGCCCACCGCATCGTCGCCCTCGCGACCGGAGCGGAGGACGAGGCCGTCGCCCGCGCCCTGGCCGCCGCGGACGGCGAGGTGAAGCACGCGATCCTGGTCCTGCTGGCCGACGTGGACGGCCCGACGGCGGCCCGCCTGCTGGAGGAGTCCGGCGGCCGGCTGCGCGCGGCGCTGGCGTCGGCGGGGACCTGACCGCGGCCGGACGCCGCGGGGGAGAGGGCGGCGGTGACGGCCGCCCGTGGACACTGGGATACTGAATCCACCCCACCCGGAGACGAACACATGAACCACGCGCAGCTCACCGCCCTGGGCCGCGCTCTCCGCGTCCTCGGCGAACACGGCGAGGCACTCGGCGCCGACACCCCGGACGCCGAGCTGCACGAGGTGAAGGCGGACCTGCGGCGGGCCCTCGACCTGCTGGAGGAGGGCGTCACCACGGCCGCGCCCAGCACGCGCTGCCCCGAGCACCCCACCGGACCGGTCGACACCAGCGCCCCCGACCTGTGCCTGCTGTGCGAGACCCGGCGCCGGGCCGCCCGCCGCGACGAGTTCAACGGACCGCCCCCGCCGCCGGGGCCCACCGAGCCGGTCCCCTCCCGGTACGGGGTCCGCGGCGACCGCCCCCAGCCGCAGCAGCGCTGGCTGCCGGAGCTGTGGAACGGCCGGGCCTGGCAGCTGTGCGGCACCCCCCGCCGGGACCGGCGCGAGGCCGAGCTGTACATCGCGGCGCAGCGGCGCGGACCCCGGCCCGCCATGGCGTACCGGATCGTGCACGAGTTCACCGACTACGAGGTGCTGCGCGTGTGGGGCACGCCGGTCAGGACCGACATCGAGCCCATGGGCAACTTCTGACCCGGTCCCGGGGGGGGGGGGGGGGGGGGGGGGGGGGGGGGGGGGGGGGGGGGGGGGGGGGGGGGGGGGGGGGGGGGGGGGGAGGGGGGGGGGGGGGGGGTGGGGGGGGGGGGGGGGGGGGGGGGGGCGGAGGGGGGGCGGGGGGGGGCGGCCCGGAGGAGGC
>NZ_JBVITR010000003.1:242261-262535 GCF_055574875.1 Streptomyces sp. NPDC034670
CAAACCAACCACACCCCCACACCCCCTCCCCCCCCCCCCCCTCCCCCCCCCCCCCCCCCCCCCCCCCCCCCCCCCCCCCCCCCCCCCCGGGACGCGGTGGCCGGTCCCGGGGCCCCCGGGGCCTTCGCGGCGCCTTCAGCTCAGGGACGTGAGCGCCGCGGCGTCGTAGGGCGCGAGTTCGCCGAAGCGGCCCTCGAGCACCTTGGCCGCCCAGTGCGGGTCCTGGAGCAGGGCCCGGCCCACGGCCACGAGGTCGAACTCGTCGCGCTCCATCCGGTCGAGCAGGTTGTCGAGGCTGCTCACCCCCGCCCCCTCGCCGCGGAACGTCCTGGTGAAGTCGCCGTCGTCGAGGCCCACCGACCCGACGGTGACGGCGGGCCGGCCGGTCAGCTTCCTCGTCCAGCCGGCCAGGTTGAGGTCGGCGCCCTCGAACTCGGGGAGCCAGTAGCGGCGCGTGGAGGCGTGGAAGGCGTCGACACCGGCCGCGGCGAGCGGGGTGAGGATCGCCTCCAGCTCCTGGGGGGTGTCGGCGAGGCGGGCGCGGTAGGCGTCCTGCTTCCACTGCGAGTACCGGAAGACCACCGGGAAGTCCGGGGACACCGCCTCCCGCACGGCGGCGACGACCTCCGCCGCGAACTTCGTCCGGGCCACCGGGTCGCCGCCGTAGGCGTCGGTGCGGCGGTTGGTGCCGGCCCACAGGAACTGGTCGATGAGGTAGCCGTGGGCGCCGTGCAGCTCCACCCCGTCGAAGCCGATCCGCTCGGCCGCGGCGGCGGCCTCGGCGAAGGCGCCGATCACCTCGTCGATGTCCCGCCGGGTCATGGCCCGGCCGCCCTCGCTGCCGTCGGTCCGCAGCCCGGACGGCCCGACGACCGGGGCGTCCGGGAACGGCGGCTCCCCCGCCCGGCGCACCGTGCCGATGTGCCACAGCTGCGGCATGATCGTGCCGCCGGCCGCGTGCACCGCCTCGGCGACCCTCGCCCAGCCCGCGAGCTGCTCCTCCCCGTGGAAGCGGGGCACCCGGTCGCTCTGCCCCGCGGAGGGGTGGCCGACGTACGTCCCCTCGGTGACGATCAGCCCGACCCCGGCGGCCGCACGGCGGGAGTAGTACGACGCGACGTCCTCCCCCGGGACGCCGCCCGGCGAGAACTGCCGGGTCATCGGCGCCATGACGATGCGGTTCGGGACGGTCAGGCCGTTGATCACGGCCGGGCGGGACAGGATCCGGGCCGCGCGGGAGGCCGTTTCGGAGGCGGTGGTGACGGTCACGGGGGCTCCTCCAGGAGATACCGGTCAGTATGTGCACACGCATGGAATCTGTGCTGTACGGGCAACCGGTCCGCCCGCCACGGGCATTCCCGCCCTCCCTCCCGGGTGGCGCACGTCATACCCGCTTCTGACCTGTCGTCAACACGCTTCAGCGGGAACGGGGTTCGCGGGAGCCCCGGTTCGCCGGGGGGGGCGGACGGGACCGACCGGACACGCACGAGGGCGGCACCCCCCGGTGCACGGGGAGTGCCGCCCTCGGTCACGCGTCGGACGGTTCTGATCCTCGGGAGGATCAGAAGTCCATGTCACCGCCCGGCATGCCGCCGCCGGCCGGGGCCGCGGCCTTCTCCGGCTTGTCGGCGATGACGGCCTCGGTGGTGAGGAACAGCGCGGCGATCGACGCGGCGTTCTGCAGCGCGGAGCGCGTCACCTTGGCCGGGTCGATGATGCCTTCCTTGACCAGGTCGACGTAGTCGCCGGTCGCGGCGTTCAGGCCGTGGCCCGGGGTCAGGTTGCGCACCTTCTCCACCACGACGCCGCCCTCGAGGCCGGCGTTGACGGCGATCTGCTTCAGCGGGGCCTCCAGGGCGATGCGCACGGCGTTGGCGCCGGTCGCCTCGTCACCCTCGAGCTCCAGCTTCTCGAAGACCTGGGAGGCCTGCAGCAGGGCCACGCCACCACCGGCGACGATGCCCTCCTCGACGGCCGCCTTGGCGTTGCGGACGGCGTCCTCGATGCGGTGCTTGCGCTCCTTGAGCTCCACCTCGGTGGCGGCACCGGCCTTGATGACCGCGACACCGCCGGCGAGCTTCGCCAGGCGCTCCTGCAGCTTCTCGCGGTCGTAGTCGGAGTCGCTGTTCTCGATCTCGGCGCGGATCTGGTTCACGCGGCCCTGGACCTGGTCGGCGGAGCCGGCACCGTCGACGATGGTGGTCTCGTCCTTGGTGATGACGACCTTGCGGGCCTTGCCCAGGAGGTCGAGCGTGGCGTTCTCCAGCTTGAGGCCGACCTCCTCGGAGATGACCTCGCCGCCCGTGAGGATGGCGATGTCGCCGAGCATGGCCTTGCGGCGGTCGCCGAAGCCCGGGGCCTTGACGGCGACGGACTTGAAGGTGCCGCGGATCTTGTTGACGACCAGGGTCGACAGGGCCTCGCCCTCGACGTCCTCGGCGATGATCAGCAGCGGCTTGCCCGACTGCATGACCTTCTCCAGGAGCGGGAGCAGGTCCTTGACGTTGGAGATCTTGGAGTTGGCGATCAGGATGTACGGGTCGTCGAGGACGGCCTCCATACGCTCCATGTCGGTGGCGAAGTACGCCGAGATGTAGCCCTTGTCGAAGCGCATGCCCTCGGTGAGCTCCAGCTCCAGACCGAAGGTCTGGGACTCCTCGACGGTGATGACGCCTTCCTTGCCGACCTTGTCCATGGCCTCGGCGATGAGCTCGCCGATCTGGGTGTCGGCGGCGGAGATGGAGGCCGTGGAGGCGATCTGCTCCTTGGTCTCGACGTCCTTCGCCTGCTCGAGCAGGGCGGCGGAGACGGCCTCGACGGCCTTCTCGATGCCGCGCTTCAGGGCCATCGGGTTGGCGCCGGCGGCGACGTTGCGCAGGCCCTCCTTGACCAGGGCCTGGGCGAGGACGGTCGCGGTGGTCGTACCGTCACCGGCGACGTCGTCCGTCTTCTTGGCGACTTCCTTGACCAGCTCGGCGCCGATCTTCTCGTACGGGTCCTCGAGCTCGATCTCCTTGGCGATGGAGACACCGTCGTTGGTGATCGTGGGGGCGCCCCACTTCTTCTCGAGGACGACGTTGCGGCCCTTGGGGCCGAGGGTCACCTTGACGGCGTCCGCGAGCTGGTTCATGCCGCGCTCGAGGCCGCGCCGCGCCTCCTCGTCGAACGCGATGATCTTGGCCATGTGAAGTGGTCCCTCCAGGACTGGGGGTGATTCCTTCGGACCGCGCCCGCGCCCGCGACGGACGGCTCGCCGGCCTCGTGGTTCCTTGCCCCACCCGGCCCGCGGGCCTCACCGACCCGGTCCTTACGTTGTCACTCTCACCTTCAGAGTGCTAACGCCAATGATTAGCACTCGACCCCTCCGAGTGCAAGGCGCGCTCGCGAAGCGGGCTCGATGAGAGGTGGTGGTCGGGTGACGGACGGGCGCGGGCGGCCGCGGGCGCGAGAGGTGGCCGCAGGGGCCGGAAGGCGGCTCGGCCGTCCGCGAACACGCGCCCGGGCGAGCGCGGCGCACGCCCGGGCTCGCCCGCGCACGGCGCACGCCCCGTCCGGGCGCGGCGCACACCCACGCTCGTCCGGGCACGGCGCGCACCCCGGCCGGGCATGGCGAAGGGCCCGTGCCCCGGGAGGCACGGGCCCTTCGCCGGCAGAAGATTCCTGCGGCTGGTAGCGCGTTCAGGCAGTGACGCGAACCATGTCGGCCTGTGGGCCCTTCTGGCCCTGCGAGATCTCGAACTCGACCCGCTGGCCCTCTTCCAGGGTGCGGTAGCCGTCCATCTGGATCGCGCTGTAGTGGACGAAAACATCCGCACCACCGTCGACCGCGATGAAGCCGTACCCCTTCTCCGCGTTGAACCACTTGACGGTGCCCTGAGCCATGCCTAACTCCCCTATTACTGGCCCTTGCACAGATCCACACTTCGCGGATCCGGGTCATACCTCACCCCCCAACGGTTGGGGGCGTGCGCCGGAACGCGTCGACCGCGGCTGAATGTATCTGCCCAACTGCCGTCTGCAACAGGTCAATCGGACGAGAAATCTGGACGCCACGAGCCCGGGATATGGCGAGAATTCATCTGGTTTCAGGGCAAGTCGGGCCGCACATCAGGGGCAAATGCCGCGAAAGGCGCCCGCACTTTGGCTACATCCAGTCGGGCGTACGGCAGGAATCAAAGGTTCCCGATCGAGGGATCGGATCCGCGTTCCCCAACTCTACCGTGCTCAATCCCATGGAATAGCCCCCTCCGCATCTCTCACGGAGGGGGCCATGTGATGGACGCTCGGTAACCGGGATTACCGACGGTAATGATCAGCCCCCGGCGACCGCCGGAATGATGGACACGCCCGCGCCGTCCGGGGTGGGGGTCCCGAGGCCCTGCTCGAAGCGCACGTCGTCGTCGTCGACGTAGACGTTGACGAAGCGGCGCAGCCTGCCCTGGTCGTCCAGGACCCGGGCGGCGATCCCGGTGTGGTTCTTCTCCAGGTCCTCGATGACCTCGGCGAGGGTCGCGCCCTCGGCGCTCACCTCGGCCCGGCCGCCGGTGTAGGTGCGCAGGATGGTCGGGATGCGGACGGTCACGCTCATGCGAGGCCTGCCTCTCGGAACGACTCCAGGTTGGGGCGGATGGTCGCGGTGAGCCCGGTGCCGGCCACCGCGTCCAGCGTCTTCAGGCCGTCACCGGTGTTGAGCACGACGGTGGTCAGGGCCGGGTCGAGCACGCCGTCGTCGACGAGCTTCTTCGTCACGCCGACCGTGACGCCGCCCGCCGTCTCGGCGAAGATGCCCTCGGTGCGGGCGAGCAGCCTGATGGCGTCCACGATCTGGCCGTCCGTCACGTCCTCCACGGCGCCGCCCGTCCGGCGTGCGATGTCCAGGACGTACGGGCCGTCGGCGGGGTTGCCGATGGCGAGCGACTTGGCGATGGTGTCCGGCTTCTGCGGCCGCACGACGTCGTGGCCCGCCTTGTAGGCGGCCGACACCGGCGAGCAGCCCTCGGCCTGCGCACCGAAGATCTTGTACGGCCGGTCCTCCACCAGCCCGAGCCCGATCAGCTCCCGCAGACCCTTGTCGATCTTCGTGAGCTGCGAGCCGGAGGCGATGGGGACGACGATCTGGTCGGGCAGCCGCCAGCCGAGCTGCTCGCAGATCTCGTACGCCAGGGTCTTGGAGCCCTCCGCGTAGTACGGCCGCAGGTTGACGTTGACGAAGCCCCAGCCCTCGCCGGCCGGGTCGCCGATCAGCTCGGAGCAGAAGCGGTTCACGTCGTCGTAGTTGCCCTCGATGCCGACGAGTTCCCCGCCGTAGACGGCGGCCATGACGACCTTCCCCTGCTCCAGGTCGTGCGGGATGAACACGCAGGAGCGCAGGCCGGCCCGCGCGGCGGCGGCGCCGACCGCGCCGGCCAGGTTGCCGGTGGAGGAGCAGGACAGGGTGGTGAAGCCGAAGGCGCGGGCGGCCTCCAGGGCCTGGGCGACGACGCGGTCCTTGAAGGAGTGCGTCGGGTTGCCGGAGTCGTCCTTGACGTACAGGCCGCCGGTGACGCCGAGTTCACGGGCGAGGTTGTCGGCCTTGACCAGCGCGGTCCAGCCGGGGTTGAGGTTCGGCTTGGTCGCCACGTCGGCGGGGACGGGCAGCAGCGGCGCGTAGCGCCAGATGTTCGCGGGGCCCGCCTCGATCCGCTTGCGCAGTTCCCCGGCGTCCAGGCCCGAGAAGTCGTAGGCGATCTCCAGCGGGCCGAAACACTCCTCGCAGGCGAAGACGGGGCCGAGGGGCACGCGGTGGCCGCATTCGCGGCAGGAGAGCGCGGCGGCGGAGCCCAGGTCGACGGAGTTCGCGGCGGCGGAGTCGGTGGTGCTTGCAACGGTCTGCACAGCCATGTGAGGCGAGGCCCTTTCTCCTCATCTTCCTCACGACGCATCTCGCCGTGAGACGGATTTGGCACCTTCCCTAGCCGGGAGCCTCGCCACGTCCGTGTGACAAGAACCGACTGGAGGGTTGCCGGGGCTTCATCGGGCCGTGTCCCTCTGCCCCTCTGGATGAGCGGTGTTCAGTTGTCCGCGCGACGACCCCGACATGCGAGGGCCGTCCACGTTGCTCAAGACTGTAACCGAAGGCCTGGGTGGTCGAGACAGCCCGTCCGAACCGCGAGACGGATCACAGGCCAGTGAGGAGCCGGGACCGTGCTGGAAGAAGTCGAGCGCTGGCTGAGCGAACGCTCCTGGTCCGTGACCGACCGACCGCTGCACCAGGTCCTGGCGGCCAAACGCGCCACGGGCCGGACGGTGAGCGTGGTGCTGCCCGCGCTCAACGAGGAGGCGACGGTCGGCGAGATCGTGTCCGTGATCCGGCGCGACCTGGTGCTCCGGGTCCCCCTGGTCGACGAGGTCGTGGTGGTCGACTCGGGCTCGACCGACCGCACGTCCCAGAAGGCGGCGGCGGCGGGCGCGCGGGTGGTGCACCGGGACACGATCCTGCCCCGCATACCGGCCGTGCCCGGCAAGGGCGAGGTGCTGTGGCGCTCCCTGCTCGTCACCCGCGGCGACATCGTCTGCTTCGTCGACGCGGACCTGCGCGAGTTCTCCTCCGACTTCGTCTCCGGCATCGTCGGCCCGCTGCTCACCGAACCG
Source organism: Streptomyces sp. NPDC034670 (assembly GCF_055574875.1). Taxonomy (NCBI): domain Bacteria; kingdom Bacillati; phylum Actinomycetota; class Actinomycetes; order Kitasatosporales; family Streptomycetaceae; genus Streptomyces; species Streptomyces sp. NPDC034670. Next base: position 248,892 of record NZ_JBVITR010000003.1, read on the forward strand.
GACCTGCAGTTGGTCAAGGCCATGTACGACCGCCCCCTGGGCTCCGCGGCCGGCCAGGGCGGCCGGGTCACGGAGCTGATGGCCCGCCCGCTGCTCAACCTGCACTGGCCGCGGCTGGCCGGTTTCGTCCAGCCGCTGGGCGGCGAGTACGCGGCCCGCCGCTCCCTGCTGGAGCGGCTCCCCTTCCCCGTCGGCTACGGCGTGGAGCTCGGCATGCTGGTCGACGCCCTGCACCTGGTCGGCCTGGACGCCCTCGCCCAGGTCGACGTCGGGGTCCGCCACCACCGCCACCAGGACGGCCAGGCCCTCGGCCGCATGGCCGCCGCGATCTACCGCACCGCCCAGCTCCGGCTGGCCCGCGGCCACCTGGTCCGCCCCGCGCTCACCCAGTTCGAGCGGATCGGGAGCACCTTCGCCCCCCGTACGCACCCGGTGGACACGGAGGAGCGGCCGCCCATGGCGGAGATCCCGGAGTACCGGGCGCGCAGGGTGGCCTGACCCTCCGGGGCCGCGGGCCCCCGCGTCAGCCGGGGACGCCGTCCGACCAGCGCCAGCGGCCGGCGGAGTCCCGCGCACAGGTCAGGTACTCGCCGCCGCGGCCGTGGGTGCTCAGGCCGCGGTGCCGGGCGGCGCAGAACTGGCCGTCGGCGTAGCAGTTGCCCGCGGGGCTGGTGATCTCGCAGACGCCCGTCCCGGCACCGCCGGAGCCCCCCGAAGTCGGCGCCGGCTCCGGCGGCACCGACTTCGGGGGCGGGGTCGGCTCCGGGCGCAGCGGGCGCCCGGCGCAGTCGCGGCCGTCCCGGGCGACGGTGAACGTCACGCCGCCGGAACCGCCGGTCTGCTCGCAGACCTTCTCCGCCGTGTCCCAGGAGGAGGCCGTCCGTCCGGTGCCCTGGAGCCGGACGGTGTAGTCGACGCCGTCCTTCCTGGCCGTGATGACGGCCGACCCGATGCTGCGGCCGGTGAAGTCCGGCAGCGTGACGGGGGTCGGCGTCGGGGTCGGCGTGGGAGTCGGCGTGGGGGTCGGGGTCGGCGTGGGGGTGGCGGCCGGGGCCCGCGTGCCGTCGGACGCCCCGGGCGCGGGACCGGCGCCGCCCTGCGTCGCGGTGACCGCCGCGGGCCGTCCCCCCGCCCCCGTGTCGCCGCCCGCGTCGCCGCAGCCCGCCAGGGCCAGTGCGAAGGCCCCGGCCAGCGCCGCCGCGCCGACGGATCCGCGCATGCGTGTGCGCATGGCATCCACCCCCCGAAAAGTTGAAATGCGCACCGCATATCTTCAGGCTTTTCACATCTTCACCACAAGGGGTGCGGCGCGGATCGCCCCGGAGGTGACGCACCGGCACGTTTGAGGTTTCCGAGGTGGGGCTAGGTTGAGGCGTATGGCTTCCACGCAGGCTGTTCAGGGTGCTCAGGTGCTGGTCGCGTCGAACCGCGGCCCCGTCTCGTACACGGTGGACGGGGACGGCTCGCTGCGGGCCAGACGGGGCGGCGGCGGACTGGTGTCCGGGCTGTCGGCGATCGGTCCGGAGGCGGGGGCGCTGTGGGTGTGCTCGGCGCTGTCCGACGGCGACCGCGAGGCCGTGCGGCGCGGGGTCGGCGAGGACGGCGTGCGGATGCTGGACGTCCCGGCGGACGTGCACGCCGACGCGTACAACGGGATCGCCAACTCGGTGCTGTGGTTCGTGCACCACATGCTGTACCAGACCCCGCTGGAGCCGGTCTTCGACGCGGAGTTCCGGTGGCAGTGGGCGTCCTACGAGACGTACAACCGGGCCTTCGCCGAGGCGCTGGCCGAGGAGGCGGCGCCGGGGGCGGCGGTGCTGGTGCAGGACTACCACCTGACGCTGGTCCCCGGGATGCTCCGCGAGCTCCGCCCCGACCTGCGGATCGGTCACTTCTCGCACACGCCGTGGGCGCCGCCGGAGTACTTCCGGATGCTGCCCGACGACATCGCCGGGCAGGTGCTGCGCGGGATGCTGGGCGCCGACCGGCTGGGCTTCCTCACCCACCGCTGGGCGGACGCGTTCACCGCGTGCTGCGAGCGGTTCGCGGGCGGCCTCGGGAACACCCGGATCGGCGTGCACGGGCTGGGGGCCGACGCGGACTTCCTGCGCGCCCGGTCCCGCGAGGCGGACGTGAAGGAGCGGATGGCCGCGCTGCGGGAGGAGATCGGCGCGGCTCCCGGCGGCGGCGCGCGCAGGACGATCGTGCGGGTCGACCGGACCGAGCTGTCGAAGAACATCGTGCGCGGCCTGCTGGCGTACCGGCTGCTCCTCGAGGACCGCCCCGAGTGGCGCGAACGGGTCGTGCACGTCGCCTTCGCCTACCCCTCCCGGCAGGACCTCGCCGTGTACCGCGACTACACCGCCGAGGTGCAGCGGGTCGCCGGGGAGATCAACGAGCGGTACGGGACGCCGGGCTGGCGGCCGGTCGTGCTGCACGTCGAGGACGACTTCGCACGCTCGCTGGCCGCGTACCGGATGGCGGACGTGGCCCTGGTCAACCCCGTCCGCGACGGCATGAACCTGGTCGCCAAGGAGGTGCCGGTCGTCTCCGACACGGGCTGCGCGCTGGTGCTGTCGCGGGAGGCGGGCGCCCACGAGGAGCTGGGCGAGGACGCGCTCACCGTCAACCCGTACGACGTCGTCGACACGGCGCGCGCCCTGCACGAGGCCCTGACCATGGGCCCGGCGGAGCGGACCGAGCGCAGCAAGCGCCTGGCCGCGGCGGCGACCGCGCTGCCGCCGGCGCAGTGGTTCCTGGACCAGCTGAACGCGCTGCGGGACGGGCCGGCGTCCGGCTGACCGGGGGCGGCCGGACGGGTCGGCTCACCGGCACGGCCGGTCGCGCAGGCGTACGGGCGCCGGGACGTGGATAGGTTGGCGGCATGGGCAGCCACACGGATTCCACGGACCCGAACACGACGGAGCCGAAGGCCACGGGCCCGGACTCCACGGACCCCGGTACCGCCGACGGCCTGCCGGCGCCCGCCACGCGGGCCGGGCGGGAAGGACTGGACGCGCTCCTCGCGCGGCCGGAGAGGGCGCTGATCGCCCTGGACTTCGACGGGACGCTCGCGCCGATCGTGCCCGATCCGGACCGGGCCCGCGCGCACCCCGGCGCGGTGCCCGCGCTCGCCGCGCTCGCCCCGCGGGTGGCGGCCGTCGCGGTCGTCACCGGGCGGCCCCCCGGCGTGGCCGTGCGGCACGGCGGCTTCGCGGGAGCGCCCGGTCTGGAGCGCCTCGTCGTCCTCGGCCACTACGGGGCCGAGCGCTGGGACGCGGCGACCGGCACGGTCACCGCGCCCGCCCCGCACCCCGGCGTCGCCGCCGTCCGCGCGGAACTGCCGGGGCTGCTCGACCGGGTCGGCGCGTGGCGGGGCACCTGGATCGAGGAGAAGGGCCGGGCGGTGGCCGTCCACACCCGCAGGGCCTCCGACCCCCAGGCCGCCTTCGAGGCGCTGCGCGAGCCGCTGACCGGCCTCGCCGCCCGGCACGGCCTGATCGTCGAGCCGGGCCGCATGGTCCTGGAGCTGCGTCCGCCCGGCATGGACAAGGGCGTCGCCCTGCTGGAGTACGCCCGTGAGATCGGTGCTGGCTCGGTCCTGTACGCCGGTGACGACCTGGGCGACCTCCCCGCCTACGCCGCCGTCGACAAGCTCCGCTCCGACGGCGTCCCCGGCCTGCTGGTGTGCAGCGGCAGCGACGAGGTCGCCGAGCTGCGGGAACGCTCGGACCTGGTGGTCGACGGTCCGGCGGGGGTGGTGGAACTGCTCCGCTCGCTGGCGGCACGGATCGGCTGAAACCACCGGGCGGCCGTCACGCCCCGGCCGGCCCCGATCCGGCCGGGGCGTGGCAGCCGGGCGGCCGTGGCAGCCGGGCGGCGGACGGTCCGAAACGGTCCGGCCGGGCAGCGGACGGCCCGAAGCGGTCCGGCCGTGCGGCGGCCGGCTGTCCCGGCGGCCGGGCAACGGCGACTCCGCTCCCCCGGACACCGCACCCCGGCCACCGGGCGACCCGAAGCGGTCCGGCCGTGCGGCGGCCGACGGCGCCGGCGGCCTGTTGTTCCGGCGGCCGGCCGGCGATGCCGGCCCGCTCCCCGGTCGGCGTCGGACGCGGACCGGCGCGGGCAGACGCCCCCGGCCGCCCCCGGAAGCGGGGCGTCCGGGACGGCGGGACGCTCCGGGACCGGGCGGGCACCCGGGACGGCGCCCGCACCGCGGTCCGGGGCGGGGCCGGGAGAGGAACCCGCCGGAAGGACTTCGCGGGCCCGCGCCGCCGAAGGCGCGCCACGGGGACCGGCCCCGGTGACCGGACCGCGGGGTCCGCGCCGGGTGCCGCCGCGGGACCGGTCGCCCGCGCCGCGCGGACGCGCGGTGCGGGCCGCCCGTCGGCGTCGCGCCCGGGAGCCGCGGTCAGCGCTGCGCGCGGCGGGCCTCCCGGACGCGGCGCAGGCGGTTGACCGTCACCGGGTCGTGGGCCAGGGCGCGCGGGTCGTCGAGCAGGGCGTTGAGGAGCTGGTAGTAGCGCACCGGGGCCAGGCCCAGTTCCTCGCGTATCGCCCGTTCCTTCGCGCCGGGGCCGGAGAAGCCGCGGCGCTCCAGCGCGAGGACGTCCCGCTCGCGCCGCTCCAGCCGTTCCTCGTCCATGCCCCGCACCGTAGTCCCCGGCACTGACACCGGTGCCGCCGCCCGGGCCCCGCGGGGCCTACCCCGCGCTCTCCGCCCGCGCGGCCGTCGCCTGGATCCCGCCCAGGACGCCCGCCGGGCTGCCGCCCGGGGCGACCGCCTTGCCGATCTCCTTCTTGATCTCCGAGCTGACCGTCGCCCAGGAGGTGGTGCCGACCGGGTAGAGCTCCGAGGTCGGCAGCTGGTCCAGGAAGGGCTTGAGGTGCTTGTCCTGCGCGGACGCGCTCATCGCCCGGGACGCGGAGCCGGTGACCGGCAGCAGGTCGTACTCGCGGGAGAAGTCGAGCACGTTCTTCTCGCTGTAGACGAAGTCGAGGAAGTCGCCGATCTCGTCGCGGTGGCCGTTCTCCTTGAAGGCCATCATCCAGTCGGCGACACCGAGCGTGGGCCGGCTCTCGCCGTCGGACGTCGGCGCGGGCACCATGCCGAAGTCCACGCCCTTCGCCTCGGCCATCTCCATCAGGGTGGGATGGCCGTTGAGCATGCCGACGTCACCGGCGGCGAACGCGGCGAACGCGTCCGCCCGGTCGAGCTTCCCGGGCGCGACCGGGCCGGTCAGGCCCTTGCCGACCAGCTCGTTCTTCAGCCAGTTGAAGGTCTCGACGTTCTCCGCGGAGTCGAGGGCGTACGTGCCCGTCATGTCGGTGTAGCCGCCCTCGCCGCTGAGCAGCCACTGCAGGGTCTCGGCCTGCGCCTCCTCCGGGCCGAGCGGCAGCGCGTAGGGGTACTTCACGCCCTCGGCCCGGAGCGCCTCGGCGTTCTCGGCGAGCTCGTCCCAGGTGGTCGGCGGGGTGAGGCCGGCCTCGTCGAACAGCTTCTCGTTGTAGAACAGCACGCGCGTGGAGGCGGCGAAGGGCATGCCGTACTGGATGCCGTTGACCTGGCCCGCCGAGGCGAGCTGGGAGAGGAAGTCCGCCTGCACGGGGATGGAGAGCAGGTCGTCCACCTTGTAGAGCAGGTCGTCGGCCGCGTAGTCGGCGTACGCGCCGATCTGCGCCAGGTCCGGCGGGTCGCCCGCGGCGACCATCTCCTTGACCTCGCGGTCGACGTCGGTCCAGGAGTGGACGCTGACGTCGATCTTCACGCCGGGGTGGTCGGCCTCGTACCGCTCGACCAGGTCGGCCCAGTACTTCTCGGAGCTGGTGGCCGCGCTGTTGCCGTAGTCGGCGGCGACCAGTCTCAGGGTCACCCCGGAGGAGTCGTCGCCGCATCCGCCGAGGACCCCCGTCAGTCCCAGCGCGGACACCGCCGCGATCACCCTTGTCCTGAGCCGCCGCTGCACTCTTCCTGCCCCTACCCGGCGCCCCGCGCCGTCCCACTGAATTCCGATAATCGGAATAAGGTCTACACCACACCAGTGGACTAGACCTCTCCCGGGTCCCCGGTCCACACTGTTCCCGTGAGACATGTCATCGCCCTCGACGTGGGCGGCACCGGGATGAAGGCCGCCCTGGTCGGGGCGGACGGCGCGCTGCTGCACCGGGCCCGCCGGGCCACCGGCCGCGAACGCGGCCCGGACGCCGTCGTCGCGGGCATCCTCGACTTCGCCGCCGAACTGCGCGCCCACGGCGTCGAGCACTACGGCGAACCCGCCCGCGCCGCCGGCGTCGCCGTCCCCGGGATCCTCGACGAGGCGGAGGGCGTCGCCGTCTACGCGGCCAACCTCGGCTGGCGCGACGTCCCGCTGCGCGCCCGGCTCGCCGAGCGGCTCGGCGGCGTCCCCGTCGCCCTTGGCCACGACGTGCGCGCCGGCGGGCTGGCCGAGGGCCGGCTCGGGGCGGGCCGGGGCACCGACCGCTTCCTGTTCGTGCCGCTGGGCACCGGCATCGCGAGCGCCATCGGCATCGACGGCCGGGTGGAGGCGGGCGCGCACGGCCTCGCGGGCGAGATCGGCCACATCGTCGTGCGGCCCGGGGGCGCCCGGTGCCCGTGCGGCCGGCGCGGCTGCCTGGAGCGGTTCGCGTCCGCGTCGGCGGTGAGCGAGGCGTGGGCGGCGGTCTGCGGCGACCCCGGCGCGGACGCGGCGGACTGCGCGCAGGCCGTCGCGGCCGGGGACGCCCGGGCCCGCGCGGTGTGGCAGGAGGCGGTGGACGCGCTGGCCGACGGGCTGGTCACCGTGCACACCCTGCTGGACCCGCGCACACTGATCATCGGTGGCGGGCTGGCCGAGGCCGGGGAGACGTTGTTCGCGCCACTGCGGGAGGCCGTCCGGCGGCGGCTCACCTTCCAGAAGCCCCCGTCCCTGGTCCCCGCGGCGCTCGGGGACACCGCCGGGTGCCTGGGCGCGGGACTCCTCGCCTGGGACCTCCTCGAAACCGCCGCCCCCTCGGACCCCCCGGTCCTTCCAGCCCCCTCGGAGGTAACCGCCTGATGGCCCCCACCAAGGTTCTCACCGGCGCCCGGGTGGTCCTGCCCACCGGGACCGTGGACGACGGCCGCGTGCTCGTCGACGGCACGCGGATCGCCGCGGGGGACCCTCCCGGGGACGCCGAGACGATCGACCTGTCCGGCCACTGGCTGGTCCCCGGCTTCGTCGACCTCCACAACCACGGCGGCGGCGGGGCGTCCTTCACCTCCGGGACGGTCGACGACGTCCTGCGGGGCGTCCGCACCCACCGGCTGCACGGCACCACCACCCTGGTCGCCTCCACCGTCACCGGCGACCTGGACTTCCTCGCCCGGCGCGCCGGGCTGCTGTCCGAGCTGGCCGAGCAGGGCGAGATCGCGGGCATCCACTTCGAGGGGCCGTTCATCTCGCCGTGCCGCAAGGGCGCGCACTCCGAGAAGCTGCTGCGCGACCCGGACCCGGCGGAGGTGCGCAAACTCGTCGACGCGGCGCGCGGGCACGCGAAGATGGTCACGCTCGCCACCGAACTGCCCGGCGGCATCGACTCGGTGCGCCTGCTGGCCGAGCACGGCGTGATCGCGGCCGTCGGCCACACGGACGCCACCTACGAGCAGACCGTGCGGGCCATCGAGGCCGGGGCCACGGTCGCCACCCACCTCTTCAACGCGATGCCGCCCCTCGGTCACCGCGCCCCCGGCCCCATCACGGCCCTCCTGGAGGACGAGCGGGTCACGGTCGAGCTGATCAACGACGGCACGCACCTGCACCCGGCCGCGCTCCGGCTCGCGTTCCGCCACGCGGGCGCCGGACGGGTGGCGTTCATCACGGACGCGATGGACGCGGCCGGCTTCGGCGACGGCCGCTACATGCTCGGCCCGCTGGAGGTGGAGGTCGCGGACGGCGTGGCCCGGCTGGTGGAGGGCGGCTCCATCGCGGGCTCGACGCTCACCCTGGACCGCGCCTTCCAGCGGGCGGTCACGGTCGACGGGCTGCCGGTGGAGGACGCGGTCGCGGCCCTCTCCGCGAACCCGGCGCGCCTGCTGGGCATGGACGACCGGATCGGTTCCCTGGAGCCCGGGAAGGACGCCGACCTGGTGGTCCTGGACGCGGACTTCGCCCTCCGGGGCGTGATGCGCCGGGGCGCCTGGGTGGTCGCTCCCCAACTGGCCTGATTCGTCCCCGGGTCGGGGCCGGCGGCCGGTCCCGGGGGTGGGCCCGCCGCCGTCTCTTTGGCATGATCGTGCCCCCGGAGCACACGGCAGGAGCACGCGAAAAAGGGGGGGCCGGCCCGGTGATCCTCACCGTCACGCTGAACACCGCTCTCGACATCACCTACCGCGTGCCGTCCCTGCGTCCGCACGCCTCCCACCGGGTCTCCGAGGTGACGGAACGCCCCGGCGGCAAGGGGATCAACGTGGCCCGGGTGCTCGCGGCCCTCGGCCACGGGGTGACGGTCACCGGCTTCGCGGGCGGCACGACGGGCCGGGTCCTGCGGGACCGGCTCGCCGGGGTGCCGGGCGTGCGGGACGCGCTGGTGGCGGTGTCCGGCACCACCCGGCGCACCGTCGCCGTGGTCGACGAGCGCTCCGGGGGGACCACCCAGCTCAACGAGCCCGGCCCGACGATCGGCCACGCCGAGTGGTCCGCCTTCCAGAAGGCGTACGAGGACCTGCTGGCGTCCGCCTCGGCGGTGGCCCTGTGCGGCAGCCTGCCCCCGGGCGTCCCGGTCGGCGCCTACGCCTCACTGACCCGCACCGCCCGGGCGGCCGGGGTGCCGGTCCTGCTGGACACCAGCGGGGCGGCGCTGCGCCGCGGGGTCGCCGGGCGTCCCGACGTCCTCAAGCCGAACGCCGGGGAACTGGCCGAGCTCACCGGCTCCCACGAGCCGCTGCGGGCCACCCAGGACGCCCGGCGCCGCGGCGCCGGCACGGTGGTCGCCTCCCTGGGCCCCCAGGGCGTCCTCGCGGTGACCCCCGAGGGCCACTGGCGCGCCGCTCCGCCGGCCCGCCTGCGCGGCAACCCCACGGGCGCCGGCGACTCCCTGGTCGCGGGCCTGCTGTCGGGCCTGGTGGACCGCCTGCCGTGGCCGGAGCGGCTGACCCGCGCGGTCGCCCTGTCGGCGGCGACGGTGCTGTCCCCGGCGGCCGGCGAGTTCGACCGGGCGGCCTACGAGGACCTGCGGGGCCGCGTCGCGGTGACGGCGGAGGCGAGCGCGGCCTGAGGCCGGCCCGCCGACCGCGCTACTTCTTGACCTGGCCTTCCTTCAGCCACAGCTGGTCCAGCAGGACGTTGCACTTGTCGCCGTCGTTGCAGGAGACCGAGATCGTGTTGGTGCCCTTGTTGAGAGTGGGCCAGGCGAAGGTCTGGGTCCAGCCCTTGGAGAAGTCGCCCTCCTTGGCGCGGGCGAAGTTGTCCATGTTCAGCTTGGAACCGAACTCCTTGCCGTTGACGGTGAGCGTCATCGACTGGGGCTCGTCGGTGGTGCTGTAGCGGACGAAGACGGTATAGGCGCCGTCCTCCGGGATGCCGTTGACCGTCCAGGTGACCGAGGCGCCCGGCTGGTTGAGGCCGGTCACGTAGATGCCGCCGTCGGACTGCGCGCCCTCGACGTCCGACGCGAGGGCGGCGGAGCCGCCCAGGCGCAGCGCCTTCGCGTCGATCACCGGCAGCTCGACCTTCTCCTCCTCGGCGCTGCTGCTCGCCGTCGGGCTGGGCTCGCTGGTCTGGGACTGGGTCGGCGTCGCGTCCGCCTGGCCGTCGCCGCCCTTGTCGTCGTCGTCACCGCTGACCATGGCCACGCCGATGCCGATCACGACTGCGGCGACCACCGCGATCGCGCCGATGAGCAGGCCCTTGGTGTTCGGGCCGCGGCCCCGGCCGCCGCCGCCGTGGCCCCGGCCCGGCTGCGGCGACTGGACGGTGGCGGCGCCGGGCAGCGTCTCCGGGGCGGCGTAGTGCGCGTTCGGCCGGCCGTAGGCGCCCTGCTGCGGCGGTGCCTGGGGGGCGGGCCCCTGCTGCCCGTACTGGCGGGTCCCGACCGGCCGCACCCGGTTGACCGAGTTCGGGTAGCCGTAGCCCCCGGACGGCGGCTGGGCCCCGTTGGCCTGGCCGTCGGCGTAGAGGTAGCCGAACGGGTCGTCGTCCTCGGGCGTGCTCGCGCCGTTGTTGCCGGGCGTCATCCCTTGGTGCTCCTAGGTGCGGGTCGGATGCGGTACGAGTGGTGAGAATGGCGAGCCTACCTCGCCCCCTTCCCGGATTCACTCGAACGGGGGGACCCTCACCCGGCGACCCGAACGGGGTCCACCGACCGCATCATCCCATCGACCTGCGGTTCACCCGGCACGCCTGTGCTGTTTGGGGCGAGATCGTTTCTCGATGTACATCCGCTCGTCGGCGGACTTCAGCACCTCGTCCGCCGTCATGCCGCAGTGGGCCCATCCGATGCCGAAGCTGGCCCCGACCCGCACGGCCCGGCCCTCGGCCCGGATGGGCTGGATGATCTCGTTGCGCAGCCGCACGGCGAGGTCCTGGGCGTCGGCCCGGCCGAGCCCGTCGGCGAGGATCACGAACTCGTCGCCGCCGAGCCGGGCGACGGTGTCGCCGTCGCGGACGCCGTTGCTGAGCCGGCGGGCGACCTCGATGAGCACCGCGTCACCCGCGTTGTGCCCGAACCGGTCGTTGATCGACTTGAAGCCGTCGAGGTCGCAGAAGAGCACCGCGAGCCCCTTGGTGCCGTCGTCGGACTCCCCGGCGGGGGCGACGGTGTGCACGTGGTGGTCGTAGCCGTCGTACGCGTCGGCGTCGGGCGGGAAGTCGAAGTCGTGACCGCGGTCGAAGACGGGCGGGCCCTGGGCGGCGTCCCGGGAGTCGTGGAACTCGTAGGAGTCGAAGGAGTCGAAGGACTCGTAGGGGTGCGGGGAGCCGACGGCGGCGGGCACGACCTGCGGCGGCTGCCGGCACAGCCGGGAGGAGAGCCGGGCGCGCAGTTCGGCGGAGTTCGGCAGGCCGGTGAGGGAGTCGTGGGAGGCGCGGTGGGCGAGCTGGAGCTCGCGGCGCTTGCGCTCCTCGATGTCCTCGACGTGGGTGAGCAGGAAGCGGGGCCCGTCGGCGGCGTCGGCGACGACGGAGTTGCGCAGGGACACCCAGACGTACGTCCCGTCGCGGCGGGCCAGGCGCAGCTCGGCGCGCCCGCCCTCGGCGGAGGTGCGCAGCAGGGTGCCTATGTCCTCGGGGTGGACGAGGTCGGAGAAGGCGTAGCGGCGCATCGCGGAGGCGGGGCGGCCGAGCAGCCGGCACAGGGCGTCGTTGGTGCGCAGGATCCGGCCGTGCTGGTCGCCGCCCATCTCGGCGATGGCCATGCCGGAGGGGGCGTACTCGAAGGCCTGCCGGAAGCTTTCCTCACTGGCGCGCAGCGCCTGCTGCTCGCGCTCCAGACGGACCAGGGCGCGCTGCATGTTGGCACGTAGACGCGCGTTGCTGATGGCGATGGCGGCCTGGAAGGCGTACATCTGGAGCGCCTCGCGGCCCCAGGCGCCGGGCCGGCGGCCGTTGCGCGGGCGGTCCACGGAGAGCACCCCGAGCAGCTCGCCGGAGGTGCCGCCGCCCTGCGGGCCGGGCGCGTACATCGGGGCGAAGAGGCGGTCGGAGGGGTGCCACTCGTCCTCGAAGCGGGGCGCGGGCCCGTCGGTGTACCACTGCGGGACGTCGTCGTCGTCGAGGACCCAGCCCTCGGTGTGCGGTATGAAGATCAGGTCGCCCCAGCGCTCGCCCATGGTCAGGCGGCGCTCCCAGGACTCGCGCGAGCCGACCCGGCCCGTGATGAGGGCCTCGGCGGCGGGGTTGCCGGCGAAGGCGGCGACGACCAGGTCGCCGTCGGGGCGCACGAGGTTGACGCAGGCCAGCTCGTACCCGAGGGCTTCCACGACGCCGTCGGCGACCGTCTGCAACGTGTCCGCCAGGCTGCGGGCCGTGTTCAACGCGGCCATGACCTGGTGCAGTTGTCGCAGGGACGCAAGACGGACGTAGGGTTCCGACTCGGCCTCCATGCTCGCCCTCCCCCCGAGACCTCGGAGTGAATCAAGGGTTCTCTTCGGCGCCTTTCCCGATGGTGCCCCGGCAGCTTCCCGCCACTGAATCACAGCGCGCTGCTCACTCGGTACACAGGGTCAACAATTCCCGTCCCTTGTGACTCAAGTCACAGCCAAACGTGAACAATTGCGCGGCCTTTCCGCAGTTTCCCGTGCGTGCGCCGAACTGCGCCGAACAGGGTCTTTGCGGCGGTTGCCCACGGCTCGCGCCCCGGGTCGGCCGTTGGTCCTAGGTCCCCGCTCGGGCCGGGGCCCGATGCGAGGGCCGTGCGGCGGAGATTAGCGTTGCAGACGTGCCGAACACTCCAGCCGCCCCCTCCGCGATCACCTCCGCGCCCGCCGCCCGGCATGCTGAGGGGGTGAGCAACGACGAGTTCCGCGCCGCCATGTCCCGGCTGGCCTCCGGTGTGGTCCTGGTGACCGCGCAGGAGCCGCCGCTGGACCCGGACGACCCGCGGGCACCGGCCGGCGAGGACGCCGGCATGACGGCCACCGCGTTCCTGTCGGTCTCCCTGGACCCGCCGCTGGTGCTGGTCAGCCTGCGCGAGGGCTCCCGCATGGACGACCTGCTCGACGAACAGCCCCTGTGGGCGGTGTCCGTGCTGTCCGAGAGCCAGCGGCACATCGCGGGCCGCTTCGCGATGCGGGGCCGCCTCAGCGACCGCCTCCTCTTCGAGGACATCCCGTACGTCCGGGGCGAGCGCACCGGGGCGCCGCTGGTGGGCGGCGCGCTGGCGACCCTGGAGTGCCGCACCGAGCAGCGGGTGACCGCCGGGGACCACACCCTGGTGATCGGCCGCGTCCTGACCGCCCGGCTGCCGAGCGCGGACGGGGGGCCGCTGATGTATTTCCGCGGCCGTTACCGGCAGTTGGGCTGAACGCCGGACGCCGGTTTCCCGTCCTTCCCGGTCCTTCCCGGCGCGAAATCCCTTTTACCGGCCGGGATTTCCGCGCTTAGGGTGCCCGAATGACGACGACCGCGCCCCGTCTCGAAGAGATCACCGCGAAGAACCTCGACGCCGCCCTCGGCATACGGGTCCGCCCCGACCAGGAACACGCGGTCGCGCCGGTGGCGAAGTCCCTCGCCGAGGCCTACGTCCACCCCGGTACCGCCTGGCCCCGGCTGATCGTGGACGGCGATCGCGCGGTCGGCTTCCTGATGGCCTTCCTCGACGCCGACTGGCACGAGGACGGCGGCAGCGTGGTCCGCTCCGGCCTGTGGCGGCTGAACATCGCCGCCGGCGAGCAGGGCAAGGGGTACGGCCGCTTCGCCGTGGAGGCGGTGGCCGCGGAACTCCGCCGCCGCGGCGCGACCGCGTTCCACGTCACCTGGGAACCCGGCGACAACGGCCCCGAGGGCTTCTACCTGCGCCTGGGCTTCCGCAGGACCGGCGAGGTCGTCGAGGGCGAGACGGTGGGCGTGCTGGAGCTGGACTGACAGTGAGGATGTGTGGTGGCTTCTCCGGGTGGGTCTGACTCATGGACTGACCGACGCCGTCTGGCTGTCCTCAAGGGGATTCGTCGGC
>NZ_JBVITR010000004.1:0-55821 GCF_055574875.1 Streptomyces sp. NPDC034670
GACACCCGCGCCCGCCTCGGCTACACCGCGCCGATCGGGTCGACGGACGAGTCCCGCATCCGGCACCTGACCGTCGCCCTGCCCCCGCAGCACGCCGCCCGCCTCTTCGACGCCCAGCAAGCCGGCGCCACCGACCAGCAGCTCCAGCAGATCGCCGCCGACGCGCTGCGCGAGGTGTACTTCCAGGACGGCGGCCGCCGCGCCGGCCAGCTGGAGGAGATCCGCTTCACCGACATCGAGCACCTGGAGTTCGACCTGTAGCGCGCCGCACGAAGGCAGGGGGGACGCCGGCCGTGACTGAGCCCTTCGGTCGGCGAGTGAGTGCTCCAGCCGACGGGCTGGACCTCCGGCATCGGTTGCGACCGCGAGCCAGTCGGCGTACTCGGTCGAGGCTGCACCGAGAAGGACGAAGCACCGCGAGGCGCCAGGGTTCGCCACGAGCCGGATCGCAACCGGCGATCGGCTTTCACGGGGATCGGAACCCCCGCGCGCGACACTGTGACGCGGATCACGCAAGGCGTAGAACCTGTGCGCATCGTCGGGCGTCTGGCTGGTGTGAGATCACGCGTGAGAACACTGGATGAGCTGGACGAGGAGCGCCTCGTCCGGCTGGTGGCCAGAGGTGACCGCGGGGCGTTCGACGAGTTGTACCGGCGCACGTCGCCGTGGCTGGCTGTGCGTTTGCGCCGCCGCTGCGCGGACGAGCAGATCGTCGCCGAGGTCATGCAGGAGACCTATCTGGCGGTGTGGCGCGCGGCCGGCGCGTTCGCCGGGAGTGCGGTCGGCGGGACGGCCGTCGGATGGTTGTGGACGATCGCGGCGCGCCGCCTCGTCGACGCGTTCCGGCGCCGTGCCCACCATGCCGAGCCGCCCGTTGCCGCCGCCGAGCGGGCGGTGGCGCCCGCCGCGGAGGACGAGGCACTGGCCGGGACCGTCGACGGGGACGTCGGTGACGCCCTTCGGCAGCTGGCGCCGGAACTTCGCGAGGTCCTGCAGGCCATGGTGCTGGACGGGTTCTCCGTGCGGGAGACCGCCGTCCTGCTCAGACTGCCCGAAGGCACGGTCAAGACCCGCGCCCGCCGGGCCCGGATCGCGATGCGGGAGGCGCTGGGATGAGCGAGGCACACGTGTCGATGCGGCTGCTCGACGACTACGCACGTGGTGATACGGAGATGGCCGTGGACACGGTGTGGGCGTTGGAGGCCCATCTGGAGACGTGCGCGGTGTGCCGGAGTCGTCTGGCGGCCTCCGTGGCCACCGAGGTGCCCGGCATCGCCACGCTCCTCGACACCGTCCGGGCCGGTCTGGAACCGCAGCTGGACGCGGCCGTCAGGACACCCTCGCGGCGACGCCGCCCGAGGTGGCTGTCGGCCTGGCTGACGCCGGCCATGGCCCCGTGGCTGGCCATGACCGTCGTGGTCGCCCTGATGGCGCTGCTGCTGGACTCGCTCGCGCCGCCTGCGTTCTTCGGCGACGTCTCTCCCGTGCTGGCGATCGCACCCGTGCTGCCGCTGTGTGGTGTCGCCGCATCGTGGTCGCGCGGCCTGGACCCGGCGTACGAAATGACGGTCGCGACCGCCCGAGCCGGCCTGCCCCTGCTCCTCAGGCGCACCACGGCGGTTCTCGTGGTGGTCCTGCCCGGGCTCCTGGTGGGGGGCTGGCTGACCGGAACCATGACGGCCGCGCAGTGGCTGCTGCCCTCCCTGGCCTTCACCTCCACCGCCCTGGCGCTGGGCAGCGTGGTCGGCGTGACGCGCGCCGCCACCGGGCTGGCGGTCGCGTGGGGCGTCGTCGTCGTGGCGCCCACGTGGGTCACCGGCCACGCCCCCCTCGCCCTGCGAGTTGTTTTCCAGCCCGACCGACTGCCCGTGTGGGGGCTGCTCCTCGCGCTCGGCATGGGCGCCGTGATCGCCCGCAGAAACGCGTACTCAACGCTGTGAAACCATCGTCGACCTTCGAAAGGGACCCCCGTACGATGCCCACCACCAACGCGGCCGACACCGCGCCGAAAACCTATGCCTGGGAGATCCGGGCCAGCGGCCTGAGGGTACGCGTCGGACGCAAGAAGATGGCCGTTGACGGACTCGACCTCTGCCTGGGCATCGGCGCCCACGGCCTCCTGGGACCCAACGGAGCAGGAAAGACCACCCTGATCCGGACGCTGGCCACCGTGCTGCGCCCCACCGAGGGCGAACTGGAGATGCTCGGCACCCGCGTGGGCCCGATGGCTGACCACCGGGCCCTGCGCCGCCGGATCGGCTACCTGCCGCAGGATTTCAGCTACTACAAGCGCTTCACGGTGCGTGAGTTCGTTGAGTACATGGCCTGGTTGAAGGAGGTTCCGAAGGCGGCCGTCCCCGCAGCCGTCCAGCGGGCCGTGGAACGGGTGGGCCTGGCGGACCGCGCCGACCAGCGGATGAAGACCCTGTCCGGCGGCATGGTGAGGCGGGCCGGCATCGCTCAGGCCATCGTCAACGATCCCGCGGTGCTGCTGCTGGACGAGCCGACAGTCGGCCTGGACCCGGCGCAGCGGTTGCGCTTCCGCGAGCTGTTGCAGGAACTGGGCCGTGACACGTGTGTGGTCGTCTCCACCCACCTGGTCGAGGACGTCGCGGCCGCCTGCTCCGACGTGGTGCTCTTCGCCGACGGCCGCCTCGTCTTCCAGGGCACGCCGGACGACCTGGCCGCGGCGGGCGGCCCCGAACACCCGGGCGGCAGCCCCCTGGAGCGCGGCTACTCAGCACTGCTCCAGGACTCCGAGCAGCCGGGAGGCACCTGGTGAACGCGCGAGTCCTGCGCACCGAGCTGAAGCGCTCCATCGCCCCGTGGCCCGGCATCGTCGTCCTGGCGGGCAGCCTGGCGGTCCTCCTGCTGATCGACGGGCTCTGGTGGCGGGGTGACGCGGCATGGACGGCCCAGTGGACCTCCATGGCCCTGTGGACCCGGTACCTGCTGAGCTTCTGGTGGCCGCTCGTGGTGGGCCTGGGCGCGGTGTACGGGCTGCGCGACTCCCGCTCGCGGATGGCCGAACTGCTGACGACCACGCCGTTGCCGGCCTGGCGCCGTACGGCGCTGCCGGCCGGCGCGACGGCACTCGTACTGGCGTCCGGCTTCGGCCTCCTGGTCCTCGTGGGCGGAGTCCAGGTGGCCCTCGGCGCCACCGCCTACACGAGTCTCGGCTGGCTGCCGATCTCGCTGGTGGCGGCGCTGTCCCTCGTCGCGGGGGCCGTGTTCGGCATGGGGGTCGCGCGGGCCGTGCCCTCTGCACTCACCCCGCCGGCCCTGACGGTGTTCCTCTTGCTGACGGCCCTCTCCCTGCAGCAGAACAATGAGGAGGCACTGCCGTCGAGCGCCGCGCCGAACCGGCTCGCCCTGCTGCTCCCGGCGACTGCGGAGCCGCGGGAGATGCTGCTGACCCTGTCCGGCTCCGTCCACCTCGGCCAGACACTCTGGCTGCTCGGCCTGCTTGCCACCGGTTTCGCACTGCTGTCGGCCGCGACCCTCCGGGCCCGACTGCTCGCGGTGGCCCCCGCCCTGGCCGGCGCAGCCCTGGCCCTGCTGATCCTCCCGGCCACTCCGCGCGACACCTACGTCATCGACGAGGCCGCCGCCACCCTGGTCTGCGACGGACCGGTGTGCGTGACGCAGGCGAACCGCTCACACCTGCCCGAACTCGCGCCGCGCGGCAAGGACGCGCTGCGCGTGCTGCACGACGCCCTGGGCGACGAGGCGCCGAACTCGGTGCGGGAGGACACCGGGCTGCGCGCGCTCGGCGACGAACGCCGACTCTCCGGCGACGCGGTGCTGGTCGACTTCGACGACCCGCTGATCGCCCATGCGACAGGGGCGGAACTGACCCGCCTCCTGGTCGCCCAGGGCCTGGCACCGAACTGCGCACCGCGCACCCCTTGGGAGGGCGGGGGGCAGCTCGACATTCCCGTACAGAGCATCGCCGCGAGCTGGGCACTGGGCGATCACCGGCTCAAACCGCTGCAGAAGCCGGACCCCTACGCGTACTGGCAGCGTGAATGGGCGGACGCCGACGTCGCCTGGCAACGGCTGATGGCGTTGTCACCGGCCGAGCAGCGCTCGCGGATCGCCGAGGTGCACGCCGCCGCTCTCTCCTGCACGGCCCACGACGGGCTTTCGGTGCTGGCGGGGGAGGCGTCGCCATGAGGTGGCTGATCCTGTACGCCCGTTCACGACAGGTGCCCACCTCGGCCGCAGCGGTCGCGCTCGTCGCGCTGGCGGCGTGGACCTTCAACCAGGACGGCGCCGGCCCGATGAGCCTGGGGACCGCGGTCCTGATCCTCACCGCGAACGTGGCGGCCGCTTCCGTCGGGCTCGGTGGGCAGGACGCCGCGCTGGATCGGACGGCCGCGATCCGGTGGATGCCCCGGCGGGCGGCGCACGTGCTGCTGGCCGGCGCGGTCGCCGGGGCGGCTCTGCTGGCGGTCCAGGCAGCCGGAGCCGAGCTCGCCCCGACCGCGCTCGTCGTCCGCGACAGCGCCGGCTTGGTCGGCCTGGCCGCGCTCGGGGCGGTGCTCTGCGGGGCCCAGTTCGCATGGACCCTGCCGATCGGCTGGCTCGCGTTCACCCTCCTCGTCCCGGCTCCGCCCGGCATCGCGGGAGAGGTGAGCAACTGGATGATCGTTTCCCCCGCCACGACGGCCTCCGCCGCGACCGCGTGGGCCCTGCTGGCGACCGGCACCGTGCTGTACGCCGCAGCAGGACCGAGACGGTGACGGACACGCTCCGCGCTGAGCGCTTCAGTCGGCGAACTCGCCGACTGAAGCGCTCAGTCACACCGGCGGGTCCACGGACCATGGGACCATCGTGTCCGCGGCCCCGGCGCCCTGGCCCCGCCGTCCCGCCGGCCACGGGCCGAGCGGCTCGACCGGAGGCGGGCGGCGCCGGGCCGCGGTACCTGGGGGAGCGAGCGGGGGAGCAGCGGGATGACGGAAGTGCGCCGGGAGCGCGGGCGTGCCGAGCGGCTGACCGAGGGACTGACCGTCGCCGTGGCGTCGGCCCTCTCGTTCGGCCTGCTGGCCGGTGTGTCGGTGGTCTTCGGCACGACCGCCTGGCGCCTGGTCACCGACACCGGCACCACCGTGTTCAGCCGGTTCTCGATGCCGGTGATCCTCCTCGTCCTCGTGGCGCTGCCGCTCGTCCTGGCCCGCGCGGTGTTCCGCTCGGGCCGGCGCAGGGGCAGGGAGCGGCTGACGGCGGCGGTCCCGGCGGCGCTGGCGCTGCTCGGCGCGTCCGCCGTGCCGTTCGCGGCCCTGTGCCTGGTCGTCGTGTACGCGGACTGACCTCCGGCCGGGCACAGTCCGCCGCCACGGAGGCGGGCTCGTCCTCGGCGGGAAGGGCGCGAGCCCTCCGGCGGGGTGACCGGCGGGTGCGGCGCACGGGGCGCCGCACGGGGCGCCGCACCCGGCTTCCGGCCGGCGCCGGACCGGCCGAGGAGTGACGCGGCCATCCCGGCGCACGTGGTGCGGCGCACTCGCCGGCGGACGCACGGAGCCGGCGGACCGGGCTGAGGCGGGCGGTGGGGGCCTCGGCGCGCTGCCGGCGGGAGGCGCCCCGGAGCCACCGCGGCCGCGGGCCGGCCGGAGTCGGGAAACGCGAGGTCCGGCCGGTCCTGCGGTCGCCGGCCGGAGTCGGGAACCGCGCCGCCGTATGGTCCGTGGGTCGTACGGTCCGTAGGTCCGTACCGGTGAAGCTTCCGGTGCCGGTCCCGCCGCCTCGGTGGTGGGACCGGGTCGTCTCCCTATGCTCACGGCATGGTTCAGGTACAGGAACGGCCGGGGCTGCACCGCGGACTCGGGGGCGACCGGCGGGCGGTCTGGTCGCTGGCTGCGGCGGCCGTGCTGTGCCAGGTTCCTTACCCGCTCGTGTCCGGCCCGCAGCGCGACGTGCTCACCGTCGTCGGCGTGGTGGTCTTCTGCCTGGCGTCCCTCGCGGCCGCCGCGCTGCGGCACGGTGTGCGGGGCCCGCTGGCGCTGTTCGTGGTGGCGGGACTGGGGGGCCTGGCGGTGGAGGCCGTGGGGGTGCGCACGGGCTTCCCGTTCGGCGCCTATCACTACACGGGCTCCCTGGGGCCGAGCGTGGCGGGGGTGCCGGTGGTGGTGCCCCTCGCCTGGATCATGATGGCCTGGCCCGCGCTGGAGGCGGGGCGCGTACTGGCCGAGGGCCGGGGGCGCGCCGGGACGCGTCCGGCCCGGGTGCGGACGGCGCTGATCGGTGGGTGGGCGCTGGCGTCCTGGGACGTCTTCCTCGACCCGCAGATGGTCGATGCCGGGCACTGGATCTGGTCGGACCCCCATCCGGCGCTTCCCGGCGTGGAGGGCGTGCCGCTGACCAACTTCGTCGGGTGGGTGGCCGTGTCCGTGGTCATGGTCGCGGCCGTGGACGCCGCCTCCGGGCGCTCGGCGCGGCGGCCCGCCGGGAACGGCGGGCCCGGCGGTCCGGCCCTCGTGCTGTACCTGTGGACCTACGCCTCCTCGGTGACGGCCTGTCTGGTGTTCTTCGGCCGCCCGCAGGTGGCGCTGGTGGGCGGGACGCTGATGGGCCTGGTCGCCGTGCCGCTGGCCGTGCGGATGGCGGCTTCCGCCGGGAGACGGGGGTGAGCGGGTCGCGTTCCGTGCGGACGGTGGTCGCGGCGGGATCGGTGCTGGCGGCCGCCGGTACCGCGCACAGCGCCTGGAACGGCAGGGCCCTGCGGACCCCGCCGGCGGACCCGCCGCCGGTGACCGAGCACGTGTCCCTTCTGATGCCGGTGCGCAACGAGGCCGGCCGGGTCGGCCCCGCGCTGCGGTCGCTGCTGGCGCAGGAACGCGTGCCCCGGGCGGAGGTCATCGTGCTCGACGACCAGTCCACCGACGACACCGGTGACGTGGTTCGCCGCCTGTGCGGACCGTACCGGCACGCCCGGGTCGTGCGCGGCACGGCGCCGGAGCCCGGTTCCCCGGGCAAGGCCCATGCCTGCCACCAGCTCGCGTCGCTCGCGCGGGGCAGCGTGCTGGTCTTCGTGGACGCGGACGTGGTGCTCGCGCCGCATGCGGTGGCGTCGTCGGTGGCCCTGTTGCGCTCGACCGGACTCGACCTGGTCTCCCCCTTCCCCCGCCAGGCCGCCGAGGGACCCGCCAATCGGCTCGTCCAGCCCCTGCTGCAGTGGTCATGGCTCACCGCACTGCCGTTGCGGCGGGCGGAGACCTCGCCGCGGCCGGCGCTGTCCGCGGCCAACGGCCAGTTCCTCGTCGTGGACGCCGCCGCCCTGGACCGATGCGGCGGCTTCGCCGCGGTCACGGACGAGGTCCTCGAGGACATGGCCCTCATCCGGGCGCTGAAACGGGTCGGCGGCCGGGGCGGGATCGTGGACGGCAGCCGCCTCGCGAGGTGCCGGATGTACGAGGGCTGGCGCGACCTGCGTGAGGGGTACGGCAAGTCCTTGTGGACGGCGTTCGGGTCCGGCGGCGGCACGGTGGCGGTGTGCGCCCTCCTCGTCTGGGCCTACGTGGTGCCCCCGCTGGCAGCGCTGCGGGGGTCGCGCTGGGGGGCGGCCGGGTACGCCGCGGCCGTGACGGGGCGGGCGCTGACCGCGCGGCGCACGGGTGGGCGGTGCTGGCCGGACGCGCTGGCCCACCCGGTGTCCGTGGGCTTGCTGGTGGTGCTGACGGCGCGGTCCTGGCTCGGTCACCGCCGTTCCACGTTGACGTGGAAGGGCAGGCCGCTGCGGGGGTGGCACTGAGGTGGCCCGCGTCGCCGTGATCGGTGCCGGCATGGGCGGGCTGGCGGCCGCCGCCCGGCTCGCCCGTCGGGGACACCACGTCACCGTGTACGAGCGAACGGCCACGTGCGGAGGCAAGCTCGGCACCGTGCGCCGGGACGGTTTCGTCTTCGACACCGGGCCGTCGCTGCTGACCCTGCCCGAGGTCTACCGCCGGCTGTTCGCGGACACCGGCGCACCCATGGAGCGCTGCGTGCCGCTGAGGCCGGTGGAGCCGGCCTGCAGCTACCGGTTCGCCGACGGGACCCGCCTGGCGATGCCCGGTGACCCGCGCCTGGTGCCCGGTGCGCTGGACGACGCCCTGGGCGAAGGGGCCGGAGCGCAGTGGGCCCGGCTGCACGCGGCCTCCGGCGAGCTGTGGCGGCTGGTGGGCGAGAGCGTGCTGCGGCGTCCGCTCGGCGGTCCGGCGGAACTGCTGCGCCGCTCGGTCCGCCCCCGCGACCTGGTGGCTGTCGCCCCCTGGCGCACCCTGCGGGGCACCGGCCGACGGTACCTGCGCGATCCCCGGCTGCGCACGTGGCTGGAGCGCTACGCCACCTACAGCGGCTCCGATCCCCGGCGCGCGCCCGGCGTCATGGCGGTGGTCCCGTACGTGGAGCAGCGCTACGGCACCTGGTACGTGCCCGGTGGCCTCCGCCTGCTGGCCGAGGCCGTGGAGCAGCGCTGCGTCGACCTGGGGGTGCGGTTCCGCTACGGCTGCGGGATCACCGCGGTGGACACCTCCGGCCGGGGCGTCACCGGCGTCCGCCTGGCGGACGGCGGCACGGCGGCGGCGGACGTCGTCGTCTCCGGCGTCGACGCCGCGGTCCTCTACGGGCGCCTGTCGGCGGACCGGCGCGGGCACCGGCCCCTGACCGCCCTCACCCGTGCCCAGCCCTCGCTGGCCGGGTTCGTCCTCCTGCTCGCGCTGCGCGGACGGGACCGCCGGACACCGCACCACCGGGTTCTGTTCCCGGCGGACTACGACGCGGAGTTCGACGCCGTTTTCGGCACCGCGGCCCGTCCCGCCGCCGACCCGACGGTGTACATCAGCGCTCCGGACGACGCCGCACTGCGCCCCGGTGACGCGCACGAGGCGTGGTTCGTCCTGGTCAACGCTCCCCGGCACTCGCCGTGGGGGGCGCCCGGCACCGTCGACTGGACCGCCCCGGGGCTGAAGGAGTCCTACGCCGAGCGGATCCTGGACGTCATGGCCGACCGCGGCACGGACGTGCGCCGACGCCTGCTGTGGTACGAGGCCCGCACCCCCTTCGACCTGGAACACGCGACCGGAAGCCCGGGCGGCGCCATCTACGGCACCTCGTCCAACGGCGTCCGCGCCGCCTTTCTCCGGCCGGCCAATCGCTCCCCCGTCCCCGGGCTCTTCCTCGTCGGCGGATCCGCCCATCCCGGCGGCGGCCTTCCGCTGGTGGCGCTGTCGGCGGAAATCGTCGCGGCGCAGATCGGCGACGCCTGACTCCGCGGGGCCCCTACTTCAGCGCCCGTGCCACCCCGGCCACCAACTGCGGAAAGCCGACGGCTCCGGCCACCGTCCAGCACACCACGCACACCACCGCCCAGTCCCATCCCGTCCCCGGCGTGCCTTCGGGCGACAGACCGCTTCCCAGGCACGCGACCGCGCACAGCACCACCCGCAGCGGCCGTTCGGCGACGCTCAGCGCCCCGACTCCGCGCATTCCCGCCGCATGGGCCCGGGCCCGCACGTACTCGTGCAGCTGGGTCAGGGAAGCGGCCACCAGGCACCAAGGGGCCGGCGCCCCCAGGACGTACAGGACCACGACGAGCAGGAGGTCCGCCACCCGGTCGGCCAGGGCGTCCACCACGGCGCCCAGGGGGCGGGCCCGGTCGGTGACCGCGGCGACCGCGCCGTCCAGCCCGTCGAACAGACCCGACAGGACGACGAGCGCGCCGGCGGCCAACGGCCACGGGCCGCCCGCGGCCGCCGGCCCCACGGCCGCGGCGACCGCGAGGGGTCCTGCCAGCGACAGGAGATCGGGCGGCACGGCGCGCAGCGGACGCGTGCGGGCGCAGCGCTGGACCAGCGTCACCCACCTCGAGACCAGGAGGCTGCCGGAAGGGTCGTACCCCCCGTGGCGCTCGGCCCACCGGGCCAGGGCGTCGGCGCGGCCCCGTGCCCCGGGGCCGGTGAGCGCCCTCCCACGGCCGGGGAGGCGCGCCCGTGCGACCCCGGCCGCCTCGGACCACGACCGGGGGGCGGGCCCACCGGGCGGGCCGTCGTCCGGGGTCCGGCTCCTCCGGAAGGGGCGGGGCAGCGCGAGGAGGAAGTCCGCGCGGCCGTCCAGGCAGTGCATCAGCCGGTAGCCGACGAGCAGGACCGCGTGCAGCAGGTACAGCCACAGACCCAGTGCCACGGTGACACCGGGGACGACGAGCCCGCCGAACGGCACGCTCCAGTCGACCGGGATGGCCAGGAACACCACGAAGCCGCAGAGGAAGCCGCAGAGGAACGCCCCCGTCACGAACGCGGCCAGGACCGTCGCCCGGGGACCGGCGACACCGACGCCGACGAACCGGAAGACCAGGAGCACCTCCGTGGAGAGCAGGACCCACAGCAGGTGGAAGGCCAGGAAGGCGGACATGGCGGGGCGCCAGCCGCCGGCTTCGGCCAGTCGGGCCAGCGCCGGGCCGGCGTACAGGGCGGTGCCCACCAGAAGCGGGGCCGCCAGCAGCGCGGGCACCAGTCCCAGCCTGCCCCGCCAGCCGGTGAACGTGTCGTCCTCCGCCGCCACCGGGGACACCTGCAGGAAGCCCCGGCGCAGCCCTTCTCCGTACAGGGTGGCGGGCACCAGCGCGACGGCGAGAGCGGGCCAGGACAACCGGACCACCGCCTCGGCCAGGGTCCGCAGTCCCGCCTGCACTCCGTGCCCGTGCGGAAGCGCGTCCGCGATCCGTGCCACAGCCTGCCGGGTGCCGTCCATGCCGAGCGCGGACGCGCACAGCCGGAGCAGGACGAGCGCCAGGGGAACGACGGAGATCATTCCGAAGAAGGAGACGCCGGCCGCCACCAGGGCGACCTGCCTGCCGTGCAGACCACCGCGCACCTCGCGGGCGAGCAGGCGCAGCGCGCGCCGCCGCGTGTGCGTAGCACCAGTCGGCACCGGCTGCTCCTCTGCACGTCTCCTGAGGCATATGCGTGCTTTGCGGTGACAATACACAGGGCGTGGCGCGACGGCGGTCCTCCCATGGACGCACACGTCTTTGTCGTCACCTCAGCGCCGGTCCCGTTCCGGCGGTGCGTGAACCCGTCAGGAATCCGGGTGGCCCCCTCCACGAAGGGGACCGACCGGCAGGCCCCCGAGGGGCAGTGCGGCGGCACGCGCACCGCCGCCGGCCGGGCCCTGGGGCACCGCCACCTCCCGAGGCCCCGCCCGTACGGCGGGGCGTGCCCGGCCTTCCGGCGGCCGGAGCGGGTCACGTCCCTCGAATGCCCCCCCGGAAGTCGCCGCGACCACGGGGCGCTCCTAGCTTCGAGGGACAGCCGCACCGACCGGTGCGGCCGGACACCACCGGAGTCAGGAGCCCTCTCCGTGACCCCCACCGACGCCATGGCCGCTCCTCCCGGGCGAGGCGAGTTCACCGGCACGCTGACCTACACGGTCGGCGAGTACAACATGATCCAGTACGCGCTGGCGGTGGCCGCTTTCGCCATGCTCGCGGGCTTCCTCTACGCGATCTCCACCCGCAACGAGGTCTCCCCCCGTTACCGGGGCGCCAGTATCGCCAGTGCCCTGGTGCACGCGGTCGCGTTCCTGGCCTACCTCGCCCTGTTGGTCAACTGGCGGACCTCCTACACACTGCGCGACGAGCTCTACGTGCCCGTCGGGACGTCCTCCTTCGACGGCGGGCTGCGGTACGCCGACTGGAGCGTCACCGTGCCGCTGCTCGCGGTGGAACTGCTGGCCGTGTGCGCGGTCGCGGGCAAGCGGTTGTTCACCCTGCGCGCCCTCGCCATCGCGTCGGCCTTTCTGATGATCGTCACGGGCTTCCTCGGCGCGCAGGTCTTCGACGCCGGAACGCGCGTGCTGTGGATGGCCGTGTGGGCCGCCGTCAGCACGGTGTTCTTCCTCGTCCTCTACGCCGTCCTGGGCAAGGCCGTCCTGGACAGCGTCAAGGAACTGCCCTCCGGCACGTCCACCACGCTGAAGCGGGCGACGATCACGCTGTTCTCCGTCTTCGGCGCCTACCCGCTGATCTACCTGATCCAGCAGACCGTGGGCCCCGACTCCCATCTGGTCGCCTGGGCGATGGTCACGCAACTCGGTCTCTGCGCGGCCGACATCGTCGCCAAGGTCGGCTTCGGCGCGATGATCCACAAAGTGGCCAAGATGCGCACGGCGGAGGACGTGCGCTCCGGGACCGAAACCCACCCCGAGGAGGTCTGGATCTCCTCGGTCAAGCAGGCGGACGCCTGGCCGCCCGTGGCCGCCGCCCTGACCGGGCACGGCGCCCACCCGGCACCCGTACAGGTCTCCGATGGCAACGGGCACCGCGTCCGCTGACCCGTCCGCGCCCCGCGTGCCGCCGGGCGCGCGGGCGGCCGGCCGCCTCCTCGACCGGGTCGGCCGGATCTCCGTCACCGCCGTTCTGTGCGTACTGGCGGTGCAGTTCCTCCACCCCGGATGGTGGGACGACCACGCGCTCACCGTCTTCGCCCTCGGCCTCCTGGCAGGAGTCCCGCACGGAGCCGTCGACCACCTGGTCCCCGCCTGGTGCCAGGTCCGCGGAGGGAGCCGGCACCACCGTCCCCTTCTGCTGCTCGGCTACGTCTGTGCCGCCGCGGTCGCCTTCGCCCTGGCCCTCCGGCTGCCGGCTTCCGCTCTGTGCGCGTTCCTGGCCCTGTCGGTGGTGCACTTCGGCCGGGGCGAGACGTGCGTCAACACGCTGCGCGCCGGGGCGGTCCCACCGCCGGCCGGGACGCTGTGCACCGTCGCGTACGGCACGGTCGTCACCGTGCTGCCACTGGTCCGGCACCCCGACGAGGTCAGGGCTCTCGTGCACACCCTCGCACCGGGGGCCACCTGGCTGCTCGCTGCTCCCTTCCGCCCGGCCGCCACCGTCCTGATCACCGTCGTGACCGTGGCCGCGTGCACCCTGTTGCTGCGTCACCGGCGCCCCCGCGACGCCGCCGAACTGCTCCTGCTGGCCACGCTCTTCTGGCTGGTGACGCCATGGGTGGCATTCGCCGTCTACTTCGCCGCCTGGCACTCCCTGCGGCACGTCGCCCGTCTCCTCCTGGCCGATCCCGCCAACCGCCCCGCGCTGCTCGCCGGCCACTTCGGCCGGCCCCTGCTCCGCTTCTGCCGCCAGGGGGCTCTCCCCACCGCAGCCGTCCTGGTCGCCGTCGCCGCCGCGGCACACCTGGGCGAACCGCACCGCCAGGCCCTGGCCACCGCAGGCGTGGCCGTCCTCGCCGCACTGACCCTGCCCCACCTTCTCGTCGTCGTGCTGCTCGACCGCCACGACACGCGCGAACCGCCGTCCGCGGCCCGTAGGTCCCCCCGGACCCGGCCCGTGCGCATGCCGACGCCCCCTGCCTGACACCGCACGCGTCCGTGCCTCCCGGCCGCAGACGGGTGAGCAGGAGCCGGCCGACGGCCCGGCCGGTGAAAACCCCGACCACCCGGGTCCACGGCCGGACCGGCCGTCGCACCACCGGACGGCCCGCGGCCGCGCGCCGGCCCGTGACGTGACCCCGCCGGTGCGCCGGTCAGGGGACGCACGGCGGGCCCTGTTCCCGGCTCGACCCGCCCGTGCCGGAGGCCCCGCGCACCAGCACCGCCTGCGGCTCGGTACCCGGCTGACGCAGGACCACCAGCGTCCTGTCGACGGGGGCGCGTCGACGTCCGGCGCGTAGGCGATGGACCCGGTGGCCCCGCTGCAGGGGGCGGTGCCGCCGGCGAGCGTGGTCAGCACCGAGCGGCGCTCGGTCCGTCCGGTCCGCGCCGTGCGACGGTCCGCCCGCGGCCTGCCCGGAGCTCCCGGTGAGCGAGGGCCGGGGGCCCGGCTCCCGCGTGTCCGCCCGCCGCTGTGCCCCGGACTCCGCGACAGCCTTTCTGACACGCTGGTCCGCATGGTGACACTCGACGGAGAGCCCGTATCCGCTGACGACCTGCTTCCCCTGGCCCTGACCAACCTGGGCCACTTCACCACCATGCGAGTCGAGGCCGACGGCACCGTCCGCGGCCTGTCCCGGCACATGGACCGCCTCGTCCGGGACTGCGGTGCCGTCCTCAGCGCCGACCTGGACCCCGGTCGCGTCCGCGACCTCCTCCGCCGGCGCCTGCACGGACAGGCTCTGCCCTGCATCGTCCGCGTCACGGTCTACGACCCGGGCGCGGACCTGGGTCACCTGGCCCGGGCCGGCGAGCCGCACGTCCTGCTCTCCGTGCGCGCGGCCGGCCCCATGTCCCCACCGCCACTGCGCGTGATGGCCGTCACCCACGAACGCGACGTGCCTCAGGTCAAGCACGTCGGGCTGTTCGGTGCCCTGCACGCCCGACGCGCAGCGCAGCTCGCCGGATACGGGGACGCGCTGTTCGTCGACCGGGACGGACGGGTCGGCGAGGGCAGTACCTGGAACGTGGGTTTCGTCGACCGGGACGGCACCGTGGTGTGGCCACGGGCCGAGGTGCTGCCCGGCGTCACGATGGCACTGCTGAAGGAGCACGCCGAGCACCGGGTCGCCCCCCTCACCCTGGAACGGGCCAAACGCATGCCGGCCGCGTTCGCCACCAACACCGCCTTCGGCGTCCGCCCCTTGGCGGCGATCGACGAGACCGGGTTCGCGAGCGACCACCCCGTGCTGGACCGCCTCCGCGAGACCTACCTCTCGATCCCCGGCGAGGCCCCGTAGCCGACGGCCGCAGGGGACGGGCCGCCGCCGGACTCGCACGGCCTTCCTTCGCTTCCGCGACGGCCCGGTCGGAAGCGGGTCCGCCCGACCGGCCGCGGCGCGCCCGTCCAGCGCGGCGGCCGCTCCCGATCGGATGACGCGCCGCCGCCGGCGCTTGCGCCGACGAGCCCCGTGGATCCGGGCCGCGCAGCGGGTGACCAGCGATTCTTGCCACACCTTTACGTTTTATCACAGGTGATATAGAGTGTGATCAAGTTGCCGACCCGGGACGGCCGTTGGGCGGATTCCGCCAACGGGCGTATGGGTGTGCGCATGTGCTGCGCTTTTGACCGAAGCGTCGCCGCGTAAGTGGTAAGGGGGAAACTGGGGATGCAGTCTGTCCCGCCGAAGATCGAAGTCAGAATGTACCGACCACAGGTGGATCCGTCCTCGCTGGAACGTCTTCGGCGGGTACTGGAGTCCGGCTGGATCGGGCTTGGACCCATAACGAGACAGTTCGAAGGGGAGTTGGCGTTATCTGACTTAGTCGGCAAGCATCCGGTAGCCGTCAATTCGGGGACCGCCGCCCTGCACCTCGCACTCGTCGTGGCCGACGTGCCCAAGGGCAGCGCCGTCATCGTCCCCGCCAACACATTCGTCTCGACCGCAGCGGTGGCACTCCAGCACCAATGCCGCGTGGTTCTCGCCGACATCGACCGCACGACGGGCAACATCGATCTGGCTTCGGTGCGGGAAATCCTGGACACCGAGCCGGACGTCACCGCCGTCATCGCCGTCCACTACTCGGGAATACCCTGTGACATAGCAGGCCTCAACGAGATATCCCACGAGTACGGAGTGGCGGTCATCGAGGACTGCGCCCACGCCATCGGTTCCCTCTGGCAAGGGCGCCCGATGAGCGCGTCACCCCACATTCAAGCCTATTCCTTCCACGCGACGAAGGCCCTCGCCATCGGTGAAGGCGGATGCGTCACGTTCCCCGATGCCGCCTCCGCGGAGCGGGCGAGACGGCTCCGCAGACTCGGGATCGACATGAGCGCCCGCTCCTGGGGAAACCCCTACGACATCCCCGAACTGGGCTTCAAGTACAACATGGGCGACATCGCCGCGGCGGTCGGCCTGGCCCAGCTGGAAGGCATCCAGGACAAGCTGCAAAAGCGCAGGTCCATCCTGCGGCGCTACCGGGAACGACTGGCCGGCTCACGGGTGGAACTCGTCCGCGAGGCCCACGACTCGGATCTCTCCGGGGGCTTCGCCGTCCCGGTCCTCGTCAAGGACCGGGAACGCGTACGGAAGGAACTCGATGCGGCCGGAATCGAGTCCGAGATCTATTTCAAGCCGCTGGGAGAATTCCCGCTGGGTGCGTCGCGTCCCACTCCCGTGGCAGAGGAATTTGCCCGCGACGTCATCTGTCTCCCCATCCATCCGCTGCTCACCCTCGACGAAGTCGACTACGTCTGCGGCCGATTAAGCGCATGCGTGGCATGAACGCGTACGCGACGAACGGCGCACCTGCCACTCATCCCTCCGGTGTGCAGGTGATCGACACTGTCCGGGAGTTGCGCTCGGAGTGCCTGCGCCGACGCCGGTCACTCACCGCACGCGTGCTCCCCCTTTCGCTGACTGATCTGCGGTGCTGGTCCATGACCGAGGACGGTGCCCTGGCGCACGAGACGGGCCGCTTCTTCCGCGTCATCGGCGTCCGAGACCTGTCGGACCCCCACCACCCTCTCGAACAACCTCTCATCGAGCAGTCCGAGGTCGGAATGCTGTGTCTTTTCGTCACGCAGTTCGACGGTGAGTTCCACGGCCTGGTCACCTTCAAGTTCGAGCCCGGAAGCCCGGACGGCATCGAAATCGCGCCCACCGTGCAGGCCACCCGCAGCAACTACGAGGCCGCGCACGGCGGAAACCGGGTGCCCGCCGCCGAGATCGCGCTTTCGGAGGAAGTGCCGACACTCGCCGACGCAGTGCAACGTGAGCAGGAGTCGTGGTTCCTCGGGAAGGTCAACCGCAATCGCATCGTTCTGCTCGACCCGCAGGAAGCCGTCGATGTGGCTCGGACCGTCCCGGAAAGTCGTTGGGCGCCGATTCCCGTGTTGCTGCAGGCAGCGTTGGAAAGCCGCCTCATCAATATGGACCTGCGGTCCGTCCTGTCCATGTGGCCGCTGGAGGCCACCGCCTCGACGGACCGCCTCGGCCCGGTGAGGGAACGGCCCTCCCCGGACGGACACGGGCCAGGACCGGGCGGATCGAGTCCGGAAGTCGTTCCCCTGAACCGGTTGTCGCACTGGCAAACAGGGGAAAGCATCGATCACCGGCAGCGCCGGTTCTTCTCCATCGTCGGCTGCCGCGTCGAGGGACAGGGCCGGGAGGTCGCGTCCTGGGACCAGCCGCTGCTGGCGCCGGTCGGCATGGGACAGTGCACGCTGCTGATCCGCCCCGGTCCCGAGGACCTGGAGGTGCTCGTCGCGGAACGAGTCCGGATCGGATCCGTCCGCGGGCCCAGTCTCGAGGCGAGGTTCCAGCGAGGTGACATAGCCGACCACGCGACGGAGCCCCGGCGACGGACCATGACCGCCGAGGCGTCGGGTCTGTCCCGCTGCCGTGCCGTCCACACCGCAGTGCACGCCGAGGAAGGAGGCCGGTTCCGCGGCGCCCTCGTCACCTACCAGCTGGGACTGCTGACCGACGCCGTCGAGGAGGGGCCGGACGACCGGTGGATCGCCCTGCGGGAGCTGGAAGCGCTCGGGCGGCGCGGTGACCGGCTCAGCGTCGAGCTGCGCACCTGTCTGACGATGGTCAAAGGGCTCATCACCACAGGAAGCCTGAAGCCATGATCGCGGCCATGGGGAACTCCGAGTACCTGAGCCGACGGGTCGCGCCCTTGCTCCGGGAACTCAACGGCACCGACGATCCCGTACTCGTGGGCACCGACCACCCACGCCGTACGGACCGCCCGGTACCGCCCGAGGGGCTCACGCTCACCGACCGTGACGCGGTGCTGGCCCATGAGAACGTCGACATCGTCTACATCTCCAGCGCGACCGGCCGCCATGTCGACGATTGCCGGGCGGCGTTGGCCGCAGGGAAGCACGTGCTGGTGGAGAAGCCGGTCTGTCTGACCGCCGCGGAGGTCCGCGAACTGGACTCCACGGCCCGTGCCCACGACCGCGCGGTCTTCGAGTGTCTTTCCTATCCGCACCACCCCGCCTGGACCGACTTCCTCGCCCGGGTGCGGGCCGAGGACTGGACGGACCGGGTGACCGTCTCCGCGGTGTTCCGCATCCCGGAACGGGAGGCGACGGACTTCCGCCGGCGTCCGGGCCACGGAGGGGCGGCCGCGGATCTGGGGACCTACTGCGTCGACGCGCTGGTGAGACTCGGTGCCGTCGCCGAGGAGCTGCACATCGGCGCCGTGCTGTCCGGGGACTCGAAGACCGACGCCGGCACGGCGGTCGCCAGCGGATCGACCGGTGGACGGGCCGTCACCTACACCGCATCGTGGGCGATCGGCGACGCCTATGCCAACAGCGTCGTCGTCGCGGACCCCCACTGGCGCCTGGAACTGCTCCGCGCCTTCTCCCCGCCGGTCGACACCCCGGTCCGGGCCGTCGAAAGACGGCCGGGCGCATCCGAGCCGACCGTCGTCGCGGCCTCCGGGCCGGTCAACGCGACGCGCGCGTGTCTCGCCGCAGGAACAAGGCTTCTCCGGGACACGGGCACGGCCGGCCTGGTCGACCGCTCGACCGTTCTGCGCCGCGTCGCCGCACTGGAGCCGGCGACCGCGCTCCTTCCCGCATGACCCACACCTCTCGACCGTAGATCGACCACGGCCCCGACGCGGGCCGGAAGGCGGTAGGCAATGAGGACGACGAACCCTGTCAAAAAACGAGTCGCCGGAATTGTGCTGGTGGGAGGCACCGGATCACGGCTCTTTCCGGCGACCCGTGTCGTCAACAAACACCTGCTTCCCGTGTACGACAGGCCGGCGATCGCCTTCTCCATGGACGTGATGGCGGAATGCCGTGTCGACACGCTGGTCCTCGTCTGCAACGCGGCGGACGAAGAGACATACCGGAGCATTCCCACCTGGCTCGGATACTCCGACCTGGAGATCCGTACGGTTGTCCAGGACGAGCCCAACGGCATCGCGGGTGCCATCGCCTGCGCCCGGGAGCACCTGGAGCCCAGGGGGTACGAGCGCATCGTCGTCGCCCTCGGGGACACGCTGTACGTCCATGACTCGGCCTGGGCCAAGGACATTCTCGACAGGGCCGACACCACGGGCTGCAGCGCCGCGGTCGCGGTGATCGAGCACCCCGATCCCAGGGACTTCGGAGTCGTCGAGAGCACCGCGGACGGGACGGTGGTCCGCGTCCGGGAGAAAGCCGACGTGCGGCACAGAAGCCAGGTCTGCACGGGTCTGTACTCCTTCGACGGATCGATCTGGAAAAGGCTGGAGTCGATCGTGCCGTCACACCGCGGCGAGCTCGAGATCACCTCCTTGCTGGAGTCGTACATCGATGACGGCGGCCTCACCACCGTGCCCGTGCCCGAAGACGCCGGGTGGTTCGACGTCGGCACACCCGACCGCCTGGTCGACGCCGCGGTGGCCCGCCGGCGACTGCTCGCCTGATTCCCCCACACCCCAGGGAGAGAAAGTGACCACTCAGCAGAACATCGACGAAGCGTCGTCCGCCGTGCACGGCGACATCCTCATCAGGGACGCCACGGAAGCGGACCGCACGGTGATCCAGGGGCTGCTGCACGGTTCCCTCAGGAGGAACTACGACGGCGACCACGTCGCCCAGGCCGACCGGATCCTGGACGCGCACCTGGCGGGCGGCAAGGACCCCGTGGGCCACTTCTCGAAGACGCAGCACGTCTACGTCGCCGAGGCCGACGGCGAGGTGGTCGGCGTGATGAACATCGCCGAGAAGCGCCAGGGCACCATGAAGATCAGCCCGCTCATCGTCAACCCCGACTTCCGCGGCTCCAACGGCGCAGGCTCGGCACTGCTCGCCAAGTCCGTCGAGGTGGCGAAAGCCCGCGGTGTCCGGCAGCTCTACGGCACCGTCGCCGAGCCCAGTTCCTGGATCGAGACGTTCTACCTGAACCGCGGCTGGACGTGCGGGTCGCAGTCGAACAGCCAGTACCGCCCCGGCGTCGTCGAGCACGCGATCTACTACAACGTCGACCAGGACGAGTCCGAGACCGTACGGGAGCAGCTGAAGTTCGAGGAGTACTCCCCCTCGAAGTACGAGGAACTCGAACGGTTCCTGACCTCCCGCATGCATGTCTTCGTCGACGGCGTCGACGAGGACTTCGTCCGCGCCCTGGTGGCGGGGCACGAGCGGCGCGGCTCGCGCCGGGTGGAGGCCAAGTACAAGGAGATCTACCTCGGGTACGAGTCCGACGTCCTCAGTTCGGTCATCGCGTTCGGACCGAAGAAGGGCGGCTCGGTCAAGCTGATGCCGCTGAGCGCCGTGTCCCAGAACGCCCTGCGGGAAACCCTCAGGTTCGCGCAGTCCTGGGCGGAGGGCCGCACCCACAAGCTCTACACGCACCAGCACGTGGACCCGGCGGTCGTGACGGCGTTCCAGAGTGAGATGTGGACGCTCGAGGGGTTGCTCCCGGAAGCGTACGCGGCGGGGAAGGTCGCCGCTCAGTGGGGCTGGCTCGTCGGCGAGAGCACCCATCTGGGACGCAACTCCGACCGCATGAAGGCCTACACCGAGCGCTTCCTGAACTTCGTCCGGGAGCGGGGCTGGGACCAACTGGAGGAGGCACGCAGCCTCGCCATGGCGATCGGGGGAGAGGCCGGCGAACTGCTGGCCGAACTCCAGTGGCTCGGCGAGCCGGAGGTCGTCGAGCTGCTGCGCGGCGACCGGGAGTTCCGGACCAGGCTGTCGTTCGAGGCGGCGGACATCCTCAACTACCTGATCCGCTTCGCGCGCTACTGCGACTTCGACCTGATCGAGGCGGCGGACAAGAAGCTGGCCGTCAACATCGACCGCTTCCCGGTGGAGGAGGTCCACGGCCTGAAAGGAAAGCGGTACAAGGCCGGCCGCTGAGCCCGCACCGGTGGTCCGTCGAACCAGGAGCCGAAGCCAATGAACATCTTGTTCGTGTGCAGCGTGTACTACCCCGTGACCGGTGGTGCCCAGGATCCCATCGACCACCTCGGGGCGGAGCTGGTCGCTCGCGGGCACCGGGTGGACGTGCTCACCCGGCACGTGCCCGACACCACACCGAAGGAGGAGACACGCAACGGGGTGCGCATCCACCGAGTCCCCAACACGGTGCTGCCCTCCGACTTCCGAGCGCTGACGACGGAGCTGCGCGAGTTCGTCGGGAACGTCCGCAAGCCGGACGTCATCCACGTCGTCGGCCTGCGCCGGCCGCTCCCGATGATCGCGGAACTCCTGGCCTGCCTGTGGCACGTGCCGGTCATCCAGACGGTCGGCGGCTACGACATCCCCGATGTGGTCGATCCCGACCCGCGGCTCGTCTGGCTCACCGGACGGGACTTCGTCCTCCCGGCCATGCGGCGGGCGGACCTGCTCAACGCGGCGTCGGACGATCTCGCCCGGCAGACCGAACTGCTCGTCGGGGAGCGGGCACCGGTCCCCACCCTGTACGTGGGGATCGACCACGACCTCTTCAGCACCGCACAACCCCACGAGAAGGCACGCGCCTGGGGGCCCTACGTCCTGTCGCTGCGCCGCCTCGAGCCCGCCAAGTGCGTGGACCGGACGATCGAGGCGATCAGCCTCCTGAAGGACGAGATCCCGGACCTCCAGCTGGTCGTGGCCGGGGACGGCAGCGAGCGGGCCTTCCTCGAACAGTACGCCGACCGGCTCGGCCTGGCCTCCCGCGTCCACTTCATCGGGGAGGTGCCGATCGAGGAGGCGGCCTGCCTGTTGAAGGGCGCCTTCGCCACCGTCGTGGCCTCGAAGTCGGAGGGCGGCGGCCTGGTGAACGTCGAGGCCCAGGCCGCCGGGTGCCCGGTCATCGCCACCCGCGCCGGAGGCATCAGCGAATACCTCGGAGGCGAGTCGGGCGCGCTGTACGTGGACGCGCCGGACGGCGGGCTGATCGCGCAGGCGCTGCGGACCCTGTGGTTCGAACCGGACACCAGGGAACGGCTCGTCGCGACCGCACGCCCCCTGTCCGAGCGTCTGTCCACGCGTTCGCTGGCGTCGGAGTACACGGCGGTCTACGCGGACCTGGCGCGCGCCCACCGGCCACGGGAGTTCGTGCCCTGGGACATGATCACCGCCGCCCTGTGGGAGGAGATCTCCGTCCCCGCCGGGCGCACCCCCACCCTGGACGAGCCGTGGCGCGTGCCACAGGCGGTCGAGGACCTGGTGCTGTCGACGGCGGACGCGGACTTCCGCGCGCTCGGACACGGCGCGGACGCCTTCTACTACCTGGGCTGGTCCAGTGGCGTCCCGGTCGAGCAACTGCGCGAAGTGTGCGCGTACGTGGTGCGGGCCACGGACGGGATGCCGAGGGACACCGTCGCCGCCGGCCTGGAACACGCCGCTGACTGGGGGCGCTTCGACGTCGAGAGCTGCCTCGGATACATCCGGACTTAGGAGACGCATGTCGAAAGGTTCCGCACGCCAGGCCATCCCCGTGACGTCGAAGCGGTTCTACGGCGCGTACTCGCGCGGCTACGCCACCTACCTGGAGCAACACGCGGGTTATTTCCGCGCCGTCGAGCAGGACATAGCCGAAGCGGCGGCGGGCCGGAAGGGCCTCGCGCTGCTGGACATCGGCACGGGCACCGGGGAGCGTCTGCAGAGAGTGGTCCGCGAGGTCCGTCCCGAGCGGGTCGCCGCCATCGACGAGAGTCCCGAGATGGCCGCCCTCGCCCGGAGCAACTGCCCCAGCGCCCGGGTGGTGGCGATACCCCTCGCGGCGCCCGGGCTGCCGGCCGCACTGGCCGCGAAGTTCGATCTGGTGACCTGCCTGGCGAATGTCCTGGGCCACCTCCCACGGGCACAACTGGTGCCCGGACTGCAGCAGGTCAGAAGCCTGCTGAAGCCGGGAGCCGTGTTCGTGTTCGATGTCAACAACCGGTACAACGCCGTCGCGTACGGCCGGCTCAGCGCGGCCCGCAATGTGGCGAGAGACCTCCTGCTGCCCGGCGGCGGGGAATTCACGGCGGCGTACCGCCATGGCGACGAGGTGTTGTACACCCCGGTTCATCTGTTCAGTCCGTCCGAAGTGGCCCGTTTGCTGCGGAAGTCGGGGTTCGAGATAGCGAGCCTCCGCTTCCGGGACTACGTGACGGGACAACCGCGTGGCCGGTTCGGCGGCAGCATCGTAGTGAAGGCGGTCAGCGCATGAGCGATTCCCTCCCCCGTGGTCCGAAGGTCTTCCTCGCGGCGCCCTTCGGGAACTACGTACGTGACGACGTGTTCCTGCCGGAGAAGAAGGCGGAGATCCTCAACTACCACACAAGGCTCTCCGAGCTGGGTGCGTCGGTCTTCAGCTCCCACATGAACGAGGAGTGGGGCGCTGCGGGACTGGCGCCCGACGACTGCATGC
Source organism: Streptomyces sp. NPDC034670 (assembly GCF_055574875.1). Lineage (NCBI taxonomy): Bacteria > Bacillati > Actinomycetota > Actinomycetes > Kitasatosporales > Streptomycetaceae > Streptomyces > Streptomyces sp. NPDC034670. The sequence goes on from NZ_JBVITR010000004.1 coordinate 23,226, forward strand.
GGGACGACCTCCGCGCCCTGCACGCGGCCGACAGCCTGTGCGCCCTCGTCGGCGACGAACCCTCGGCGGGCGTTGCCTTCGAACTCGGCTACGCGGCCTCGATCCGCCGGCCCACGGTTCTGGTCACCACGTCCTTCGCCGCTCTGTCGTCCATGATCCGGGGCATGGGCAGTCTGCTCGAACTGGAGGTGGTCGAGGGGGACCCGGGCAGCCGGTCCGTCATCGAGAAGGCGTGCTCCGCGGCGGTGGACCTCGGCCGGAAGTACGGGCGCTCGGACCGCTTCTGGGAGAGCCCGGAACTCGAACACGCCTTGAAGTTCCGCTCGTTGGAAGGGGCGCAGTGAACGTGCCGGCCTCGACCTCCCGCGCCGTCCGGATCGGCGTCCTGGGCGTCAACTTCGGCTGGGGACCGCACGCCGCGCTGGAGACGATCATCAGCGAGATCAGGCGGACGGTCTCCGGGGACTGCCACATCGTCGCCTTCGGGAGCGAGTACGGGCGGTCCCTCATGGAGAACGTCGTCGACGAGTGGTGCGCCTTCGACGGATCGGACTACGACACGCTGACGCGCGCCGCCGCCGCGAAGCACCTCGATGTGGCGCTCGTGACCCTTGAGGGGTTCGCCGCCCGCGCCTTCGAGGCGGCGGGCGTGCGCACGGTCTTCGTCGACCTCATGCCCTTCCTGTGGCACGGCGCCGACCTCGCCGTACCCCCGCTGGAGGTGAGCCACTACCTCGCGCTGAGGCTCCCCGGGCTGTCCCGGGAGACCCTCGGCTGGATGCGGGAGATCCGCAACCTGCGCTGGATCGGCGCGGTGGTTCCCCCGCAGCCGCTCGACGCGACGCGGCACACCCACGGATACGCCGAGGGCAACCGGCGAGCGATCGTCACCCTCGGCGGGATGCTGGGGCTGACGATGCGGGACACCACGACCTACCCCTCCCTGGTGCTTCCAGGAGTGATCGAGGCGCTGATCGACGCCGGATTCGAGAGCGTCCTCATCGCCGGAAACACCCCGCGCGCCGCTCTGGACGCCATCGTCGCCCCCTACCGCGGGGGCGCGGAGTTCCGCTTCGGTCCGCTGACGCGTGCCGAGTACCGCACCCGCATCGCCGAGAGCGCCCTGTGCCTCAGCCAGCCGGGGCTGATGAGCCTCCTCGAGGCGAGTTCCTGCGGGACCCCGTTGATCCGACTGCCGCCCCAGAACGTCTCCGGGTACCAGCAGGCGGAGATCCACACGATCGCGACCGGGGCGAACACCGGCGTGAAGTGGCCCGCCGACGTCGTCGACGAGGCGGAGGTCAGACGGAGGGCGGCCAAGACCGAGGCGGACGGCAACGACTACGTCTACTGGGCGATCGCGGACGGTTTCCACCGTCGGCAGGACTGGACGCGCGTGTCCATCCGCAGGCAGGTCGAGAAGCTGATCCCGAGGTGCCTGGCGCTGCCGGCCGAAGTCTGGACCGGACTGGTGGACAAGGTGGGGACGGACGGCGCGAAGGTGGCCGCGGAGGTCGTGATCGACACGGCTCGCGCGCCGGCCAGGAAGTGACGGGGTGTCAGGTTGGTCAGGACCGCAGTCGTCTTCGGCGCCAAGGGTTTCGTCGGAAGCCGTGTGAGCGCGGCGCTGGCCGCGGACGGATGGCACTGCATAGGGGTGGACCGGCACGGGCGGGCGACCGGAGGAGCCGGGGACGTCGGCCGTTCCTACTACTCCGGGAACGACTGGTCGCCCGTCGCGCTCTCCCGCTTCCTGCGGCGTTGCGGCCCCGCCGTGATCGTCAATGCCGCGGGTGCCTCCTGGTCCACCGACCTCTCGGTGGTGCACCGGGACAACGCCGTGTGGCCGTGCCGGCTCGCGGCGGCGTGCGAGATGTCGGGGACGACGGAATCGATCGTGCACCTCGGCTCCTCGCACGAGTACGGCGACACCGCCCCGGGCGTGCCGGTGAGCGAATCGAGCGTTCTCGCTCCCGTGACGCCGTACGGCAGGGCCAAGGCCGTGGGAGCGTCCTGCCTGGTGCGTGCCGCCTACCGGATGGACCGGCCGCTGACGCTGATCCGCGCCTTCAACGTGATCGGCCCGGGACACGGCACGCAAGGCGTCTGGGCCACCGCGGTCGGGCTGTACCGGGCCGCGGCACGGGCGGGCTCGGGCCAGGTGGTGGCGAACGTGCCGTTCCCGGACACGGCGCGGGACCTGATCGACGTGCGGGACGTGGCCGCCGTGGTGAGCCTGGCCGCCGGACGTCCGGGCCCCGCGGCAGCCGTCTACAACGCGGCGTCCGGGACCGCGACGACCATCGGCCAGCTCTTCGACGCCTTCACGCGGCAGACCGGGATCCCCCACCGGTTCACGCGGAATGCCGTGGGGCTGCGGACCGGGCCGAGGTGGCAGTGCGCCGACATCACACGTACGCGATCACATCTGGGGTGGACGAGGCGCTTCACCCTGACCGACTCCATAGGCGCGGCCCTCGCCCTGGACGAGACCGCGCCAGCTCCGCTGGGCTCATCCGGCCCGTAGTCAGGGCACACCCATGGAACCGGGGAGATCATGAACAGCAATACATGCACGCTGGCCGCGCGGCTGGCGGAGGAAGGCGGCTGGACGGACAGGGCCGCCGTCGTGGACGAAGGGACGGGTGAGGTCCTCCGGCACGGGGAGGTCCACGCTCGCGCCCAGCGGCTCGCCGACCGCTTCGCCGGGCAGGGGATCGGCGCGGGCGATCACGTCGGGTTCCTGGTGGGCGACCGGGCGGAATGGATGCCGGCCTTCCTCGCCCTGCATTCCCTCGGAGCCGTTCCGCTGGTCGTCAATCCGGACCTGGACGCGCACGTGCTGTCGCGGATGCTGGGAATCCTGCCCACCGCATTCGTGATCTCCCATCGCGACGGCGCACTGCACATCGACAGCCGTACCCACCGGCGGCCGGCCGGGCACGGGGACCGCGGGGGCGGGCCGGAGCCCTCGCGCTACTACCTGTACAGCTCGGGGACGACAGGGATCCCGAAGGCCGTGGCCCACACGAGCGCCGATCTGCCCTTCTTCTTCGAAGCGGTCGGCGGTGCGAACGGCCTGGACATCAGACCGACCGACACCATCGTTTCGCTCTCGCAATACTATTTCACCTACGGGTTCAACAATCAGTTCGTCTATCCGCTGTTCAGCGGTGCCTCGGTCGTCCTGAGCAGACAGCGCAGGAACGAGGGGACGTTCGTCGATGCCCTGCACCGGCACGGTGCCACCCTGGCGTTCTCCGTCCCCTCGTCGCTGGCCAGGCTCGCCGGTCACATCGAGAGGGCCGCCGTCGAGCGCCCGGCGGCGCTGCGGGCGATCGTCTCAGCGGGCGAGCCCCTGCCCGACGCCGTCGCCGCGCGCCTGGAGGACCTCTGGCAGGTCCCGGTGCTCAATCAGATCGGCTCCACGGAAGTGGGCAACGCCTTCTGCGCGAACGGAGTGGTGCGCCGGGCCCCGGGCACCGCCGGGCTCCCCTGCCCCGGCTACGAGGTGGAACTGCGCGGCGACGCGGACCTGCCGCTGCCGACGGCCGGAACGGAGCACAAGCTCGGCGCGGTGTGGGTGTCCGGCCCGACGATTCCGCGGGTCGCGGTCACCGCGAACGGGACGGCGGAACTGCTGGTCGACGGCTGGCTGGAGACCAAGGACTACGGCTACTGGGCCGACAACGGCGGGCTCGTGGTCGTCGGCCGCACGGACGATTTCCTGCATGTCGGGGGGATCACCATGTCGGCGGTGGAGATCGAATCGGCCCTCAGGAGCTGCGCGGGCGTCGTGGACTGCGCTGTGTTCGCCCCCCTGGTCGACGGTGTTTCCACGCTGTCGGCGCTCGTGGTGCCGGACCCGTCGACCGGGAACGAGGACGCGTTCTTCGCCGAGCTGCGGACACGACTGCGCCGGCGTATGGAACCCTTCCGCGTCCCGAAGAACTGGATACCGGTCTCGGAAATTCCGCGCACCGGGAGCGGAAAGATCATGAGGCACGAGCTGAGTTCCGCGCTCGACGGCACGAAACCTGGAGCGGTTCGGTGATTCGTATCCTTCTCGTCGACAACCACGATTCCTTCACCTACAACATCTGGATGTATCTGAGCGAGATCCCGGATGTCGAGTGCGTGGTCGTCAAGAACGACGACCCGCTGTCGTCGCTACCCCTGGAGACGTTCGACGGCGTGGTGATATCGCCCGGACCCGGCAGCCCCGACACCCCCACCGACGTGGGGATATCCCGCCAGATCGTGATGTCCGCGGACATGCCGCTGCTCGGTGTCTGCCTCGGGCACCAGCTCATCGGCAGTGTCCACGGAGCGAAGGTGCGGCCGGCGCCGAGGATCATGCACGGCCGGACCTCCCGGGTCCGTCACACCGGTGACCGCCTGTTCCGCGGCATGGCCCGGGAGTTCACCGCCGTCCGGTACCACTCGCTGGCCCTGTCGGGCATCGAGGCGCCACTGGAGGTCATCGCCGAGGACGAGGACGGTGTCGCCATGGCGATCCGGCACCGGGACCGGCCACTGTGGGGCGTGCAGTTCCATCCCGAGTCGATCCTCAGTGACGACGGAAGGGTGCTGCTGCGCAACTTCGCCGAGATCGTGCGGGACAGCAGGAGCACGACGCCGGACCGCGACGCCCGGACCGGCACCATCCGGTGCGCCTGGATGTGCGTGGACGCGGAGGTGGACGGCCAGGCGCTGTTCGACGCGTTCTGCGGCTCCTCGGAGGAGAGCTTCTGGCTCGACAGTTCCGACACCGACCAGGGACGGTTCTCCGTCATCGGCGGGCTGCCGGGCGCCCGCACGGTGACGGTGAGCTACCGCGTGGCCGACGGCCGTACCTCGGTGACGCGGTCCGACGGCACGGTACGGCACGTCGACGCCGACATCTTCACCTTCCTCAAGGACCAGCAGCGTCCCGTCCGGGTGGACGGGGAGGAACGGCTGCCCTTCGAGTTCCGCCCCGGTTTCGTGGGCTACTTCGGGTACGAGCTGAGAGCGGACACCCACGGAATGAGCGTGTCCCGGCACTCGCGGCTGCCCGATGCCCGGTTCCTGCTCACCGACCGCTACGTGGTCGTCGACCACCGGGAGCACAGGGTCTACCTGCTGTTCGCCGCCGGCCCCGGACTGGGGGACCGCGACGAGGCGCGGCCGTGGTTCGAGAACGCGTCCCGCATCGTGGCGCGGGCGAGGACTTCGTCACCCCGCCGTACCGGCACCCCGTCCCGCGGGCCCGCCGGTGAGGTCGTCTTCCGGGACGGCAAGGAGGCGTATCTGGCGAAGATACTGAAGTGCCAGTCCTATCTGAGCAGCGGTGACTCCTACGAACTGTGCCTGACCAACACGGCGTCGGTCGCCGGTGAGTTCAGCCCCGCCGAGACCTACGCCCGGCTGCGCGCCGGCAGCCCGGTGCCCTACGGCGCGTTCCTGCGGACGCCCGAGTTCTCGGTGCTGTCCGCCTCGCCCGAAAGGTTCATGACCATCACCGGCGACCGGTTCGTACGGGTGAGCCCCATCAAGGGCACGCGCCGGCGCGGCGCCACCGAGGACGAGGACGCGGCCCTGAAGCGGGAACTGGCGACCGACGAGAAGGAGATCGCCGAGAACCTCATGATCGTCGATCTGATGCGGAACGACCTCAGCCGCGTCTCCGAGATCGGCTCCGTCCGCCCCGTCGAGCTGTTCGGCGTCCACACCTTCGCGGCGGTGCATCAGATGATCAGCACCATCGAGTCGAGGCTCCGACCGGATGTCGGGGCGGTGGACTGCATCCGTACGGCGTTCCCGCCCGGTTCCATGACCGGTGCGCCGAAGCTGCGCAGCATGGAGATCCTGGCCGCGCTGGAGGGGAGTCCGAGGGGCATCTACTCCGGCGTGCTCGGGTGGGTCTCGCTCGACGGGCGCGCCGATCTCAGCGTGGTGATCCGGACCCTCGTGATCGAGAAGGACTCCGCGTCGTTCGGCGTGGGGGGCGCCGTCACCCTGCTGTCGGACCCGGAGGCGGAGTACGCGGAGACGCTGGTGAAGGCGGCCGCGCCGAAGTCCGCCGTGGGCGGGTCCCACTGACGAGCACGTCCGAGACAGTCACAGCCGAACCATCAGGAGGCAAGGTGTCCGCCGACAGCGAGAAAGACCGGATCCTGGAGCTGACCCGGAAATACCACCAGGACCGTGCCACGGAGGAGTTCGTCCCCGGTGTCACCCCCATCTGGCCTTCCGGGGCGGCGCTGGACGAGGACGACCGGGTCGCTCTGGTGGCCGCCGCGCTGGACATGCGCATCGCCGCGGGCGTCGCCGCGAGGAAGTTCGAGCGAGGCCTGGCGAACTACTTCGGGTTGCGGAAGGCGCATCTGACCAACTCGGGATCGTCCGCCAACCTCCTGGCCGTGTCCGCGCTCTCCTCCCGGCAACTCGGCGAGCGGCGGCTACGACCGGGGGACGAGGTCATCACGGTGGCCGCGGGGTTCCCGACCACGGTGAACCCCCTCGTGCAGAACGGTTTGATCCCCGTGTTCGTCGATGTCGAACTGGGCACGTACAACACGACGCCCGAGCGTGTCGCCGCGGCCGTCTCACCCCGTACCCGGGCGATCGCGATGGCCCATACCCTGGGCAATCCCTTCCAGGTGGCCGAGATCGCCGCGCTCGCCGAGGAGCACGACCTCTTCCTGATCGAGGACAACTGCGACGCCGTCGGTTCGACCTACCGGGGCCGGCTCACCGGGACCTTCGGCCACTTCGCCACGGTCAGCTTCTACCCCGCCCACCACATCACCACGGGCGAGGGCGGCTGCGTGCTGACCAACGATCTCAAGCTGGCCCGGCTCGTGGAGCAGCTGCGCGACTGGGGCCGGGACTGCTGGTGCGAGCCCGGCCAGGACAACACGTGCTTCAAGCGGTTCGATTACCAGTTGGGAACGCTTCCGCACGGATACGACCACAAATACATTTTCTCCGAGATCGGCTACAACCTGAAGGCCACCGATCTCCAGGCGGCGCTGGGCCTCAGCCAGCTCGGCAAGCTGCCGGAATTCGGCGCGGTCCGGCGCCGGAACTGGAACCACCTGCGCAAGGCGCTGGACGGGCTGCCCGGGCTGCTGCTGCCGGAGGCGACCCCGGACAGCGATCCGAGCTGGTTCGGTTTCGTCCTGACCGTGCTGCCGGACGCGCCGTTCACCAGGCAGGAGCTGGAGGCCCACCTGCACGAGCGGCACATCGGAACCCGTCGGCTGTTCGGCGGCAACCTCACCCGCCACCCCGCCTACACGGGGCGGGACTACCGGATCGTCGGCGACCTGGCCAACACCGACATCATCACCGAGCACACCTTCTGGGTGGGGGTCTATCCCGGCCTCAGGGTCGAAATGATCGATTACGTGACGGAAACCATCACCGAGTTCGTGAAGGGACGAAGTCGCGGCCCCGCGTAAGGCCGGCCTCGTCGTATCACAGCTGTGATAACATCTCGGTGTGGGATATATCGACGTCAACTCTGTTACCTACGGCCTGCCGGACGGTCGGGTGCTGCTGGACGAGATCTCGTTCCGGGTCGGTGAGGGGGCCAAGGCCGCGCTGATCGGCGCCAACGGGTCCGGCAAGACCACCTTGCTGCGGATGATCGCCGGTGACCTGGCCCCCCACGGCGGAGCGGTGACCCGGGGCGGAAGCCTCGGCGTCATGCGGCAGTTCGTCGCCCGCGAGGGGGACCGGGTGCGGGATCTGCTCTTATCGGTGGCGGACCCGCGCGTGCGCCGTGCCGCGGAGAAGCTGGACGCCGCGGAAGCGGCCATGCAGGCCGGCGGTGACACCGCGGCGCAGATGGCGTACGCGGACGCGCTGGCCGACTGGGGCGACGCCGGAGGTTACGACGCCGAAGTGCTGTGGGACGTGTGCTGCACGGAGGCCCTCGGCATGCCCTTCGACCGGGCCCGGCGGCGCGCGGTGGACACGCTCTCGGGCGGCGAGCAGAAGCGGCTGGTGCTCGAGGCGTTGCTGCGCGGCCCGGACCAGGTGCTCCTGCTCGACGAGCCGGACAACTTCCTGGACGTTCCCGGCAAGCGGTGGCTCGAGAGCCGCCTGACCGAGACGCCGAAGACCGTCCTGTACGTCAGTCACGACCGGGAGCTGCTCGCGCGCACGGCGCAGAGCATCGTCACGATCGAACTCGGTGCCGCCGGCAACACCGCCTGGGTGCACCCGGGTGGATTCGACACCTACCACCGGGCGCGGACCGAGCGCTTCGAGCGCTTCGACGAGATGCGCAGCCGTTGGGACGAGGAGCGCGCCAAGCTGAAGGCGCTCGTCCAGATGTACAAGCAGAAGGCCTCCTACAACTCGGACATGGCCTCGCGCTACCGCGCCGCGCAGACGCGGCTCGAACGGTTCGAGAAGGCCGGGCCGCCTCCCGCGCAACCACGCGAGCAGCACCTGTCGATGCGGCTGCGCGGCGGACGTACCGGCAAGCGGGCCGTGGTCTGCGAGGGCCTGGAGCTCACCGGCCTGATGAAGCCGTTCGACCTCGAGGTGTGGTTCAACGACCGGGTGGCCGTGCTCGGTTCGAACGGCTCGGGCAAGTCGCACTTCCTGCGGCTGCTCGCCGCCGGCGGCAGCGCCCCCGAGTCCGAACACGAGCCGGTGGGTGACCTGCCGGTCGAGCCCGTGTCGCACACGGGGACGGCACGCCTGGGCGCCCGGGTGCGCCCGGGGTGGTTCGCGCAGGTGCACGGGCGGCCCGACCTCGCCGGCCGCACCTTGGTGTCCATCCTGCACCGCGGTGACGAGCGGCGGGAGGGGATGCCGCGTGAGGAGGCCTCGCGGGCGCTGGCCCGGTACGAACTGGCGGGCGCGGCGGAGCAGACCTTCGACTCGCTGTCGGGGGGGCAGCAGGCGCGTTTCCAGATCCTGCTGCTCGAACTCGGCGGCACCACACTGCTTCTGCTCGACGAGCCGACCGACAACCTCGATCTCGTCTCCGCCGAGGCGCTCCAGCACGCGCTGCGCGGCTTCGAGGGGACCGTGCTCGCGGTCACTCACGACCGTTGGTTCGCCCGTGACTTCGACCGGTTCCTGGTCTTCGGGTCCGACGGCACCGTCTACGAGTCCCCCGAGCCGGTGTGGGACGAGAAGCGCGTGGCCCGGTGCCGCGGATGAGCGCCGTCGGTGAGACGGCCGGGGCGGGGGGAGGCGACTCCCGTGGAGTACGGTGCCGTCCGGTCGGCTCCCTGTTTTGTCACACCTGTGATACCATTTGGCGATGCCAGCTCGGATTGACCTCGAACAGCGTCGCAAGGATGTCATCGAGGCAGCTTTTCGTCTCTTGGTCGCCGAAGGCTTCAGCGGCTTGTCGCTGCGGAAGGTCGCCGCCGAATCCGGATTGAACATCGGCTCGGTGCGCCATTACTTCGACGATCACCGTCATCTCCTCGTGGCGGCCGTGACCGAGGTCGGCAACCGCATGGGGAAAAGGCTCACCCGGTATCCGACCGACGCATTGGCCGGCCTCACCGGTGAATCCGCCGTCGACGCTCTGCAGGCACGGCTGGAGGAGCTGCTTCCGATCGACGAGGAACGCCGTGTCGAGTCGATCGTGCTGATGGAATTCATCGTCGCCGCCCGGGTGAATGCGATCTTCCGGCCGGTGACCGAGCAGATGGCCGCCGATATGCGGCAGGTCATCACGGACGCCCTGCACGTGCTCGACGTGCATGATCCGGCCGAGGAAGCCGAACGGCTCATCGCGATGCTGGGCGGTCTGGTGCTGGACGCGGTGACGCCGCACGGGTCGCTCGGCGTCGAGCGGCTGCGCGCGACGCTGCGGGCGCACCTGCGCTCGATCCTGCCGGGCGGTCCCGGCGCGGAGGCCGGACCGACCGGCGCCTGACCCGGCATCCGGGCCGTCAGGCACTGTCGACGTACCCAAGGAGTCAGTTGTGCCCGCGTGGCTGTTCGCGCTGCTCGCCGCGGCTTTTGTCCTCTATACGGACGATTACGTGATTGCGGGCGTCCTGCCGGAGGTCGCCCGTGATCTGGAGGTCAGTGAGGCGCACGCCGGCCAGCTGGTGACCGTCTTCTCCCTCACCGTCGCCGTCGCCGCGCCGATCGCCGGAGTCGCCCTGGCCCGGGTGTCCCGCCGGCGCCTGTTCACCACCGCGTTCCTGGTCTTCGTCGCGGCCAACCTCGCGGCGGCCTCGACCACGAGCTTCGGTCTGCTGATGGCCCTGCGGATCGTGGCGGCCCTCGCGGCGGCGGCCTCCACTCCGGCGGTGTTCGCCTTCGCCGCCGAGCGCGCCCCGCAGGGCCACATCGGGCGGTACGTCGCCGTCGTGGCGCTCGGGGTCACGGGATCGATCGCGGCCGGCGTTCCGATCGGCACCTGGATCGGCGGCCACCACGGCTGGCGGGCCACCTTCGTCACCATGGCCGCGGGCGGCGTGGCGGCACTGGCCTTCCTGCTCGCAACCCTGCCCCGGGAGGGCGACAAGGCGGGCGAAGTCCCCAGTGTGCGCGAGCAGTTGCGGACCCTCGCCAGTGCGCCGGTGTCGCTCGGGCTGCTGGCGAACTGCGCGCTCATGACCGGGTCCATGATGATGCTGACCTACATGGCCCCCTTCCTCGACGCGGTGAGCGAGGCCAGTGTGGATCAGCGCGCGCTGGCGTTCAGCCTGTCGGGGTTCGCGGGCATCGTGTGCATCTGGGCAGGCGGAAGGGCGACCGACCGGTGGGGCCCGGACCGTGCCCTCGTCACCGGGATCGGCACCTTCGTCGGACTCATGGCGGTGCTGGTCCTGTTCTGGTTCGTCCGCCCCGTGCCCTTCTCCGTCCTCGTCGTCGTGGGCACCATCTGGGGTGGCATGGCCTTCTGGAACTCCCCGGCCATCCAGGCCCGTCTCCATGTGCTCGCCGGGCCGGTGGCGGCCCAGGCGCTGGCGCTCAACACATCGAGCACCTACCTCGGGGTCTCCCTGGGCGGGGCCGTCGGCGGCCTGGCCCTCGGCGGCCTCGGGGCCGGGGTGCTGCCGGCCGTCGCGGCCGCCCTCGGACTGAGCGCGCTGGCACTGCTGGCGCTCGCGATCGAAGCCTCGAAGAAATCGGTGGCGAAGGTCTAGCGGCGCACTGAATTCCCGCAAGAGCGAAGGATGGAGTTGCCATGACCACGTTCATATTGTTCGGACCCGCCGACGCCTCAGCGGACTTCCGCCGCTATGAACCGATGCTGCGCGACTCGGCGGTCGCGCAGTCGATCTACCACGAGTTCGCCGAAGCGGTCGGCCTTCCGGTGGAACGCCTGATCGACGGAGAGGTGACGCACGTCCATCCCGTGCTGCTGCGCTGGTTCCGGCAGATGGCCGCCATGCTCAGCGTGGGGCGGATCCTCGAGCACGAGCACGGACCGGCCGCCGTGTACGGCGGCATCTCCTTGGGCGAGCTGGCCGCGCTGCACTCCGCCGGAGCGGCCTCGACCGACCAGGTCGTGAGCTTCCTGCGGGAGAGACACCTCCCGGACGTGGACCGGGACGAAGCCATAGGCTTCGCGTTCGTGCCCGCGCCGGTCGACTGGCGCTACTACGATCAGCCCGAGCGGATGATCATCTCCTGCGACTTCGGTCCGGTGCTCGGCGGCGCCGGCCGCATGATCATGGTCTCCGGACTGCGCTCCGCGCTCGAAGCCGCGCGTGGCGAGGGTCCCGCCGATTTCCAGGTCGTGGAGCGGTCCCAGGCCCATCAGGCGTATCACTCGCCTTTCCGCGAGCCCGGTCGTCAGCGACTGGAAGCGCTGCTGAAGGAGACGTCGCTCGATCACCCGCGAGTCCCGGTCGTCACCGCCGTCCCCGGCATGTACACGGTGGCCCGCAGCGCGGAGGCCGCGAAGGCGCTCGTCGTGAGCGAGACCCAGCCCCTCGACGTTCCCGGTCTGGTGGCCGCCTCACGGGAGTTCGCACCCGACACGGTGTACGTGATCAGTTCCTTCCTGCGCCAATTGGAAATCGATTTCCACGCGGCGACCGAATACGTGGACGACCTCTGGTTGAAGCAGAACTTCGGCTAGGTCCATCGGTGATCCCAGGCAATCTCCGGCGTATTTCCGCATCGTACGACCGCAGCTAAGGAATCTCCTGTGCTTGAATCCGGGCATACGATCAATCCGACGACCAGGTCCATAGCCGATGTGGGCTGGGAGGTGCTGACCAGGAACGACCCCGATCTCGGGGCGCTCCTGGACGCCGAGGCGAAATACCAGTCCGCAAGTCTGTCGATGGTCGCCTCGGCCAGCATCGCCCCGCCGTCCGTCCTCTGCGCGAACGGCACGGTCCTGTCGAACGTCACCGCCGAGGGGTACCCGGGGGCGCGTTACCATCCGGGCGCCGTGCACTTCGACGAGATCGAGACGCTGGCCGTCGAACGCGCCAAACGCGTCTTCGACGCCCGCTACGCGAACGTCCAGCCGCACTCCTGCTCCTCCGCCAACCTCGCCGTCCTGGCGACCCTGCTGCCGCGCGGCGGCAGGATCCTCGCCCTGGAGCTCGATTCCGGCGGGCATCTGACGCACGGTGCCGGCGCGTCGGTCAGCGGAAGGTATTACGACGTGGCCCGCTACGGCGTCGCACCCGACGGGCGGCTCGACTACGCGAGGATCCTCGACCGCGCGCTGGAACACCGACCGGACGTCATCATCGCGGGGGCGAGCGCGTATCCCCGGTGGATCGATTTCGCCGAGTTCCGCGCCATCGCGGACCGAGTGGGCGCCCTTCTCCTCGCCGACATCTCCCACATAGCCGGGCTGGTCGCCGCGGGGCTGCACCCCAGTCCGATCGACTACGCCCACATCACGACGACCAGCACCTACAAGCAACTCGCTGGCCCCAGAGGGGGTCTGATCCTGCTCGGCGAGGACCATCGCCGGACCGTGCCGGAATGGCGGACCGAACTGTGGCGGCTGATGCAGCGCGCCGTGTTCCCCGGCTTCCAGGGCACCCCGGACCCGTCCTCGATCGCGGCCAAGGCGCGGGCCCTGGCGATCGCGTCCACCGGCGGCTTCCGGGCCACGATGAAACGCGTCGTGGACAACGCGAAGGCGCTGTCGGACGAACTCGTGAGGCTGGGGTACGACGTCCTGACCGGCGGCACCGACAACCACATGGTCCTGGTCGACGTCCGGGCAGCAGGGCTGACCGGGATCGTCGCCGAGCGCGCGCTCGAGGAATGCGGAATCCTGGTCAACAGGAACAAGATTCCCGGAGATTCGCTGCCGCCCGCGGTCGGCGGCGGCCTGCGCTTCGGGACCAACACTCTCGCGCAGCGCGGAATGGGTCCCTTCGAAATCCGCGAATGCGCACAGCTCGTGCATCACGTGCTGTCCGCCGTCACGGTCCCGGACGCCACGCACTACGCCTTGGACGGCGCGCTCCGGGACGCGGTGCGGGACCGGGTGAACGCTCTCTGCGCGCGTTTTCCCCTGCGATTCGATGATGAGTAGACGGCCCGAAACGATCGGAAGGTGCCAGAGGGCATGACGTTCGTCGATTCCACGGCCCAGCCGGACTTCTCCTCCTTACCCTCGGGGCTGGGGTTCCGCACGACACCGAATCGGGGACGGCCGGGCGAGCGGCTGGAACGGTCTCTCGACGCCGCCGTCCTCCCGGACGGCGCGGAATTGCCCCGCGCGTCGGTTCTGACCGTGGCGATGGCCGCGCTCGTCCACCGGTACACCGCCCTCGACCGGATCCCCATCGACCGGCTCGACGGCCAGGACGCCGTTTGCGTCACCGTGACCGCCGATTCGAGCACCGTCGACCTCGTGAAAGGTCTGAGCGTCGCCCCGCGCCCGGAGTCCGGACACAGCCCCTTCGCGCTCTCGTTCACCGACCGTCCCGGCGACGCGGACACGCCGGACGGGCGGGAGATGGTCCTCTACGCGGACCCGGCGTCGTCACGGGTGACGCTCAGCTTCGACGCCGCCGGGTTCGACGACGCCCACGCCGACCGGATCACGGGCCATTACCAGGTCCTGCTGGACCACATGGCGCGCACCCCGGACACCCCCGTCACCCGGCTGAACATCCTGACGGCCCCGGAAACCGAGACCATGCTCCACGCGTGGAACGACACCGGGACGCGTCTCACCGAGGACATCTGCCTCCACCAGGCGTTCGAGGCACGGGCCGCGGCGGCACCCGGAGCGGTGGCCGCCGTCCACGGAGCCGAGTCGTGGACGTTCGGCGAGGTGAACCGGCGGGCCAACGAGCTGGCCCACCGCCTGATCGCACTCGGAGTCGGACCGGACGACCGAGTGGGTGTCCACCTCCACAAGACCCCCCATCTCCTGATCGCGTTCCTCGGCGTCCTGAAGGCCGGAGGGGCGTACGTCCCGTTGGACCCGGCCTATCCCGAGGACCGCCTGGAGAGGATGATCCGCGGCGCCGACTGCGACGTCCTGATCACCAGCCGGGGACTCGACCGGACCCTTCCCGTCCAGATGCGCCATCGTCTGCTCGTCGACGATCCGGCGGGCCGGTCCGACGATCCCGCCGGGAATCCCGTCACCGAGGTCCGCCCGGACCACCTCTGCTACGTGATCCACACGTCGGGCTCCACCGGAACGCCCAAGCCGATCGCCCTGCGCCACCGCGGGGTGCTCAACAACCTCGCGGATCTCAACACGCGCTTCGGTGTGGGGCCCGGCGACGCGGTTCTCGCCCTGTCCTCACCGAGTTTCGACATGTCGGTGTACGAGTTCCTCGGCATCACCCTCGCCGGTGGCACGGTCGTCATCCCGGACGCGGAGGCCGGACACCACCCGGCTTCGTGGTGGGACCTGGTGGTCCGGCACCACGTCACGGTCTGGAACACGGCGCCCGCGCTGATCGAACTGTTCCTGGACTTCGCCGAGACCGGAGGCGCCCCCCGTCCGCTGCCGCTGAGACTGTGCATGACCGGCGGGGACTGGGTGCCGGCGACGATGCCGAAACGCTTCCGAAAGGTCGCTCCCCGCCTCAGGTTCGTGGCCCTGGGCGGTGCGACGGAGGCATCCATCCACTCGACCGCCTACGAGTGGGACGCCGACGCGGAGTGGAGCGGCGGGCACCTCCCGTACGGCCGGCCCCTGGCCAACCAGCGCACGTTCATCCTCGACGAGCGGATGATGCCGGTACCGGTCGGTGTCGTCGGGGAGCTCCACCTCGCGGGGACCGGACTGGCCCGCGGCTATCTCGACCGTCCTGACGAGACGAGCGAGCGATTCGTCCGCTGGTCCTTCGGCGACCGTCTCGTGGAGCGCCTGTACCGCACCGGCGACCTGGCGAGATTTCGGCCCGACGGTGTGATCGAGATCCTCGGGCGCAAGGATTTCCAGGTGAAGGTCAACGGGATCAGGGTGGAACTGGGGGAGATCGAGGCCGTGCTGGCCGCACACCCCGGGGTCAAACGGGTGGCGGTGGTCGCCCGGACGGCCGCGGACGGTCATGTGACGCTGGCCGGATACGTGACCGCGCAGCGCGGCGTGACGCTGGACTACGCGTCACTGTTCGACGTCCTGCACGCACGGCTGCCGAAGCACATGGTCCCCTCCTCGATCGAGATGGTGGAGTCGCTGCCGCTGAACAAGAACGGCAAGGTGGACCGGCGCGCGCTGAGTTCGCCGACACCACCGGGCGTGCCCGCCGCGCCCGCGCCGCGGCGGACGTCCGAACCGGCCGACAGCTGGTACCGCGCGGTGGTCGGCGCGTGGAAGGACGTCCTGGGCCTCGACCACCTCGACGGCCACGACAACTTCTTCGACCGGGGCGGGGACTCCATGAAGGCGATCAGAAGCATGGTCCGCATCGACCGGCGGCTGCGCGTGTCGGACATCTACGAGCATCCGACGCCGACCGCCCTGGCGGACCACCTGACCGAGCGTTACGGCCCACACCCGGGCGCCTAGTCCCGGCGTCGTCCGACCTACGGAGCAGCCATGCCTGTCTATCTCGTGACCGGCGCCGCGGGTTTCATCGGCGCGAACTACGTGCACCACCTGCTGGAGTGGGAGCCGGCGGATGCCGAGGTGATCGCGGTGGACTACCTCGGGTTCGCCGGCAACCACGCCAACCTGGAGCCCGTCTCCGACCGCATCACGTTCGAGAAGGCCGACATCGCCGACCTCGCCACCATGGAGGAGATCTACCGGCGCCACCGGCCGGACTTCGTGGTGAACTTCGCGGCGGAGTCGCACAACGACCGCGCCATTCTCGAGCCGACCGCGTTCATGCGGTCCAACGCGCTCGGCGCGCAGGTCATGGCCGAGTGCAGCCGCCTCGTCCCGGTCCGCTCGCACGTCCATGTGTCGACCATCGAGGTGTACGGCGAACTGCCCGCCGGGGAAACCTGGTTCACCGAGCGGTCCCCGCTGAACGCGAAGACGCCGTACAGCGCGGCCAAGGCGGCCGGGGACCAGATCGTGCGCGCCTACATGCAGACGTACCCGGAGCTGAACATCCGGATGACGCACTGCGCCAACAACTACGGCCCGTACCAGATGCCGGAGAAGCTGATCCCGCTGGCGGTGACGAACCTCCTGCGGGGCCGGAAGGTGCCGGTCTACGGCGACGGCCTGCAGAGCCGCGACTGGCTGCACGTGGCCGACCACTGCGCCGCCGTCCACCGGGTGCTCCACGCCGACCTGGGGCCCGTCCCGCCCGAGGCGGCCACGGAACCGCACCTGCTGCCGGTCTTCGACGTGTCCGCCCGCTGCGAGATCACCAACCTGGAGATCGCCACCCGGGTCGTCACGGCACTGGGCCTGGACCCTGCGGAGTGGATCGAGCACATCCCCGACCGGCCGAACCACGACCGCCGGTACCTGATCGACCCGGAGAAGATCGAGACACGGCTCGGCTGGCAGCCGACACGGGACTTCGACACCGGCCTGGCCGAGACGGTCGACTGGTACGTGGAACACCGCGCCTGGTGGGAGCGGATCCTGGAGGAGAAGGGCGAACTCGGCTTCGACTGGGGTGCGGTGGACCGGAAGACCGCCGCACCCCGGTGACCGGGCCGCCGAGTACGCGCCCCGCATCCTTGCCGCCCTTCCGGTGGGACACGGAGAGCACAGCGACCCGGCTCGGGAGCCGGGTCGCTCGGCACCGCGGCCGCAGTCGCCGTGACCGGGCGGTCCGGCCGGCCGTCGGACCGGCCACGGGTGGGGATGTCACGGCTGACGAGGGGCACCGCCGGGCGGCCGGGACGGATACGCCGGGCGGCCGGGTCGGTCAGTACCTCCGCAGGTCGGAGCCGCGCGAGCGAGCACCTCAGTACCTACGGGGCCTGCCCGCCGCGGTGTGCGGCCGACGACGGCACACGGCCCCCCGCGCACCGGAGCCGGCCGCCCGATCCACCGCGGCGACAGGTCCAGCCGTTTCCGAACAGACCCGGCACCGCAACGGCCGGATCCGAACGTCCACTTGCCGCACGCGGCGGACGCAGGCGACGCTTGCCCGATGGGGACGGGCAGCGGGACCGCGGGCGGGGACGGGGACGCGCCGCCGGGGGAGGGGACGGTTCCGGATGTGGCCCGGGAGTTCGCCGTCCGCTCGCGCCGGCACGGCGGCCCGCCCGAGCGGGTGTGGGACGAACTCGCCGACGCCTACGGGGCGCAGTTCGGGCGGCACCAGGAGAGGGGACTCGCCGAGGCGGCGGTGGTCGCCCGCCTGCGGGCGCTGGACCTGACGCCGCACGACCACCCGGACCGCGGCCGCCGACTGGAGGACCTCGCGCGGGACGCCCTCGAGGCGTACGAGCGGTTCGCCGAGCCGAAGCACGGGCACCTCGCCCTGGCGGCGGTGCGCGGCGCCCTGGCCGTGGCGGACAGCGGGCGGGAGCCCCTCCACGAGCTGGCCGGACACGTCCTGCTCGCACGGTTCGAGTTCGCGCACGGACCGGGGGACGGCGAACCGGCCGAGCGACGGCCCGAAGGGCTGCTCGCCGGGTCCCGCACGGCGGACCTGATCGCGTACCTCCGCACGTCCGACCCGGGGGAACCGGGCTCGGCGGGGGCCCGGGACGTGCGGGACGCGCGCGACCTCGCGGAAGCGTTGCGGCACTACCGCCGGGCGGCCGATCTGGCGGAGGCCGGCCCGGAACAGGCCCGGTACCTCAGCGGCCTGGGCAACGCCCTGCTGTTCGCGTACGAGCACGACGGTGAGGAGGACACCCTCGAGGAGGCGGTGCGCCGCCTGGCGGAAGCCGCTGAACGGACACCGGCCGACGCCCCCGCACGCCACGCCGTGACCGGCAACTACGCCAACGCGCTGTGCACGCGTTTCGGGCGGTACGGCGACCCGGCGGACCTGGACCGGGCGTACGACGCCGTCGCGGAGGCGCACCGGTTGACCGGGCCGGACCATCCGGCCGGCCCGCTGTGGGCCACCGTCCTCGGCAACGTCCTGGTGATGCGGTTCGGGGAGCGCGGCCGCCCGGAGGACCTGCGGGAGGGGGTGAGAATCCTCGCGGAGGCGGTGGAGCGCACTCCGGACGACCACCCGGACCTGGCCATGAGGCTGCGCCACCTCGGAGTGGCGTACGCGGAGGCCTTCTGGCTCGACGGGGAGCCGGACCTCCTCGACCGGGCGATCGGCATCCTGCGCCACGCCCTCGTCGCGGCCGCCCCCGATCACCCGGAGGCCGCGACGCTCAACGGGAGCCTCGGCAACAACCTGCTGCTGCGGTTCCAGCGACAGGGCCGGGCGCACGACCTCGAGGAGGCGGTGGAGCACCTGCGCCGGGCCACCGACCTCGGCCCGCCGGGCGACCCGCACCGGGACCTGTGGACCGGCAACCTGGCCTCCGCCCTGGAACAGCGTTTCGGGCTGACCGGTGACCCCGCGGACCTGGACGCGGCCGTCGACGGCCACCGGCGGGCCGTCGGGGCCGCCGCCGACGGGCACCGTGACACGGCGGTCCGCAGGGCGCACCTCGGGCTCGTCATGGTGCTGCGCTTCGAGGTCCACGGCGCGTTCGCGGATCTGGACACGGGCGTCCGCCTGATGTCCGAGGCGCTGGGCGACCTGCCTCCCAGCGGACTCGTACGCGGTCAGTACCACGCCAACCTCGCGACCGCGCTGCACACCCGCTTCGTCCACCTGGGACAGGGGCCCGACCTGGACGCGGCGCTCCGGCACACCGAAGCGGCCCTGGCCCTGCTGCCCGCCGGCTCCGCGGACCGGGTCGGCTGCCTCAACAACCGGGCCACGTTGCTCACCACCCGGTACGCGCACACCGGGGACACCGCCGAGCTCACCCGCGCCGCAGCCGTGCTCGACGAGGCCCTCGGCTCGCTCGCGGGGGGCGAGACGGCCAGGGCGGCGCTCGCCCAGAACCGGGCCCAGGTGCTGTTGCAGGCGCACCTCGCCGGGGCGCGGGAGGCGTCCGGGGACACCGCCCTGCTGGACCGGGCCTTGGCCGACCTGGAGACCGCCCTCGCCGTCGCGGGCCGCACGGCACCCGACCGCGCGATGACGCTCGAACTGCAGGGAGCCGTGCTCCTCCAGCGCCACGCGGTCCGGGCCGACCCCGACGACCTCCGCCGCGCCGAGGAGGTCCTCGAGCGGGCCCTCGCCCGGCTCGGCGACACCCTCGGGGACACCCGGCGGACCCTGGCGCGGCACCGGCTCGCGGTGGCCCAGCGCGCCCGGGGCAAGCACGCGCTCAGCCGGGCCACCGGGTTGAGCATGCTGGCCGACCGGTCCTGGGACGTGCTGCTGCAGTCCGGGACGGACGACGGGCTGCGGGGCGCCCCGCGGGGGGCCCCCCCCCCCCCACAAGGCCCCCCCCCCCGCCCCTTTTGGGGTCCCGGCCCCCGGGACCTCCGGGGGACGGGCGCGGTTACGCGCGTCCCGCGGTCTTCTGCGTCTTGCGGGTGACCGCGTCGATGACGACGGTCGCCAGCAGCACGCCACCGGTGATCATGTACTGCACCGGGGAGGCGATGCCCTCCAGGGCGAGGCCGTACTGGATCGAGACGATGACCATCACACCGAGCAGCGCGTCCCAGGTGCGGCCGCGGCCGCCGAAGAGGGACGTACCGCCGATCACGGCCGCGGCGATGACGTTCATCAGGAACTCACCGGTGCCCGCGCCCTGGTTGGCGGAGGCGATCTTCGAGGCGACGAAGAGGCCGCCGATCGCGGCGAAGGTGCCGGCGATCGCGAAGACCGAGATCCGGACCAGCTCCACGTTGATGCCGGCGCGGCGGGACGCCTCGACGCTGCCGCCGAGCGCGAAGACCTTGCGGCCGTAGGCGGTGCGGCGCAGCACGAAGTCCGTGAGCACCAGGACCGCGAGGAAGATCACCACGGCCAGGGGCAGGCCCTTGTACTGGTTGAAGACGATCGCCACGGCGAACGCCAGGACGGCCAGCAGCGCGGTCCGCACGATGATCTCGTTGAGCGGCCTGGACGGCACCCCGGCGGCCTCGCGGCGGCGGTTGTCGGAGAACGCGATGAGGAAGTACCCCGCGGTCACGACGATCGCCAGGCCGTACGCGGCGGCCACGTCGGAGAAGTAGTAGCTGGTCAGCTGGGCGACCAGGCCCTCGGAGTCGAGGTTGATGGTGCCGTTGTCGCCCAGGATCTGCAGCATGAAGCCCTGCCAGAACAGCAGGCCGGCCAGCGTCACGGCGAAGGCCGGGACACCGATGCGGGCGAAGACGAAGCCGTGGATGGCTCCGGCCGCCGTGCCGGTGAGGACGGCCAGCACCAGGGCCAGCACCTCGTTCATGCCGTGCGTGACGCTCAGCACCGCGAAGGTGGCGCCCGCGACACCGCTGACCGAGCCGACCGACAGGTCGATCTCGCCGAGCAGCAGGACGAAGACGATACCGACCGCGATCATGCCCGTGCCGACCATGGCGACCGACATGTCGGAGAAGTTGCCCGCGGTGAGGAAGTTGGAGTTCAGGCTGGTGAAGATGCCCCAGATGATCAGCAGGCCGACCACCACGGGAAGGGAGCCGAGGTCGCCCGCCTTCATCTTCCGCTTGAACTCGTTGACGTAGCCGGCGAGACCCTGCTCGCGCACGAGCAGCCGGGGGTCGACGGCGGTGACCGCCGAGGCGGCCGCCTCGGGGTTCTTGACCGTCCCGGTCGCCTGGTCCTTCTTGGTGTCCACGGTGCTCGTCGTCGTGGAGCCGCCGTCGTTCGCCGAGGTCGTTTCGTCGCTCACTTCTTGACCTCCCCATTGGTGCGCGCCGCACGACGGGTCACGGCGTTGTCCGTGGCGCCCGTGATGGCGGAGATGATCTCTTCCTGCGAGGTCGACTTGACCTCGAACACGCCGTTGTTGCGCCCGAGGCGCAGCACGGCGACCTTGTCCGCCACGGCCTTCACGTCGGCCATGTTGTGGCTGATGAGGATGACCGCGTGGCCGCGCTCGCGCAGCCGCTCGACCAGGTCGAGGACCTGCGCGGTCTGCTCGACGCCGAGGGCGGCGGTGGGCTCGTCGAGGATCACCAGCTTGGGCTCGCCGAGCATGGACCGGGCGATGGCCACGACCTGGCGCTGACCGCCGGAGAGCGAGGCGATCGGGATCCGGACGCTGGGGATGCGGATCGAGAGGGTGTCGAGGAGCTCGCGGGAGCGGCGCTCCATCTCCACCTCGTCCAGGACGCCGCGCTTGCGCAGCTCCCGGCCCAGGTAGAGGTTGCCGACGACATCGATGTTGTCGCACAGCGCGAGGTCCTGGTAGACCGTCGCGATGCCCAGGTTCTGGGCGTCGTGCGGCTTGTTGATCTGTACGGCCTTGCCCTCCCACTCGATGACGCCCTCATCGATGGGATGCACGCCGGCGATCGTCTTGACCAGCGTGGACTTTCCGGCGCCGTTGTCGCCCACCAGGGCGACCACTTCACCGGCGTGGACCTCAAGCTCTACGTCGGTGAGCGCCTGGACGGCACCGAACCGCTTGGAGACCCCGCGCAACGCCAGCACGGGCGTAGCGGACACGTGAACCATCTCCTTCGCCGCCTGACCCGGCGGAAGGTTGTGCAGAGAATTTGGGGGGTGTGTTCCGTCCGGCGCCCCGCGTAGCTTGCGGGGCTGGTGTGTGCGGGGCGCCGGCGGAGCGCGTGGCAGCCGGTCCCGTGCGGGGAGTCCGGGTCACGGACTCCCGTGTGTGTCACGGGACTTCGGGGCTGTTTACTTCAGGCCGATCTTTTCGCAGGCGGCCTTGTACTTGTCCGTGCAGATCTCCTGGACGGTGTAGATGCCGTCCTTGATCAGGGTGTCGTTGATGTTCTCCTGGGTCAGCGAGATGACCGGGACGAGAACGGAGGGGACGCCCTTGGTGGTCGGGCTGTCGACCTTGTCCTTGGCGATGGAGTCCAGCGACTTGCCCTGGGCGAGCGCGACGGCCATCTCCGCGGCCACGTCGGCCTCCTGCGGGTACGGCTTGTAGACGCTCATGTACTGCTCACCGGTCACGATGCGCTGCACGCCCGCGAGTTCGGCGTCCTGGCCGGTGACCGGGATGTCGTCGATGCCGGCGGCCTTCAGGGCGGTGATGATGCCGCCCGCCATGCCGTCGTTGGCGGAGTAGACGCCGACGATCTTGTCCTTGCCGAGGGCGGAGATGGCGCCCTCCATGTTGGCGTTGGCGTTCTCCGGCTTCCACTCCTTGGTGTCGTACTCGCGGCCGATCTTCACCTTGCCGTCGAGGACGGAGTGGGCGCCCTTCTTGAACTGGGCGGCGTTCGGGTCGGTGGAGGACCCGTTCATCATGACGATCTGGCCGTCCTTGGCCTTGTCGCCCAGCGCCTTGAGCAGGGCCTCGCCCTGGGTCTTGCCGACGGTCTCGTTGTCGAACGAGGTGTAGGCGTCGATCGGGCCCTCGGCCAGGCGGTCGTAGGCCACGACCGGGATGCCGGCGTCCTTGGCCTTCTTCACCGAGCCCGCGATGGCCTTGGAGTCCACCGCGTCCAGGATCAGCACGTCGACCTTGTTGGTGATCATCGTGTCGACCTGCTGGTTCTGCAGGGTGGCGTCCTGCTTGGCGTTGGCGTAGACGACCTCGCCCTTGTTGTTCGTGAGCTCCTTGACCTTCTTCTCGATCAAGGGCTTGTCGAACTTCTCGTACCGCGCGTTCTGGTTCTCCGGCAGGAGCAGGCCGACCTTGATGTCGTCGCCCTTGGCGGCGGCGGAACCGCCGGACTCCTTCTTGTCGCCCGACTCGGCGGCGCTGCCGCAGGCGGCCAGCGAGACGGCCATCGCACCCGCGGCGACGGCGACGGCGGCACGACGCATACGCTTGTTCACTTCTTCAAACCTCCCTGACGAGGCCGCGTCGTTGCGGCCGAGGTGGATGGAAGTCAACTCGGCCGCTTGTGCGACGTCAAGAAGTAAATCCTTAACGAGATGGCAACGGTGCCATCCGTTCTCTAAGTGAAGGCAGGAGCGGCCATCGCCGGCGACCCGACGGCGGTTCCGTCCAGAAGGGTCGAATCGCCCATCTCGCTCAGTGCGAGGGCGAGCGCCCCGAGCACCTCCGCACGGCCGCCCAGCGCCCCGGGCAGGACGGACAGTTGGCGCGCGGCGCTGGGGATCGCGTAGCGGCCGACCGACTCCCTTATCGGCCCGAGCACCAGCTCACCGGCCTCCGCGAGGTCGCCGCCCAGGACCACCCGGCTCGGGTTCAGCAGGTTGCAGAGGTTGGCGACCCCGCTGCCGATGTGGCGGCCGACGTCGGCGATCACCCGGCGGCACCCCGGGTCGCCGTCCCGCGCCAGCCGCACGACGTCCTCCATCGTCAGATCGGTGCCGTGGCTGGGCTGGAGCAGCGGCAGCACGTAGCGCGCGGCCGTGAAGGTCTCCAGGCAGCCGCGGTTGCCGCAGCGGCAGACGGGGCCGGACTCGTCGAGCGTGATGTGCCCGATCTCCCCCGCGGTGCCGCCGGGACCGCGGTAGATCTTCCCGCTGATCACCAGGCCCGCGCCGACGCCGCTGGCCACCTTGATGTACGCCAGGTCGCGCACGCCCCGGCCGCTGCCCCAGACCATCTCGCCGAGGGCGCCGAGGTTGGCGTCGTTGTCCACGTGCACCGGCACGCCGAGCCGCCCCCGCAGCTCCTCGGCGGGCTTGGCGCCGGTCCAGCCCGGCAGGATCGCGGTCGAGCCCAGGCTCCCGGACTCCACGTCGATCGGCCCGGGCACGCCGAGGCCGATCCCGGCGACCTTGGACCGGTCCACCCCGGTGGCCTCGATCAGCCGGTTGACGAGCCGCTCCGCCCGGTCGAAGCCCTGCGTCGAGGAGGCGTCCACGTCCAGGGGCTCGGACTCCTCGGCCAGCACCTGGTGGGCGAGGTTCCCGACCGCGACCCGCAGGTGCGTGTGCCCGAAGTCGATGCCGATGACGATGCCGGCGTCCCCGCTCAGCGAGACGCTGCGCGCCCGGCGTCCGCCCGCCGACGTGGGCGTGACCTCGACCGTCCCGCTGCCCTTCAGTTCCCGGACGATGTTGGAGACCGTCGCCGCGGACAGGCCCGTCGTCCTCGCGATCTCGGCCTGGGTGAGGGAACCCGCAAGACGTACTGCCCGGACGACCCGCTCCAGGTTGGCTCGGTGCAGTGATGACTGCGACCCCGGAGTCTCCACGACGACCTCCTGCGCGCGGGGTCGCTTCGACGAGACCCCGTTCATGTCCAACTAGTGAACTCTAAGCTGAGCTGTTCGGGTTGCCTCCCGTCAAGAGGTTGAACCGTTTCCGGGCACATCCGGGTGCGCGGACACATACACGAACGCCGCTCCCGGGAGCGGGAGCGGCGCGTGCGGGGGCGGCTTCGGAGGGTTACTTCAGCGCCCCCGCGGTGAGGCCCTGCACCACCTGGCGCTGGAAGACGACGTACGCGGCGAGCACCGGGAGCATGGCCATCACCAGGCCCGCGAAGAGGCCGGACCAGTCCCCCTTGTAGCCCTGGCTGACGGCCAGCTGCACCAGGCCCTGGGTGAGGACGTGCTTGTCCTCGTCCGTGTTCAGCACGGTGGGCAGCATGTACTGGTTCCACTGCCCCAGGAAGTTGAAGATGCCCACGCTGATCAGGCCCGGCCTGGCCATCGGAAGCATGATCTGGAAGAACGTCCTGGTGTGCGAGGCCCCGTCCACGCACGCGGCCTCCGCCACCGAGCCGGGCAGGCTCCGGAAGAACGCGGTGAGGAAGAACACCGTGAACGGGAGCGAGTAGGCGATGTAGACCAGGATCAGCCCGTGGATGGTGTTCAGCAGTCCCATGTTGTTGACGACGTAGAACAGCGGGACCAGGGCGAGCATGACCGGGAAGCTCATGCCGCCGATGAACAGGTAGTAGACGAACCGGTTTCCCGGGAAGTCGAAGCGGGCGAGCACGTAGGCCGCCATCGAGCCCAGCACCAGCGTGCCGACGAGGGAGCCGCCGACCACCAGGACGGTGTTGAGGAAGTAGTCGCTCATGCGGGCCTGGGTCCAGGCCCGCGACCAGTTGTCGAAGTGCAGCCTGTCCGGCAGCGACCAGGGCGAGCCGAAGATGGCGGCGTCGTCCTTGAAGGACGTCATCACCGCCCACACCAGCGGCATGACCACCATGACCGCCCAGACGGCGAGGATCCCGTGCGAGAAGGCGTCGAGGACGGTGCCCTCTCTCCTCTCCCGGGGCGGCGCGTCCGCCGGGACGCCGGTCCCGGTGGGGGCGGCGCCCGGCTCGGCGGGGACGGGGGGAGGCGTCTCGGTCGTCTTCATCGTTCAGTACTCCAGCCGCTCGCGCCGCCCCAGCCGCATCACGGCGGCGGCGAAGGCCAGCGTGACGACGAGCAGGGCGACCCCGATGGTGGTGGCGTAGGCGGCCTGGCCGTCGCGGAAGGCCTTCTGGTACACGTACAGGACCAGGACCGTGGTCGAGTAGTCGGGACCGCCCGGACCGGTCGTCATGATCTGTACGACTGCGAACGACTCGGCGCCCAGGGCGAGGATGCCCATGTAGACCCAGCCCGACTGCACGGTGTCCCACAGCAGCGGCAGGGTGAGGCGGAAGAAGGTGGTGACCCGGTTGGCCCCGTCCAGCAGCGCGGCCTCGTACAGCTCCACCGGGATGGACGCCATGCCCGCGGAGAAGAGGACCACGAAGAAGCCGACCGTGGACCAGACGAGCACCGCCATGACGGCCCACAGGGCGAGGTCCGGGTCGCCCAGCCAGAGCGGCTGGACGCCGTCGAGCCCGACCGCCCGCAGGACCGAGTTGATCGCACCGCTGTCCGGGTTGTACGCGAACGCGAACAGCAGGGCGACGATCGCGATCGAGAGCACCTGCGGGAAGAAGTAGACGATCTTGTAGAAGGCGGAGCCGCGGACCCCGGAGACCACCGGACCGCCGCGCCGCCGCCGGCCGCCCGCATTGATCATGAAGGCGAGGAAGAGGGCCAGGCCGATCGTCACCACCGGCAGCAGCAGGGCGAACAGCAGGCTGTGCCGCAACGACTTCCAGAAGATGGCGTCGTCCAGCATCCGCTCGTAGTTGGCGAACCCCACCGTCGAGAAGTCGGGGCTCAGCCCGGTCCAGTCGGTGAACGAGTAGTAGATCGACTGGACGAACGGCCAGACGACGAAGAGCCCGTACAGCCCCAGGGGGACCGTCAGGAACCCCACGACGAACCGGTACTTGCCGTGCTGCATCGCTACCGACCCCGTTCCGCGCGCGGGTGCCGCCGGGGTCCGTCCGGCACGGGTGCGCCGGAGGGACCCCGGTGACGGATCCTCACCGGTGCTTGTAGTGCTTGATCGACGGGTCCTTGGCGGTCTCGTCGGCGAAGCCCTGGATCTTCTTGATCGCCTCGGCCGGGGTGATGCGGCCCGCCATCATCTCGCCGAGTCCGGACACGCCGATCTTCTCCTTCTGCAGCTGCACGTACCAGTCCGGCAGGCGCGGGTTCACCACGTTGTCACCCGCCTTGTCCAGCGCGGCGACGCCGGACTTCAGTCCGGGCGTGAGGTCGACGCCGTCGGTGCCGCCGTCGTACGCCGTCAGGGACTTCACCTTGCCGGTGAAGTTCCTCGAGGACGCCTCGCTGAGCAGGATGCGCAGCTGCTCCATGCCGCCGGCCGCGTTCCTCGCCCTGGCCGGGACGATGAAGGGCTCGCCGCCGGAGGCCCAGAGGGTGCCGAAGGGCATCCTGTCGGAGGAGTCGAGACCGGTGGGGGCGGAGACGGCGAGGCCGAAGTCGGCGGGGATGACGTTCGCGGACTCGTTCTCCACCCAGGAGCCGTTCGGGAGGAACAGCGCCTTGCCCCGGGCCCAGGCGCTCTGGGACTGGATGTGGTCCAGGCCCGGGGTGCCCCTGAGGACGTACCCCTTGCGGTGGAGCTCGTAGTAGGCCTCGAAGCACGCCTTGACCGCCGGGTGCCTCCAGGCGTTGGGCTCGAGGTTGTCGATGGCGTCGAGCACCTCGCGGCCGCCGACCTTGGCGATCATCGGGTAGAGCGAGAAGGGCAGGTAGTACGGGTACTTGCCCGCGTACGTCCAGCCCGCCATGCCCTTCTTCCTGGCCTTCTCGCAGACCGCGAGCATCTGGTCCCAGGTCTCGGGGTACCGCTCGTCGAGCGCGTCCAGGGCCTTCTGCGAGTACCAGACGCCGTACACCGTGTAGGCGTAGTAGAGGACCCACACCTTCTCACCGTCGAACCGGCCCATCTCCACGATGCCGGGGCGCAGCGTGTCCCGGACCTTCCTGCCCGGGTCGTCGTACGAGGGGGCGTCCAGCAACGGGGTGAGGTCGGCGAGCTGGTTCTTGCCGGCCAGCACGCCCATGTCCATCTGCTCGGCACCGGAGTTGTCGATGAGGTCGGGCGGAGTGCCCTGGTTGAACCGCGGCTGCAGGGTGGACTGGATCTTTTGGGTGGCGGAGAAATCGACCTTCGCCCCCGGGAAGTCCTTCTCGTAGACCTTGACCGCGTCCTCGGCGTACTCCTTGCCGAAACCGCCGTCGAACAGCACGAATTCCATCCGCGCGCCGCCATTGACGCCCAGGGGGTTCTTCGCGGTCTTCTTTCCCGCCTCGGCCTTCTCCTGGCCGTCCCCGCCCCCGCTGGCACACGCGGACAGGAAACCCGTCACCGGTGCGGACATCAGGCCGAGCGCGGCGTACCGCTTGATCAGATCGCGGCGGCCGACGCCGGTGGTGCTCCCGTCGCCGGTGCCGGTGTTCTGGGCGGAAGTGGATCCCATGCTCAAGTCCTCGCCTTCTCCAGGACTCAGGCGGTGAACCGGATCCTTCCCGGCACCGCGTTCGGGTCAAGCTGGGTCGTGCAGGAAGTGCGGCCGGTGCGGGGTGCACCGGTGGTGCCCGGAGCGCCGCGGGCGCGGGACGTTCTTCGTCGTGCGCGTCGCTGATGATCGGGTGCTGTGATGAATGCCCCGAAGTGCCGACAGGTATAGTCCACTTCCCGCCAATGGAGCAAGATCGAACACAAGGTTCCCCGTGGGTCTTTTCCGAGTTGAGACCTCACGGAAATGCGAACGGCCGACGCTTTCCCGCCCGGAGAAAACCTCGCCACCGGATGGGAAGGGCACATTCAACACCCTTGACACCAGAGGTCACTTGGCCCACTACTGGTGCTTGCGCATCGAGGTTGACAACGTTGTCCAGCGCAGGGAGGGTGCTCGCGCATGCCACACAGGGTTCGGCACAGATGGGGGACGGCGGTCGTCGCGGCGACCGCCTTCGCTTTGGCCGCGGGCTCACCGGGAGCCGCGGTGGCACTGCCCCAGGCGCCGCCGAAGGCGGACCGGGAGTTCGCCTCGTCGTTCGAGTCCGGGGACCCCGCCCCGGACTGGTCGAACACCGTCGACACCACGCCGGGCGGCGACAAGCGCGCCTCGGGGGTCGACGGCGGCTTCACCTCCGGCATCCCGGGCAACGTCACCGAACGGGTCACCGACGTCCGGGCCAGTGGGGAGAACACCGGCGGCCGGGAGGTGAAGGACAACCTCTTCGACGGCGAGCCCGGCACCAAGTGGCTGACCTTCGCGCCGACCGGCTGGATCGAGTTCGCCCTGGACGAGCCGGAGAGGATCGTCGAGTACGCCCTCACCTCGGCCAACGACCACGCCGAGCGCGACCCCGTGGACTGGACGCTGAAGGGCTCGGCGGACGGCGAGGACTGGCGGACGGTGGACACCCGCTCCGGGGAGTCCTTCGCCGAGCGGTTCCAGACGAAGACGTACGACCTCGCCGAGGCGGCCGAGTTCCGGCACTGGCGGCTGGAGTTCACCAGGAACAACGGGGCGCGCGACGCCCTCCAGCTCGCCGACGTCCAGCTGTCCACCGGCATCGCCGGCCCCGTCCCCGAGGACATGCGCTCGCTCGTCGACCGCGGCCCGAGCGGCTCGCCGACGGCGAAGGCGAACGCCGGCTTCACCGGCAGACGGGCCCTCAGGTACGCGGGCCGGCACACCGCGCCGGGCCGGGCGTACTCGTACAACAAGGTCTTCGACGTCGACGTGAGGGTCGAGCGCGACACGGAGCTGTCGTACAAGATCTTCCCCTCGATGGCGGACCGGGACCTCGACTACGACGCCACGAACGTCTCCGTCGACCTGGCCTTCACCGACGGCACCCACCTGAGCGACCTCGGGGCGACGGACCAGCACGGTTTCCCGCTGACACCGCGCGGCCAGGGCGCGGCCGAGGTGCTGTACGTCAACCAGTGGAACAGCGTGCGGTCGGCGATCGGCTCGGTGGCCGCCGGCAGGACCGTCGACCGGATCCTGGTGGCGTACGACTCGCCCAAGGGCCCGGCGAAGTTCCGGGGCTGGGTGGACGACGTGGCGCTGAAGCGGGTCCCACCCGAACGGCCCAGGGCCCACCTCTCCGACTACGCCGTGACGACCCGGGGCACCCATTCCAGCGGCGCCTTCTCCCGCGGCAACAACTTCCCCGCGACCGCCGTGCCGCACGGCTTCAACTTCTGGACCCCGGTGACCAACGCCGGGTCGCTGAGCTGGCTGTACGAGTACGCGAGCGGCAACAACGACGACAACCTGCCGACGATCCAGGCGTTCAGCGCGAGCCACGAGCCGAGCCCCTGGATGGGCGACCGGCAGACCTTCCAGGTGATGCCGTCGGCCGCCGCCGGCACCCCGGACACCGGACGTGAGGCGCGCGAGCTGGCCTTCCGGCACGAGAACGAGACCGCCCGGCCGTACTACTACGGCGTGCGGTTCGAGAACGGCCTGAAGGCCGAGATGGCACCGACCGACCACGCGGCGATGATGCGCTTCACCTTCCCCGGCGACGACGCGAGCGTGATCTTCGACAACGTCAACGACCAGGCCGGCCTGACCCTGGACGAGGAGAACGGCACCTTCACCGGCTACTCGGACGTCAGGTCGCCGCTCTCCGTCGGCGCGACCCGGCTGTTCGTCCACGGCGAGTTCGACGCCGAGGTCATCGGCGGCGGCTCCAGCGGCGCCAGGGGCCACCTGCGCTTCGACGCGGGCCGGGACCGCACGGTCACCCTGCGCCTGGCGACCTCGCTGATCAGCGTCGACCAGGCGAAGGACAACCTGCGCCAGGAGATCGGCCGGCGCACCTCGTTCGAGCAGGTCAAGCGCGACGCCCGGCGCCAGTGGGACCGGATCCTCGGCAAGGTCGAGGTCGAGGGCGCCACGCCGGACCAGCTGACCACGCTCTACTCCAACCTCTACCGGCTGTACCTGTACCCGAACTCGGGCTTCGAGAAGGTCGGCGGGAAGCACAGGTACGCCTCCCCGTTCTCGAAGCCGGTGGGGGCCGACACCCCGACGCACGCCGGCGCGAAGATCGTGGACGGCAAGGTGTACGTCAACAACGGCTTCTGGGACACCTACCGGACCACCTGGCCGGCGTACTCCCTCCTGACCCCGTCCAAGGCCGGTGAGCTGGTCGACGGGTTCGTGCAGCACTACAAGGACGGCGGCTGGACCTCGCGCTGGTCCTCCCCCGGCTACGCCGACCTGATGACCGGCACCTCCTCGGACGTCGCGTTCGCGGACGCGTACGTCAAGGGGGTCCGCTTCGACGCCAAGGCGGCGTACGACGCGGCGGTGAAGAACGCCACCGTGGTGCCCCCGTCCTCGGGCGTGGGCCGCAAGGGCATGGCGACCTCGCCGTTCCTCGGCTACACCTCCACCGAGACCCACGAGGGCCTGTCGTGGGCGCTGGAGGGCTACCTCAACGACTACGGCATCGCGAAGATGGGCGAGGCCCTCCACGAGAGGACCGGCGAGGAGCGCTACCGGGAGGAGTCCGCGTACTTCATGGACCGCGCCCGGGACTACGTCAACCTCTTCGACGCGAAGGCCGGGTTCTTCCAGGGCAAGGACGCCCGGGGGAACTGGCGCGTGGAGTCCTCGAAGTACGACCCGCGGGTGTGGGGCCACGACTACACCGAGACCAACGGGTGGGGCTACGCCTTCACCGCCCCGCAGGACAGCCGCGGCCTGGCCAACCTCTACGGCGGCCGGGGCGGGCTCGCGGACAAGCTCGACGCGTACCTGTCCACCCCCGAGACGGCCTCCCCCGAGTTCAAGGGCTCCTACGGCGGCGTCATCCACGAGATGACCGAGGCGCGGGACGTCCGGATGGGCATGTACGGGCACTCCAACCAGGTCGCCCACCACGCTCTGTACATGTACGACGCGGCCGGACAGCCCTGGAAGACGCAGGCGAACGTGCGCGAGGTGCTGTCCCGCCTGTACACCGGCAGCGAGATCGGGCAGGGCTACCACGGCGACGAGGACAACGGCGAGCAGTCCGCCTGGTACCTGTTCTCCGCGCTCGGCTTCTACCCGCTGGTGATGGGCAGCGGCGAGTACGCCATCGGCTCCCCGCTGTTCAAGAAGGCGACCGTGCACCTGGAGAACGGCCGCGACCTGGTCGTCAGGGCGCCGGAGAACAGCGCGCGGAACGTCTACGTGCAGGGGCTGAAGGTCAACGGCAAGCGCTGGAACTCCACCGCGCTCCCCCACGCGCTGATCGCGAAGGGCGGCGTCCTGGAGTTCGACATGGGCCCGCGGCCGTCGGCGTGGGGCACGGGCGAGGACGCCGCGCCCGTGTCGATCACCCGGGACGACGAGGTGCCCGCGCCCCGCAGGGACGTGACCGAGGGCGGGGGCGCCCTGTTCGACGACACCTCGGCGACCGGCGCCACGGTGTCCACCGTGGAACTGCCCGTCACCGGGGAGACGAAGGCGGTGCAGTACACGCTGACGTCCTCGGACCGCGCCGAGGCGCCCACGGGCTGGGTGCTGCAGGGGTCGGCCGACGGGACGGCGTGGCAGGACCTGGACGAGCGGGCGGGCGAGTCCTTCCGCTGGGACCGGCAGACCCGGGCCTTCTCCGTCGGCGCACCCGGGACGTACCGCCACTACCGGCTGGTGCTGACCGGTGAGGCCGCGCTGGCGGAGGTGGAGCTGCTGGGCTGACCCGTCCGGGACGCTCCGGCGGGGGGGGGGGGGGGGAGGGCACCCCCCCCCCCCCCCCCCCCCCCCCCCCCCCCCCGAAGGGGGTCGCGGAGACAGGTTGGGGGGGGCTCCCCCAGCGGGTTCCGGTCCA